>NZ_JBIWNY010000005.1:0-399328 GCF_044767465.1 Streptomyces sp. NPDC101237 | reverse complement strand
GCCGATGGTACTGCAGGGGGGACCCTGTGGGAGAGTAGGACACCGCCGAACAATCATTGGGAAAGGCCCACACCGTATGGTGTGGGCCTTTCCGCATTTCCGGGGCCTTTTATTCGGTGCGGAGCGGGAGAAGTGGCAGGTCCGTCCACGGGCCTGCCAGGAGTTTCAGAGCCGGCCCGCCGCTTTCAGGGCCAGGTATGCGTCGGCCAGTGCGGGAGCGAGATCTTCAGGCGTCGCGTCCACAACCGTCACACCGCGCCGACGGAGTTGTTCCGCCGTGCGGTGCCGCTCGCTCTGGGCGTGCGCCGCTGCCGCCGCTTCGTACACCGCGTCGGCGTCTCCGCGTGCCGCCGCCATCCGGGCGACACGAGGGTCGGCCACCGACGCGAGCAGCACCGTGTGGCGTTGGGTCAGCTGAGCGAGGACGGGGAGCAGGCCCTGTTCGACCGGCGCGGTGTCGAGCGTCGTCAGGAGCACGATCAAAGAGCGGCGTGGAGCCGCCCGGAGGGCCGTGGCCGTGAGCCCGCGCGCGTCCGTCTCGACGAGCTCGGACTCCAGCGTCGCCATCGCCTCGACCAGGGACGGCAGGACGTCGCCCGCGGCACGGCCCTGCACGCGGGCACGGACCCGGCGGTCGTAGGCGAGCAGATCCACCCGGTCGCCCGCACGCGAGGCGAGGGCGCCGAGGAGGAGCGCCGCGTCCATCGAGGCGTCCAGGCGCGGGGCGTCCCCTACGCGGCCGGCGGAGGTGCGACCGGTGTCGAGCACCAGGAGGATGTGCCGGTCCCGTTCGGGACGCCAGGTGCGTACGGCGACCGCCGACTGCCGGGCGGTGGCACGCCAGTCGATGGAACGGGTGTCGTCACCGGGAACGTACTCGCGCAGGCTGTCGAATTCGGTGCCCTCGCCGCGGGTCAGGACGCTGGTGCGGCCGTCGAGTTCACGCAATCGGGCGAGTTTCGACGGCAGGTGCTTGCGGCTGGTGAACGGGGGCAGAACCCGTACGGTCCAGGGCACCTTGTGGCCGCCCTGGCGGGAGAACAGACCGAGGGGGCCGAAGGAGCGGATCGTGACGCGGTCCGCCTGGCGGTCGCCGCGACGGGTGGGACGCAGCCGGGTGGTCACGCGCCGGCGTTCGCCGGGCGGGACGGTGAGGCGGTGTCGTGACGCCTCGATCTCCGTGCCCGGCTCCCAACTGCTCGGCGGCCAGCCGTCCCTGAGCCGGGCCCGCAAGGTGCGTCCCGACGGGTTCGTCACGGTCAGGGTGACGTCCGCGCTCTCGCCGAGGCGCGCCGACGTGTCGCCGGAGCGGGTCAGCACCAGGCGTCGTACGGGAGCCGCCAGGGCGAAGTCGCAGGCGCAGGCCAGCGCGATCGAACCGTTCACGGCGAGGACACCCGTCCAGCTCGGGTCCCAGATGCCGAGCGGGACGGATCCGATGGCCGCGAGGAGGGCGGCACGTCCGGTGACGGGCATCAGCGGGGGACCGGGACGTGGGCCAGGATCGCGTTGATGACGGAGTCGGCCGTCACGCCCTCCATCTCGGCCTCCGGGCGGAGCTGGACACGGTGGCGGAGGGTGGGCAGGGCGAGGGCCTTGACGTCGTCGGGGATGACGTAGTCCCGGCCGGTCAGCCAGGCCCACGCCCGCGAGGTGGCGAGGAGGGCGGTCGCGCCACGAGGTGAGACGCCGAGGGTGAAGGACGGCGACTCGCGGGTGGCACGGCAGATGTCGACGACGTAGGCGGTGATCTCGGGAGAGACCGTCGTCTTGGCGACCGCGGCGCGGGCGGCTTCGAGGTCGGCGGGGCCCGCCACCGGGCGTACGCCGGCGGCGCGCAGGTCGCGCGGGTTGAAGCCGTCGGCGTGGCGGGTGAGGACGTCGATCTCGTCCTGGCGGGAGGGGAGGGGGATCGTCAGCTTGAGGAGGAAACGGTCGAGTTGGGCCTCGGGGAGGGGGTACGTGCCCTCGTACTCGACAGGGTTCTGGGTGGCGGCGACCAGGAAGGGGTCGGGGAGCGGACGCGGGGTGCCGTCGACCGTGACCTGGCGTTCCTCCATGGCTTCGAGGAGGGAGGACTGGGTCTTGGGCGGGGTGCGGTTGATCTCGTCCGCGAGGAGGAGGTTGGTGAAGACCGGGCCCGCCTGGAAGGAGAACTCGGCGGTGCGGGTGTCGTAGACGAGGGAGCCCGTGATGTCGCTCGGCATCAGGTCGGGGGTGAACTGGACGCGTTTGGTGTCCAGTTCGAGCGCTGCGGCGAGCGCACGCACGAGCAGGGTCTTCGCCACACCGGGGACCCCTTCGAGGAGTACGTGTCCACGGCACAGGAGAGCGACGACGAGGCCGGTCACGGCGGGGTCCTGGCCGACCACGGCTTTGGCGATCTCGGCGCGCAGGGACTCCAGGGAGGCCCGGGCGTCGGCCGGGTTCCCGGTGGTCCCGGCGTTGTCAGTGGTCGGGTCCATCATGGACGGCGTACCTCTCTTTCGAGGGCGTCGAGTTGGTCGGTGAGGGCGATGAGGGCCGCGTCGTCGCCGGGCGGCGGTCCGAAGAGCAGGGCGTGCAGGGCCTGGCCGTCGCCGTGGAGGTGGGCGGAGAGGGCGGGCAGCAGGGCCTCGGGCGCGTCCGCCTGGGAGACGGGGACGCCGACGAGCGGGGCGAGCCGGGTGCGTGCGGTGGCGCGGAGAGCCGCGGCCGCCCGGTCGCGGGCGTTGGCCTTGCGGTAGAGGCGGGCGCGGCCTTCGACGGTCTCGGAGGCGCGGACCGCCACGGGCAGTCTCTCGGGCACCAGCGGGCCGAGCCGGCGTGCGCGCCAGAAGGCGGCGAGGACCGCGGCGAGGAACAGCTGGAGCGCGCCCCACAGCCAGCCGGAGGGGAGCAGGTCGAACAAGGTCTTCTGGTCGTCCGTGCCGGCGGCCGACGCGTCGGAGAGCGAGGGGAGGTACCAGACCAGATGGTGGCGGGAGCCGAGGAGCTGGAGGGCGAGCGAGGCGTTGCCCTGCTGGTCGAGCCGGTCGTTGAGCAGGATGTCGGGCGAGCCGAGGACGACGGTGTCGCCGCCTCCGGAGGCCGCGGGGACCCGGATCAGCGTGGCCAGACGCTGGCTGGGGTAGCAGGTGTCGGCGTCGAGGTGGGTGGTGGTGTAGCGGATGCCGCCGGTGTCCGCGCGGCCCGCGCGGCGGGCCGCGGCCAGTCCGCAGTGCGGGTCGAGCGTGGACTTCAGGCTGGTGGCGGGGTCGGCGGTGACGCCGGGGGCGAGCCGTTCGACGGACGTGCTGCCGGCCGCGACCAGGACGGTGCGGCCGCCCGATCCGGCGGTCGACAGCCGCAGCTGGGACTGCTGCCCCGGAGTGAGCAGGTCGGGGACGGCGATCAGCAGGGTGGTGTCCCGGCCGGCCGCGGCGCGGGCCTCGGACAGGGTGGTGACCACGCGGGTGGACACGCCCCGGTCGGCGAGGAGTTCTGCGACGGCGCGGCTGCCGTAGGGGTCGACGGAGCGCGGGTCGAGTTCGCCGTGCCTGCTGTCGGAGCGGATGACGGCGATGGCGACGGCACCGGCCAGCAGGAGCACCACGGCGAGGACGATGCCCCGGCTGCGCGTCCAGACCTGGCGGGTGGTGGGCGCGGTGGTGGTGGGCGCGAGGGCTGTGCCGGTCGTCATTCGGCGTCTCCCCGGCGGATGTGGTGGGCGGTGCTCGCGGTGCTGGTCGCGAGGGTCGGCCTGGTGCGTTCCAGGTCGCGGTCGAGTTCCGCGATGCGCTCGTACGACGCCTGGGTCGCCCTGCGGCCGCCGTACGTCACGTCGTCGAACTCGCGGGCGGCGGCGCGCAGCCGGTCCGGGTGGGCGGGCAGCACGCGGCCCGCTTCGTCGGCGGCCTCGTCGGCGGTGCGGCCCGGACGGACGTCGAGCAGGGCGCGTTCCTCCAGGGAGCGGACGACGGCGCGCATGCGTTCCTGGAGGGCCTGGTTCCAGTGGCCCTGGGCGGCGTGGGCCTCGGCGGCCGCGCGGTGTTCGGCGGCGCTGCGGGGGCGGTCGTCGAACAGGGCGGTGGCGGAGACGGGCCGGCGGTGCGGTGTGCCCAGACGCCACCACAGGGCGCCGACGACGGCGACGACCGCCAGGACCACGACGACCAGGCCCAGCGTGCCTCCGGGTGTCGCGGACGCGGCGGCGGACAGCATGCGGCCCGCCCAGTCCAGGAAGGCGTGCAGGGCACGCTGGAACAGTCCGGGGTCGTTCTCGTGGTACATCCGTTTGGCCAGCTCGCGCCGTGCCGCCTCCCGCGCAGGGTCGCGCGGGATGGTCACGGGCGGCTCGTCGCCGGAGCGGGCCGACGCGAGCAGGGCTGTCTCCCGGGCCCGCAGCAGGCCGCGTACGGCCCCGTCGGCGGCGCGCGGCAGGACCGCGGGCACCGCGGTGAGAACTCCCCCCGGACTCACCGCATCAGCTCCCCGGGACGGCGCCGGCGGCGCTCGCGCCGTGGTTCTCCACGCCGGCCGCGCGGGCCAGTTCGAGGTCGAGGGCCTCGCGGCGGATGCGCTGGTCGATGTAGAGGAGCACGGTGACGCCCGCGTTGATCGGGAAGGTCAGCATGGAGCCGATCACCGATCCGATGCCGCTGATCACGAGGAACGTCCAGCCGACGCTGGTGTTGGTGCTCTCCAGGAAGCCGGAGTAGCCGTCGCCGCTGAGGATGGCGGCGATCACGGCGAAGGGGATCACGGCGATCGAGGAGATGACGTTGGCGATGATCGTCGCGAGGATCTGGATGCCGAAGACCCGCCACCAGGAACCGCGGACGAGCTTGGCCGAGCGGCCCAGCGACTTCGTGATGCCCTGCTTCTCCAGCATCAGGGCGGGAGAGGCCAGCGAGAAGCGGATCATCAGCCACAGGGTGACGACGGCGCCCCCGAGGATGCCGACGATGAGCAGTGCGGCGATGGCGCCGCCGGGGCCGCCGGCGATCGCCACGACGATGCCGGGCAGTGCGCCGACCAGCAGGACGCCGACCGCGATGAGTCCCAGCAGGACGATGAGGCCGAACAGCCTCAGCACCTGCGGGCGGGCGTCGCGCCAGGCCTCGCCGATGGTCACGGACCTGCCGAGGACGGCGCGGCTGGTGACGGTGGTCAGCAGGGCCGTCGCGATGATCGTGCCGACCAGCGAGATCAGCAGGACGGCGCCCGAGCCGGCCATGACCTCGCCCGCGGCGCGGGAGACCTCCCGGAGGGAGGCGCCCGGTTCGTTGAGGGCGTCGGTGGTCTCGGTGTCGTTGAGGACGAAGCCCTGGAGGAGGATGACCGCGACCTGGGTGACGACGGCGACCGTCAGCGAGATGCCGAGGACCGTGCGCCAGTAGGTGCGCATGGTGGAGACGGCGCCGTCGAGGATCTCGCCGACGCCGAGCGGGCGCAGCGGGATCACGCCGGGCTTCGCCGCGGGCGGAGGGCCGCCCCAGCCGCCGCCCCAGGCTCCGTAGCCGCCGGGCGGGCCGTAGCCGCCGGGTCCACCGGGGCCGCCGTAGCCTCCGTAACCGCCGCCGGGGGGCCGGCCGCCCCAGCCGGGGCCGGGCGGTGGTGGCGGCGGTGCCTGGCCCGGCGCCGGGGCGCCGGTGGGCGCGGACCACTGGCCGGCCGGCGGCTGGTCCTTGGACCACTTCGGACCGGAGTCCTGTGGGCCGGTACCCGGCTGCTCGGAGGGCTGCTCGGCAGGGCCTGCGGGAACGGGGCGGTCGGCAGGGGCGGACGCGCCGGGTTCCCGCCCGTCGGACGGGGCGGATCCGGGCGAGGCCCAGCCCGGAGTGTCGTTCATCGAAGCTCCTTCACGGTGCCCGTCCGCGGTCGCGGTGGCAGGTTGGCTGCCATCGTGCCATGGGCAGGTCACCCAGTGACCTGCCGCGGTACAGGCTCCGCACCTTCAATTGTCCGCCGGATCCGGGGCAGACTGACGGCATGGCTGATCAGTACGCGCAAACCGGCGAGGACAAGCGGCCGACAGGAATGCCCGTGATCCGGTGGGAGGAGCCGCCCGAGGGCCCCGTGGTGGTCCTTCTCGACCAGACCAGACTGCCGGCCGAGGAGGTCGAGCTGGTGTGCACGGACGCGTCGGCCCTGGTCGAGGCGATCCGGACGCTCGCGGTGCGCGGAGCGCCGCTGCTGGGCATAGCGGGGGCGTACGGCGTCGCGCTCGCCGCCGTGCGGGGGTTCGACGTCGACGAGGCGGCGCTGGCGCTGGAGGGGGCCCGGCCCACGGCCGTGAACCTCTCCGTCGGGGTGCGCAGGGCCGCCGCCGCGTACCGGTCGGCGCTGGCGAAGAACGGTGACACCGGGGCGGCTGCCGTGGCGGCGCTGGTCGCGGCGCGGGCGCTGCACCGGGAGGACGCCGAGGCGAGCGCCAGGATGGCCGGGCACGGGCTGGCGCTCCTCGACGAGTTGCTGCCGGGCGGCGGGCATCGCATCCTCACCCACTGCAACACCGGGTCGCTGGTGTCCGGGGGCGAGGGGACGGCGTTCGCGGTGGCCCTGCAGGCGCACCGGGCGGGACGGCTGCGGCGGCTCTGGGTGGACGAGACCCGTCCGTTGCTGCAGGGCGCCCGGCTGACGGCGTACGAGGCGGCGCGCAGCGGCATGGCGTACAGCCTGCTCACCGACAGCGCGGCCGGTTCGCTGTTCGCCGCGGGCGAGGTGGACGCGGTGCTGATCGGAGCGGACCGGATCGCGGCCGACGGCTCGGTGGCGAACAAGGTGGGGAGCTATCCGCTGGCGGTGCTGGCGCGGTACCACCATGTGCCGTTCATCGTGGTGGCGCCGTTGACGACGGTGGATCCGGAGACGCCGGACGGGGCGTCCATCGAGGTAGAGCAGCGCCCCGGCTACGAGGTGACCGAGGTCATAGCGCCGCACGTGCCGGTGACGGGCGCGGGTGGCGGGATTCCGGTGGCACCGCTGGGGACGCAGGCGTACAACCCGGCGTTCGACGTGACGCCGCCCGAGCTGGTGACGGCGATCGTCACCGAGCAGGGGGTGCTCTCGCCGGTGACGGCCGAGGGGCTGGCGGAGCTGTGTGCCAGGTCACGGCAGGTGCCGATCGGCTGACGACGGCCGGTGCGGCGGCTGAAACGACCCCTCGACCTGCGGTGATGAGCAGGGCGGGGGGCGTCGGCCGGCACGGGGTGCGCGGCGGCTCTCGTGGGCCCGCGCCCGGTCCCGCCGTATCCGTGGGCAGACAGTGACGCCTTCCTGCGGCTATCGTCACAGGCCGGTGACCCTGGTCACCTGCGCAACCTTCACTGTTATGAGAATGGGATGATGTCGTTTATGAAGGGACGAGTCCTTGTCGTCGACGACGACACCGCACTGGCCGAGATGCTCGGCATCGTGCTGCGTGGTGAAGGTTTTGAGCCGTCTTTCGTAGCCGACGGCGACAAGGCGCTGGCCGCTTTCCGTGAGACCAAGCCCGATCTGGTGCTGCTTGACCTGATGCTGCCCGGCCGGGACGGCATCGAGGTGTGCCGTCTGATCCGGGCGGAGTCCGGGGTGCCGATCGTGATGCTCACGGCCAAGAGCGACACCGTCGACGTGGTCGTGGGCCTGGAGTCGGGCGCGGACGACTACATCGTGAAGCCGTTCAAGCCGAAGGAACTGGTCGCCCGGATCCGCGCCCGGCTGCGGAGGTCCGAGGAGCCGGCGCCGGAGCAGCTCGCCATAGGCGACCTGGTCATCGACGTGGCCGGGCACTCGGTGAAGCGCGACGGGCAGTCGATCGCGCTGACCCCGCTGGAGTTCGACCTGCTGGTCGCCCTCGCCCGCAAGCCGTGGCAGGTGTTCACCCGCGAGGTGCTCCTGGAGCAGGTCTGGGGCTACCGGCACGCGGCGGACACCCGTCTCGTCAACGTTCACGTCCAGCGGCTGCGCTCGAAGGTCGAGAAGGACCCGGAGCGTCCCGAGATCGTGGTGACCGTCCGTGGTGTCGGTTACAAGGCCGGACCGAGCTGACATGTCCGAGGACAGTGCCGCTTCGGCCCCCGGCCGGTCCGGGGACCGTCCGGAGCGGCCTGTCGGCGTGAAGAGGCCCCGTTCGCGCTGGGCGCTGCTCGTCGAGGGCGGGCTGCTGCAGGGCGGGGTCCAGGGCAGCCCGGTGCTGCGGCTGTTCATGCGCTGGGTGCGCCGGCCGCTGCTGCCGGTCATGCGCCTGTGGCGGCGCAACATCCAGCTGAAGGTCGTCGTCACGACCCTGCTGATGTCGCTGGGCGTCGTCCTGCTGCTCGGGTTCGTCGTCATCGGGCAGGTCCGCAACGGCCTCCTCGACGCCAAGGTGAAGGCCTCGCAGAGCCAGGCCACCGGCGGTTTCGCGGTCGCCAAGCAGAAGGCCGACGAGGCCGCGACCGGCACCGGGGACACGACGGTGTCACCGGACGGACGCCAGTCGCAGAACCTCACCCCCTGGATGAGCGATCTCGTCGAGTCCCTGTCCAGCGGTGGTCAGGGCGCCTTCGACGTGGTGACGCTGCCCGCGGGCGACAACAGCGGCGGCGGGCGCGGTCCGCGCGCCTCCGGCCAGGTGGACCCGACGTCCAGCGTCCCCGACGACCTGCGGACCCGGATCAACGGGACCATGACCGCGGCGCAGAGCTACGCGCGGATCGTCTACACGGACAGCGACAAGGACTCGCAGCCCGCCCTGGTCATCGGCAAGCAGGTCAACGACCCGAACGGCGACCCGTACGAGCTGTACTACCTCTTCCCGCTCACTCAGGAGGAGAAGTCCCTCAGCCTGGTCAAGGGCACGCTCGCGACGGCCGGTCTGTTCGTCGTCGTCCTGCTCGGAGCCATCGCCTGGCTGGTGGTGCGGCAGGTCGTGACGCCGGTGCGGATGGCGGCCGGGATCGCCGAGCGGCTGTCCGCCGGGCGGCTCCAGGAGCGGATGAAGGTCACCGGCGAGGACGACATCGCGCGGCTCGGCGAGGCCTTCAACAAGATGGCGCAGAACCTCCAGCTGAAGATCCAGCAGCTGGAGGACCTGTCGCGGATGCAGCGCCGGTTCGTGTCGGACGTGTCGCACGAGCTGCGTACGCCGCTGACGACCGTGCGGATGGCAGCCGACGTCATCCACGAGGCGCGCGAGGACTTCGACCCGGTGACCGCGCGGTCCGCGGAGCTCCTCGCCGACCAGCTGGACCGGTTCGAGTCGCTCCTGGCCGATCTCCTGGAGATCAGCCGTTTCGACGCGGGCGCGGCGGCGCTGGAGGCCGAGCCGATAGACCTCAGGGAGGTCGTGCGGCGCGTGGTCAGCGGGGCCGTGCCGCTCGCGGAGCGCAAGGGCACGCACATACGCGTGCTCGGCGACCTGCAGCCCGTGGTGGCCGAGGCGGACGCCCGGCGCGTGGAGCGGGTGCTGCGCAACCTGGTCGTCAACGCCGTGGAGCACGGCGAGGGCAAGGACGTCGTCGTCAAGCTGGCCTCGGCCGGCGGCGCGGTGGCGATCGCGGTGCGCGACTACGGCGTCGGGCTCAAGCCCGGCGAGGCGACGCGGGTCTTCAGCCGCTTCTGGCGTGCGGACCCGGCACGCGCGCGTACCACCGGCGGAACCGGCCTCGGGCTGTCGATCGCCCTGGAGGACGCGCGACTGCACGGCGGCTGGCTGCAGGCGTGGGGTGAGCCGGGCGGCGGTTCGCAGTTCCGGCTGACGCTGCCGAGGACCGCCGACGAGCCGCTGCGGGGCTCGCCGATACCTCTGGAACCGAAGGACTCCCGGCGCAACCGGGGTCTCAGCGACGCCGGTCTGCCGGGCGGCGACGCCAAGCGGGCCACCGTGCCGATGCAGCCCGGCGGCGGGCAGGGAGCGGCGCTCGCTCCCATGGCGCAGCGGATGGCCGGCATGACTCCGACCGCCGACCCGACCGCGCTGCCGGGCAACGGGGCGCGGGTGGTGCCAAGGCCCGGCGGAAGCGTGCGGCGCCAGGAGAGCACGGCCGGTACCGGCCCGGCGGGCGACGGGAGCGTCGGCGGGGCGGACGAGTCGAACACACCAGGGGAGGCATTTCGTGGTCGGTGACCGCGAGGGGAGCGCGCGGCCCGGACCGGTGCGCGTGGCGGCGTACGCCGCCTGCGGAGCCGTACTGCTGGCGGGCTGTGCCTCCATGCCGGACAGCGGCGATCTGCGGGACGTCGAGTCCACGCCACGGCAGGACACGCAGGTGCGGGTCTTCGCCATGCCGCCGCAGCAGGACGCCTCCTCCACCGAGATCGTCCAGGGGTTCCTCGAGGCCCTGACCAGTGACGATCCGCGGTACGACACGGCACGCAAGTACCTGAGCCCGGCCGCCGCGAAGATCTGGCGGCCGGATTCGCAGGCGACGGTGCTGGCGAACGGGCCGAGCATGCAGACGGATCCGCGCCCGGTCGGCCGGGACGGCACGAACAGCATCACGTACACGCTGCAGGGCAGCCGGGTGGCGACGGTCGACGCACAGCAGGCGTACACGCCGGCCGACGGGTCGTATCAGCGGACGGTGCACCTGACGAAGGACGCCAAGAGCGGGCAGTGGCGGATCGACTCGCTGCCGCAGGGCGTGGTGATGGGCAAGTCCGACTTCCAGCGCAACTACACGTCCGTCAACAAGTACTACTTCGCCTCGGGGACGTCCGCCGGGGAGACCGGGCAGCCGGTGGCGGTCGCCGACCCGGTCTTCGTCCGCAGCCGGGTGGATCCGACGACCCAGCTGGTGCGTTCGCTGATCAAGGGCCCGACCACGTGGCTCGGCCCGGTGGTCCGGTCGAGCTTCCCGACCGGTACGGCCCTGAAGAAGGGCGTGTCCGGGCTGACGCCGGACGACCAGAACCAGGTCACCGTGCCGCTGAACGTCAAGGCGTCCCGGGTCGGTTCGGTCAAGTGCACCGAGATGGCGACCGAGTTGCTGTTCACGCTGCGGAACCTGACGCCCACCGTGGAATCGGTCGCGCTGCAGTCCGTCAACGGCGGCCGGATGTGCGACGTCACCGAGGAGGAGGCCGAGGCCACTGCCTGGCGCCCGTCCGCGAAGCGGCCCGACTACCTCTACTTCCTGGACGGCAAGCACCGGCTGGTGCGGATGACGGCGGGCGGGACCGGCACCGGCGCGGTGGCGGTACCGGGGCCGTTCGGGGTGGGCGACAAGCCGTTGCAGTCGGTGGCGGTCGCCCGCGACGAGCGGACCGCGGCCGGGGTCAGCAGCGACGGCAGGTCGCTGTACGTCACCTCGCTCGCGTCGGACGGCACGCTCGGCGGCGCCGTGCTGACCAGCCACGGAGCGACCGAGGCCGACCGGCTGACGGCGCCGAGCTGGGACGCCAGGGGCGACCTGTGGGTGGCCGACCGGAACGCCGCCGATCCGCAGCTGTACATGCTCGCGCAGGGCGTCGGCCAGCCGATGGCGGTGCAGATCCCCGAGCTGGACGGCCGCATCGAGGACGTGCGGGTCGCCGCCGACGGGGTGCGGATCGCGCTCGTCGTGGAGAAGGACGGCAAGCAGTCGCTGCTGGTGGGGCGGATCGAGCGCAGCAGGTCCGACGACCAGCAGGAGGTCTCGGTCCTGGAACTGCGCTCCGCCACGCCCGGTTCCGAGGAGGTCACCGCGATGTCCTGGGCCGGGGACAGCCGGCTCGTGGTGGTCGGGCGTGAGCAGGGCGGTGTGCAGCAGACGCGGTACGTGCAGGTCGACGGCTCCACGCCGGACGGACCGGCGCCCGCGGCCCTCACGGGCGTCCTGGCGATCGCCGCGTCCGAGGACGACCGGGTGCCGCTGGTGGCCCGCTCGAAGGACGACGGGATCGTCCGGCTGCCGTCCGGGGCGCAGTGGCAGAAGGTGGTCAAGGACGGCTCGGCGCCGATATATCCGGGCTGAGGGCCTGTGGGCCTGTGGGCCTGTGGGCCTGAGGGTCTGGTGCCCTGAGCGCTGAGGGCCTGTGGGCTGGGCTGGGCTGAGGCCTGGGGCTCGGGCCGGCTCGGAGCCCCGCTCCGCGGACGATCGCTTTTCGTCCGGTTGTCCACAGGCGGTGTCCACAGGCGGTTGTCCACAGGGGTGGCCGCCGCGGCCGGGTGTGGGCACAGTGGGCTCATGCGGGGGTGGTGGCAGGACCTCACCGACCTGGTGCTCCCGGCCGAGTGCGGAGGCTGTGGGACGCCTCGCACGGTGCTCTGTCCCGAGTGCCGTGCCGCCCTGAGCGGGGCCGTACCGCGCCGGGTGCGACCGGTGCCGGAGCCGCGCGGGCTGCCGGCGGTGTACGCGGCGGCGACCTACGCGGACGAGGTGCGGGCGGCACTCCTCGCCCACAAGGAGCGGGGCGCGTTGGCGCTCGCGGGGGCGCTCGGCGCGGCCCTGGCGGGAGCGGTGTGCGCCGGGCTCCAGTACGACGAGACCGGCGGCACGGGCGACGTCCCCGGGGTCACGCCGCTGCTTCTCGTGCCGGTGCCCTCCGCGCCGTGGGCCGTGCGGGCGCGGGGACACGATCCGGTGCGCCGGATCGCCCGCGCGGCCGCCGCCGGGCTGCGGCGCACCGGAGCCCCGGCGCGGGTCGTCCCGGTGCTCCGGCAGCGGCGGGCCGTGGCCGACCAGTCCGGGCTCAACTCCCGGCAGCGGCTGGCGAACATCGACGGCGCGCTGGAGGTCGTGGCCGGCGGTGCCCGGCTGCTCGCGGGCGGCCGGGTCGTCCTCGTCGACGACCTCGTCACGACCGGCGCCACCCTCGCGGAAGCGGCGCGTGCGGTACGGGAGGAGACGGCGCCGGAAGGGGCAGTAGAAGAGACAACGGCTGTGTATCGGCGCGCGGCTTGGGAAGGTAGGGAGGAACGGACCGCCGGACCGAGGGAAGAACGAGCGAGGTGGACACGGGACGCACCGGGAATCGCCGAGGGGAACGCCCCCGCGTGGCCGATCCTCGCGGCCGTGATCGCAGCCGCACCGGATTCTTTTGAAATGAACCGGAACTGACTGCCGACGCTCATCGTTGCAGGTAGTGACCAGCCCAATTCGCCTGAATGGAGGTACGCATCAGTAGAGGGTGACGACATCCGTCCGGGCGAGATATGTTCGGTTGTGAGGGAGAAAGCCGCAGGCCGTGCCTCCCGAATCCGAATGCTGTGCCGCGTGTTTTCCGTAATCATCGCGGTGCTGGGGTGCTGATCTTGCCCATGGGGGAGGAGGAGGTGAAGTCGCCGAGTCCGAGGCTCCGGGGTTCCCCGGAGTCGGGTGCAAAAAGGGAGATGCTCCGCCATAGGAGCGGAGCGCTCCGGGAACGGAGTTCTGCGTGGACATCGTCGTCAAGGGCCGCAAGACCGAGGTGCCCGAGCGGTTCCGCAAGCACGTGGCCGAGAAGCTGAAGCTGGAGAAGATCCAGAAGCTCGACGGCAAGGTGATCAGCCTCGACGTCGAGGTGTCCAAGGAGCCCAACCCCCGACAGGCGGACCGTTGCGACCGGGTGGAGATCACGCTCCGCTCCCGCGGTCCGGTGATCCGGGCGGAGGCAGCGGCCAGCGACCCGTACGCGGCACTCGACCTGGCGGCGGAGAAGCTGGACGCGCGGCTGCGCAAGCAGCACGACAAGCGGTACTCCCGCCGTGGCGCCCAGCGGATCCCGGCCGCCGAAGTCGCCGACCACGTCCCGGACGCGGCGACCCTCAACGGGAACGGTGTCCCGGTCCCGGCGGAAGAGCCCGACGGCGTGCCCACCAAGAAGATGGGCTCCCTGGAGGTGAAGGGCGAAGGCCCCCTCATCGTCCGCGAGAAGACCCACGTCGCCTCACCGATGAGCCTCGACCAGGCCCTGTACGAGATGGAACTGGTCGGACACGACTTCTACCTGTTCGTCGACTCCGAGACCAAGGAGCCGAGCGTCGTCTACCGGCGACACGCGTACGACTACGGCGTCATCCACCTGAGCACCGACCCGATGGTCGCCCAGGCGCAACCCCCGGCGGCGGGAGGCACACTGGGCGGCTGACCCGCCCGCCCGGCAGCTGAGCCTGTGCCCCTGGAAGCGTGCGTGCGCCCCCCAGGGGCACCGGTGTGCGACCACTTCGCGCCCCGCTCTGTCTCCGCGTTGCCGCCCGGGCATGGAATCATGGCCGCAACGGTCCAACCGGTGGGCCGCTGCCTTGGGTTGGCGATGGCACAGCACCACAGGCCACAGCCTTCAGGGGGAGGAACGATGGCGGACAGCTTCGGACCGATGCGGGCTGATGCCGGCGACGGCGTCACCGGCTTGGGCCCGGACACGGAGGGCGCTGCGCGCAAGGAACCGATCAGGGTCCTTGTCGTGGACGACCACGCGCTCTTCCGCCGTGGCCTGGAGATCGTGCTCGCCGCCGAGGAGGACATCCAGGTCGTCGGCGAGGCGGGAGACGGCGCCGAGGCCGTGGACAAGGCCGCCGACCTCCTGCCGGACATCGTCCTGATGGACGTCCGGATGCCCAAACGCGGCGGCATCGAGGCCTGCACCTCCATCAAGGAGGTCGCACCCAGCGCGAAGATCATCATGTTGACGATCAGCGACGAGGAAGCCGACCTCTACGAGGCGATCAAAGCGGGCGCGACCGGATATCTCCTCAAGGAGATCTCCACCGACGAGGTGGCCACCGCCATTCGCGCCGTGGCCGACGGGCAGTCGCAGATCAGTCCGTCCATGGCGTCGAAACTCCTCACCGAGTTCAAGTCGATGATCCAGCGCACCGACGAGCGCCGGCTGGTCCCGGCGCCACGGCTCACCGATCGCGAACTCGAAGTCCTCAAACTGGTCGCCACGGGCATGAACAACCGCGATATCGCGAAGGAGTTGTTCATCTCCGAGAACACCGTGAAGAACCACGTGCGCAACATCCTGGAGAAGCTGCAGCTGCACTCCAGGATGGAGGCGGTGGTCTACGCGATGCGGGAGAAGATCCTGGAGATCCGCTGAGACCTCCGGGACCGCTCAGCGCAGCGCCGTCATCAGCGCGCGGCTGACCTCCTGGACGAGCGGCTCCCGCAGCTCCGGAGTGTCCACGCGCTCCACCCGCACGGTCGTGCAGTCCACCCAGCTCGCCGCCTCCACGAGGGCCTCGGCCACCGCGGGCACCGCCTTCGGCGTGTCCAGCGCGACCTGCCGTGCCACCAGCACGCCGCCCGCCTCACGCGCCGGATCCACCCGGCCCACCAGGCGGCCGCCGGCCAGCACCGGCATCGCGTAGTAGCCGTACACCCGCTTCGGCTTCGGGACGTAGGCCTCCAGGCGGTGGGTGAATCCGAAGATCCGCTCGGTGCGTGCCCGGTCCCAGATCAGCGAGTCGAAGGGGGACAGCAGCGTCGTCCGGTGCCGCCCGCGCGCAGGCGCGGCCAGCGCCGCCGGGTCCGCCCAGGCCGGCTTGGCCCAGCCCTCCACCTCCACCGGGACCAGCCCCGAGTCGGCGATCACCGCGTCGACCTGCTCGCCCTTGAGCCGGTGGTAGTCGGCGATGTCCGCGCGCGTGCCGACGCCCAGCGACCGCCCGGCCAGCCCGACCAGGCGGCGCAGGCACTCGGTGTCGTCCAGGTCGTCGTGGAGCAGCGCGCTCGGGACGGCGCGCTCGGCGAGGTCGTACACCCGCTTCCAGCCGCGCCGCTGGACGCACACCACCTCGCCGTACATCAGCGCGCGCTCCACGGCGACCTTGGTGCCGGACCAGTCCCACCACTCGCTGGTCTTCTTCGCGCCGCCCAACTCCGTCGCGGTCAGCGGACCTTCGGTGCGCAGCTGCTTGATGACCTGGTCGTAGACGCCGTCGGGGAGGTCGTGGCTCCAGTGCGGGCGGTCGCGGTAGGCGCGGCGGCGGAAGGCGAAGTGCGGCCACTCCTCGACGGGCAGGATGCAGGCCGCGTGCGACCAGTACTCGAACGCGTGCGTGTCGGTCCAGTAGGCCGCGTCGACCGCCTTGCGCCCGACGGCGCCGAGGCGCGCGTACGGGATGAGCTCGTGGGAACGGGCGAGGACCGAGATGGTGTCGAGCTGGACCGCGCCGAGGTGGCGGAGCACGCCCCGCACGCCCGAGCGGCGGTCGGGGGCACCGAGGAAGCCCTGTGCCCGCAGGGCGATACGGCGGGCGTCGTCCGCCGAGAGGACGGTGGTCGGGCGCGGGAGGGTCGTCATGGATCGGACGATAGAGGGTGGCACTGACAGAGCGGAAAGACTCCCGCTCTCAGCCCCGCGAAGGGGCCGGAAGATAGGGCGCGGCCGAGGGCAGGCCCAGGTCGGACGGCAGCAGCGAGCCCACCCAGCAGTCCCGCCGCACCCCCTTGTTGTCGATGGCGGAGCGCAGGGTGCCCTCGATGGTGAACCCGGCACGCTCCGCGACGGCGCGCGAGCCCTGGTTGCCCACCTCGGCACGCCACTCGACCCGGTCGACCGCCAGGTCGGTGAACGCCCAGCGGGCGGCCGCGCGGGTGGCCTCGGTGATGTAGCCGCGGCCGCGGTGCTCCTCGGCGGTCCAGAAACCCACCTCGGCCGTGCCCGGCGAGCGCATGGTCAGGCCGAGCATCCCGGCCAGCTCCCCGGCCGGCAGGAACACGCCGAAGGTGAACATCGAACCCGCGGACCAGCCGTCGGGGACCAGCCGCTCGGTGAAGCTCCGGGCGTGCTCCGGGAGGTAGGGCGAGGGGATGGTCGTCCAGCGCTGGATGTCCGGGTCCTGGGCGGCCGCGTACACCGCTTCGGTGTCCCGCGGGCCGACCGTGCGCAGCAGCAGACGGGCCGTGGTGAGCGTGACGGGTTCCATCGGCCGATTCTGCGGGGCCGGGCACCCGGCGCGCCACGGGTTATGCGTTCCGTGACCGTGTGATCACGTTTCGCGCAATTCCTCGGCGGATGCGGCACTATCGGGCCGCCCCGGCCGTTGTTCCCTGTGAAGCGGCGAGAAGGCGGAAAGCGACCCGGCACCACCCCGCACAACCGAATGGCCACCCGGAGGAGTCACCCGAAGGGGGCCCGCGGCGCCCTCGGAAAAGCGACGGACGGCCGTCGGGCCGCCAGGCCTCCCGGCGCGGCCGGGTCCTCGCATACGATGGCCGTTGCTCAGTACGTCCAATCGAAACCGACCGTCCCAGGCCCGACCGGCAAGGAGACAAACCCCCGTGTCCGTCCTCTCGAAGATCATGCGTGCAGGCGAAGGCAAGATCCTGCGCAAGCTGCACCGCATCGCGGACCAGGTCAACTCCATCGAAGAGGACTTCGTCGACCTCTCCGACGCCGAGCTGCGGGCCCTCACCGATGAGTACAAGCAGCGCTACGCCGACGGAGAGAGCCTCGACGACCTGCTCCCCGAGGCGTTCGCGACCGTCCGCGAGGCCGCCAAGCGCGCCCTCGGCCAGCGCCACTACGACGTGCAGATCATGGGTGGCGCCGCTCTCCACCTGGGCTACGTGGCCGAGATGAAGACCGGTGAGGGCAAGACCCTCGTCGGCACGCTGCCCGCGTACCTCAACGCGCTGTCGGGCAAGGGCGTCCACCTGATCACGGTCAACGACTACCTGGCCGAGCGCGACTCCGAGATGATGGGCCGCGTCCACAAGTTCCTCGGCCTGAGCGTCGGCTGCATCCTGGCCAACATGTCGCCCGCCGAGCGCCGCGAGCAGTACGCGGCGGACATCACGTACGGCACGAACAACGAGTTCGGTTTCGACTACCTGCGCGACAACATGGCGTGGGCCCAGGACGAGCTCGTCCAGCGCGGCCACAACTTCGCCATCGTCGACGAGGTCGACTCCATCCTGGTCGACGAGGCCCGTACGCCGCTGATCATCTCCGGCCCGGCCGACCAGGCCACCAAGTGGTACGGCGACTTCGCCAAGCTGGTCCTGCGCCTGAAGAGGGGCGAGGCCGGCAACCCGCTCAAGGGCATCGAGGAGACCGGCGACTACGAGGTCGACGAAAAGAAGCGCACGGTCGCCATCCACGAGTCCGGCGTCTCCAAGGTCGAGGACTGGCTGGGCATCGACAACCTCTACGAGTCGGTGAACACGCCTCTGGTGGGCTACCTGAACAACGCCATCAAGGCGAAGGAGCTCTTCAAGAAGGACAAGGACTACGTCGTCCTGGACGGCGAAGTCATGATCGTCGACGAGCACACCGGCCGTATCCTCGCCGGCCGCCGCTACAACGAGGGCATGCACCAGGCGATCGAGGCGAAGGAAGGGGTGGACATCAAGGACGAGAACCAGACCCTCGCCACGATCACCCTGCAGAACTTCTTCCGCCTCTACAAGCGCCACGACCACAACGGCAAGGAGCAGCCCGGCCTCTCCGGCATGACCGGTACGGCCATGACCGAGGCCGCCGAGTTCCACCAGATCTACAAGCTCGGCGTGGTCCCGATCCCGACGAACCGGCCGATGGTCCGCAAGGACCAGTCCGACCTCATCTACCGCACCGAGGTCGCCAAGTTCGAGGCGGTCGTCGACGACATCGCGGAGAAGCACGAGAAGGGCCAGCCGATCCTGGTCGGCACGACCTCCGTCGAGAAGTCGGAGTACCTCTCGCAGCAGCTCTCCAAGCGCGGCATCCAGCACGAGGTGCTCAACGCCAAGCACCACGAGCGGGAGGCGTCGATCGTCGCGCAGGCCGGCCGCCGGGGCGCCGTGACGGTGGCCACCAACATGGCCGGCCGTGGTACGGACATCAAGCTGGGCGGCAACCCCGAGGACCTCGCGGAGGCGGAGCTGCGTCAGCGTGGCCTCGACCCCGAGGAGCACATCGAGGAGTGGGCGCAGGCGCTGCCGGCCGCGCTGGAGAAGGCCCAGCTGGCGGTCAAGGCCGAGTTCGAGGAGGTCAAGGACCTCGGCGGGCTCTACGTCCTGGGCACCGAGCGGCACGAGTCGCGCCGGATCGACAACCAGCTGCGCGGTCGTTCCGGCCGTCAGGGCGACCCCGGTGAGTCCCGTTTCTACCTCTCCCTCGGTGACGACCTGATGCGCCTGTTCAAGGCCCAGATGGTCGAGCGCGTGATGTCCATGGCCAACGTGCCGGACGACGTGCCGATCGAGAACAAGATGGTCACCCGCGCGATCGCGTCCGCGCAGTCGCAGGTCGAGCAGCAGAACTTCGAGACGCGCAAGAACGTCCTGAAGTACGACGAGGTGCTCAACCGCCAGCGTGAGGTCATCTACGGCGAGCGCCGCCGGGTCCTGGAGGGCGAGGACTTGCAGGAGCAGATCCAGCACTTCATGGACGACACGATCGACGCGTACGTCGGCGCGGAGACCGCCGAGGGCTTCCCGGAGGACTGGGACCTCGACCGGCTGTGGGGCGCCTTCAAGCAGCTCTACCCGGTCAAGGTGACCATCGAGGAGCTGGAGGAGGCGGCCGGCGACCGTGCCGGTCTGACCGCCGAGTACATCTCCGAGTCCATCAAGGACGACATCCGGGACCAGTACGCGGCGCGGGAGGCGCAGCTCGGCTCCGAGATCATGCGTGAGCTGGAGCGCCGGGTCGTGCTGTCGGTCCTCGACCGCAAGTGGCGCGAACACCTCTACGAGATGGACTACCTCCAGGAGGGCATCGGCCTGCGCGCGATGGCCCAGAAGGACCCGCTGGTCGAGTACCAGCGCGAGGGCTTCGACATGTTCACCGCCATGATGGACGGCATCAAGGAGGAGTCCGTCGGCTACCTGTTCAACCTGGAGGTCCAGGTCGAGCAGCAGGTCGAGGAGGTCCCGGTCGAGGACGTGGCAGTGGTCGGGGACGGTGTCCAGGACGCGGTTCCGGCCCAGGCGGGCGCCCGTCCCGAGATCCGCGCGAAGGGCCTGGAGGCGCCGCAGCGCCGGGGCATGCACTTCTCCGCGGCCACCGTGGACGGCGAGGGCGGCCTCGTGGAGGGCGACTTCGAGTACGACGACGAGCCGGCGCGCTCCGAGGCGGACGGCCTCACCCGCGCCGAGCGCCGCAAGCAGGCGAAGGGCAGCCGCCGCCGCAGGAAGTGACGGCATCCGCGACACCGGCCAGGGCCGGCCACCCCGCGAGGGGGGCCGGCCCTTCGGCTTGCCGCGGGGCGGCGCGGGGAGCGCTAGTCGGTGTGCGGAGGGCGGGGGACGCCCAGTTCGACCGCCGTGCAGCGCCAGCGCAGGTCCTGGCTCTGTTCCAGGCGGAAGGCCATGGCCCGCAGCTGGTCGCCCGCCGCGATGCGGGCGAAGACCTCCAGGGCGCCGGCCCGCGGGACGTAGTACCCGATGTCGTGGACGACGGGGTCGGTGCCGCGGGTGCGCAGCGGGCCGCGTGCGGCGAGCCGGGCCAGGTCGTCGTAGGCGGGTCCCGCCGTGTGCCGGAGCATCCAGTGGACGGGGCGGCGGCCGCTGAGGACGGCCAGCAGGCGCTCCGCGAAGAGGTCGGTGGGGCGAGGGCCCTGCGGGGCCGCCGGAGGCGTCAGCGGCCTGCGGGAGGTCGCGCCGGGACGGCGGGAGTCGCGGCGGCCGGGCGGGCGGGTGCCCGGGCGGAGCTGGACGGTCCTGGTCATGACCTTGTTCATCGGGAACCCCGTTCGGCGGGCCCGGCGGGTACCGGGCGGTAACTTGCGGTCGGGGATCTTGTACGGGGGCCGGGACGGCGCCAGCAAGGCGATGACCGCCCATGCGGGGGGCCCCGCAGGATTCACTTATCCGAGTGATCCGTGAGCCCGGAAACCCTCGGGGCGGGCGCCGGTACCGGGTGAATCGCGCGGCGCCGGGTTGACGATGCGGGCGTCGGTGCCCGGGACCCGAAGGGGGACGCCCGCACGTATCCTTGAGGCCCTCCGGGAGGCCGCACGGATCTCCGGGAGAGGCAGCAGCCGAGCAGTCGAAGAGTCCCGGAAGAGAGCGGCCCGTCATGCGCGTCTACGTCCCCCTGACCCTCCCCGGGCTCGCCGAGGCCCACAAGACGGGCGAGCTGGGGACCGGTCCGTTCGTCGCCTACGCCGTCACGCCCGCGCTGCGCGAGTGGTACCTCTCCGACGACATCGAGGAGCTGGAGTACGCCGCGCTCAACCGGGCCGCGCTCGCCTCGCTGCGGCTGCTCGCGGCCGGCCAGGACGCGCCGCGGCGCCGGGTCGTGGTCGCCGTGGACGTCCCCGACGGCGCGGCGGCGGCCGGCCCGGACCGCGGCCTCGACCCGACGGCACTGGGCGAGGTGCGGGTGACCGGCACCGTCGCGCTGGCCAGGGCGGCCGCGGTGCACGTGGACTCCGACGACGCCGAGGAGGACGTCACAGCGGCGGCCGGAGCGCTGGCGGCCGCCGACGACGGCGACGACGACGCGCAGGTCGTCGTGGACGGCGCCGAGGACCACGAGCTGCTCTGGTACGCCACGCAGGAGATCCCGAACCTGGTCGGCCTGGGCGGCTGAACCCGACCGGAAGGCTCTGAGCTGCGGCGATGTTCCACCGGTCTTGAGTGTCGGCGGTGGCGGGTAGCGTTTTCGGCATGGGGAAGCACGAAAGCGCGCACATCGTCTGGGACTGGAACGGAACGCTGTTCCACGACAACGACGCGATCATCGGGGCGACGAACGCGGCGTCGGCCGAGCTGGGCCTCGCGCCGATCACGCTGGAGCAGTACCGGGCGCTGTACTGCGTGCCGGTGCCGAAGTTCTACGAGCGGCTGATGGGGCGGCTGCCGACCGACGCCGAGTGGGAGGCCATGGACGAGATCTTCCACCGGTACTACGCCGAGCACCGCGCCCTGTGCGGGCTGACCGACGGGGCCGCCGAGCTGCTGGCCGGCTGGCGTTCGGCGGGAGGCAGCCAGTCGCTGCTGAGCATGTACGTGCACGAGGAGCTCGTGCCGCTGGTGCGGGGCTTCGGGATCGAGCCGCACTTCGTCCGGGTCGAGGGCCGGGTCGGGCCGTCCGGCGGCAGCAAGGCCGAGCACATGGTGCGCCACCTGCGGTCCCTGGGAGAGGTGCGGCCCGGGCGGACCGTGGTGATCGGGGACGCGGCGGACGACGCGGTGGCCGCGCGGGCCGTGGGCGCGCAGGCGGTGCTGTACACCGGCGGGTCGCACGGCAGGGCGAGCCTGGAGGAGGTCGGGGTGCCGGTCGTGGACTCGCTCGCGGAGGCGGTCGAGGAGGCGCAGCGACTGGTGGCGTGAGCGGCCGGGGAGGCGCGAGGTGCCTCCCGCGGTCAAGCCGGCGCCGCGTCGCTGTGCAGAACGTCAAAGTTCCACCCCCTCTTTTGTACACATACGGCTCATGACGGCTCCCGGGTGAGGAGCGATAGCCTGGTGGCGTGATCAGCGCGATAGTTCGCGGGGGCATCGACGCCCCTGCCCTGCGCCCGGCGAGCACGGAACACCTCCGTGACCGGGCGGCGGTCGCTGGTCTTCGCGGGCGGAGGGCGCTCGGAACGGCCCTGGTGACGGCGGCCCCGAGAGGCACGTCACACCCCTGGGGCATGTCGAGAATGGCCGAATACCCCCCGCTCGTCTCACCCTGCGGCATAGCGTCGGAGCAGACCGGAGACCCCGGCCGTGGCGTCGAGCCGCAGGGGGAAGAGCCCGTACTTCCTTCTACGTCACGCAATGGCGCGCGACAGGAGCCAGAGGACAATGCAGACCAAGCTGGACGAAGCCAAGGCCGAGCTGCTCGATCGGGCCGCCCGGGTAGCTGAGAACAGCCCGGCAGGGGGGCACCTACCGACGGGGACGGCGGGGACCGCGGACCAGGAGTCCGTGCTCGCGTTCCTGCAGCGCTACTACCTGCACACCGCACCGGAGGACCTGGCCGACCGCGACCCGGTCGACGTCTTCGGCGCGGCCCTCTCGCACTTCCGTCTTGCCGAGACCCGCCCGCAGGGCACCGCGAGCGTCCGGGTCCACACCCCGTCCGTCGAGGAGAACGGGTGGACCTGCAGCCACTCCGTGGTGGAGGTCGTCACCGACGACATGCCCTTCCTCGTCGACTCGGTCACCAACGAGCTGACCCGGCAGGGGCGCGGCATCCACGTCGTGATCCACCCGCAGTTCGCGGTCCGCCGCGACCTCACCGGCAAGCTGATCGAGATGCTCCCGGCCCCGGGCGCCGGCGAGGAGCTGCCGCACGACGGGCACATCGAGTCCTGGATCCACGTCGAGATCGACCGCGAGACCGACCGCGCCGACCTCAAGCAGATCACCGCCGACCTGCTGCGGGTCCTGTCCGACGCCCGCGAGGCCGTCGAGGACTGGGAGAAGATGCGGGAGGCGGCCCTGCGGATCGCCGACGGCATCGAGGCCGAGGCGCTGCCCACCGACCTGCCCGCGCACGAGACCGAGGAAGCCCGCGAGCTGCTGCGCTGGCTCGCCGACGACCACTTCACCTTCCTCGGCTTCCGCGAGTACCAGCTGCGCGACGACGACTCGCTGGGCGCCGTGCCCGGCACCGGCCTCGGCATCCTGCGCTCCGACCCGCCGCACGGCGGCGAGGAGGGCCACCCGGTCAGCCCGTCCTTCGAGCGGCTGCCGGCCGACGCGCGCGCCAAGGCCCGTGAGCACAAGCTCCTCGTCCTGACCAAGGCGAACAGCCGCTCGACCGTGCACCGGCCGTCGTACCTGGACTACATCGGCGTCAAGAAGTTCGACGCGGACGGAAACGTGGTCGGCGAGCGCCGCTTCCTCGGACTGTTCTCGTCCGCCGCGTACACCGAGTCGGTGCGCCGGGTGCCGGTCATCCGCCGCAAGGTCGACGAGGTCCTCGCCCGGGCCGGCTTCTCGCCGCACAGCCACGACGGCCGCGACCTGCTCCAGATCATGGAGACCTACCCGCGCGACGAGCTGTTCCAGACCCCGGTCCCCGAGCTGGAATCGATCGTCACCAGCGTCCTCTACCTCCAGGAACGCCGCCGGCTCCGCCTCTACCTGCGCCAGGACGAGTACGGCCGCTACTACTCGGCCCTCGTCTACCTGCCCCGGGACCGCTACACCACCGGCGTCCGGCTGCGGATCATCGACATCTTGAAGGAGGAGCTCGGCGGCACCAGCGTCGACTTCACCGCCTGGAACACCGAATCGATCCTCTCCCGGCTGCACTTCGTCGTCCGGGTCCCGCAGGGCACCGAGCTGTCCGAGCTGTCGGACGCCGACAAGGAGCGCATCGAGGCCCGCCTGGTCGAGGCGGCCCGCTCCTGGGCCGACAGCTTCGCCGAGGCGCTCAACGCCGAGTGCGGCGAGGAGCGCGCGGCCGAACTGCAGCGCCGCTACACCAACTCGTTCCCCGAGGGCTACAAGGCCGACCACACCCCGCGCGCCGCGGTCGCCGACCTGGTGCACCTGGAGCGGCTCACCGAGGAGCCGGGCAACGACTTCTCGCTCAGCCTCTACGAGCCGGTGGGCGCCGCTCCCGGCGAGCGCCGCTTCAAGATCTACCGCAAGGGCGCCGCGATCTCGCTGTCGGCGGTGCTGCCGGTCCTGAACCGGCTCGGCGTCGAGGTGATCGACGAGCGGCCCTACGAGCTGCGCTGCTCGGACCGGACGACCGCGTGGATCTACGACTTCGGGCTGCGCATGCCGAAGGTGTCCGGCGGCGGCAACGGCGACTACCTGGGCGAGGACGGCCGTGAGCGGTTCCAGGACGCGTTCGCGGCGACCTGGACCGGCCTCGCGGAGAACGACGGGTTCAACGCGCTGGTGCTGAGCGCCGGGCTGAACTGGCGGCAGGCGATGGTGCTGCGGGCGTACGCGAAGTACCTGCGGCAGGCCGGTTCCACGTTCAGCCAGGACTACATGGAGACCACGCTCCGCCACAACGTCCACACCACGCGGCTGCTCGTCTCCCTGTTCGAGGCCCGGATGTCCCCGGACCGGCAGAAGGCCGGCCTGGAGATCACCGACGCCCTCCAGGAGGAGCTGGACGCGGCGCTCGACCAGGTGGCGAGCCTCGACGAGGACCGCATCCTGCGCTCCTTCCTGACCGTCATCAAGGCGACGCTGCGCACCAACTTCTTCCAGGAGACGGCGGACGGCACCCCGCACTCGTACGTCTCCATGAAGTTCGACCCGCAGGCCATCCCGGACCTCCCGGCGCCGCGTCCGGCGTTCGAGATCTGGGTGTACTCGCCGCGGGTCGAGGGTGTGCACCTGCGTTTCGGCAAGGTCGCCCGCGGCGGTCTGCGCTGGTCCGACCGGCGTGAGGATTTCCGGACCGAGATCCTCGGCCTGGTCAAGGCGCAGATGGTCAAGAACACCGTCATCGTGCCGGTCGGCGCGAAGGGCGGGTTCGTCGCCAAGCAGCTGCCGGACCCGGCGAAGGACCGCGACGCGTGGCTGGCCGAGGGCATCGCCAGCTACAAGACCTTCATCTCGGCGCTGCTCGACATCACCGACAACATGGTCGCCGGCGAGGTCGTGCCCCCGCAGGACGTGGTCCGTCACGACGAGGACGACACCTACCTGGTGGTCGCGGCCGACAAGGGCACGGCGACGTTCTCCGACATCGCCAACGAGGTCGCCGGCAGCTACGACTTCTGGCTCGGTGACGCCTTCGCGTCCGGCGGTTCCGCGGGCTACGACCACAAGGGCATGGGCATCACCGCGCGCGGTGCCTGGGAGTCCGTGAAGCGGCACTTCCGGGAACTGGACCTCGACACGCAGTCCGAGGACTTCACCGTCGTCGGCATCGGCGACATGTCCGGTGACGTGTTCGGCAACGGCATGCTGCTCAGCGAGCACATCCGCCTGGTCGCCGCCTTCGACCACCGGCACATCTTCATCGACCCCACCCCGGACGCGGCCACCTCCTACGCGGAGCGCCGCCGCCTGTTCGACCTGCCCCGCTCCAGCTGGGCCGACTACGACACCGGACTGCTCTCGGCGGGCGGCGGGATCTTCCCGCGCAGCGCCAAGGCGATCCAGGTCAACGGCCACATCCGCGAGGCCCTCGGCATCGAGGAGAAGGTCGGCAAGCTGACCCCGGCCGAGCTGATGAAGGCGATCCTTGAGGCGCCGGTCGACCTGCTGTGGAACGGCGGCATCGGCACCTACGTCAAGGCGTCGACCGAGTCCAACGCGGACGTCGGCGACAAGGCCAACGACGCCATCCGCGTCGACGGCGCCGACCTGCGCGTCAAGGTTGTCGGCGAGGGCGGCAACCTGGGCCTGACCCAGCTCGGCCGGATCGAGTTCGCCCGCCAGGGCGGCAAGATCAACACCGATGCCATCGACAACAGCGCCGGCGTGGACACCTCCGACCACGAGGTGAACATCAAGATCCTGCTCAACGGCGTGGTCGCGGACGGCGACATGACGGTCAAGCAGCGCAACAAGCTGCTCGCCGAGATGACCGACGAGGTCGGCGCGCTGGTGCTGCGCAACAACTACGCGCAGAACACGGCGATCGCCAACGCGCTGGCCCAGTCCAAGGACATGCTCCACGCCCAGCAGCGGTTCCTGCGCCACCTGGTCAGGGAGGGGCACCTCGACCGGGCCCTTGAGTTCCTGCCCACCGACCGCCAGATCCGCGAGCGGCTGGGCTCCGGCCAGGGCCTGACCAGCCCGGAGACGGCCGTCCTGCTGGCGTACACGAAGATCACGGTCGCCGACGAGCTGCTGGCGACCACGCTCCCGGACGACCCGTACCTGAGCGGTCTGCTGCACGCCTACTTCCCCAGCGCCCTGCGCGACCGGTTCGCCGCCGCGCTCGCCACCCACCCGCTGCGCCGCGAGATCACGACCACGGTCCTGGTCAACGACACGGTCAACACCGGTGGCACGACCTACCTGCACCGGCTGCGCGAGGAGACCGGGGCCTCCCTGGAGGAGATCGTCCGGGCGCAGACCGCGGCGCGTGCGATCTTCCGTTCCGCGCCGGTCTGGGACGCGGTCGAGGAGCTGGACAACAAGGTCGACGCGGCCGTCCAGACCCGGATCCGGCTGCACTCGCGCCGTCTGGTGGAGCGCGGCACCCGCTGGCTGCTCAACAACCGGCCGCAGCCGCTGCAACTGCTGGAGAACGTCGACTTCTTCTCCGAGCGGGTCGAGCAGGTCTGGCAGCAGCTGCCCAAGCTGCTGCGCGGCGCGGACCTGGAGTGGTACCAGCACGTGTACGACGAGCTGTCCGAGGCCGGCGTCCCGGACGAGCTGGCGACGCGGGTGGCCGGGTTCTCCTCGGCCTTCCCGGCGCTGGACATCGTCTCGGTGGCCGACCGGATGGGCAAGGAGCCGCTGGACGTCGCCGAGGTCTACTACGACCTCGCCGACCGCCTCGGGGTCTCCCAGCTGATGGACCGGATCATCGAGCTTCCGCGGGACGACCGCTGGCAGTCGATGGCCCGTGCCTCCATCCGCGAGGACCTGTACGCGGCACACGCGATGCTCACCGCCGACGTGCTCGCCGCGGGCGACGGCAGTGCCACGCCCGAGCAGCGCTACCAGGACTGGGAGGAGAAGAACGCCGCCATCCTGGGCCGGGCCCGGACCACGCTGGAGGAGATCCGCGGCTCGGACTCCTTCGACCTGGCCAACCTGTCGGTGGCCATGCGGACGATGCGGACGCTGCTGCGCACGCACGCGTAGACGCGGCCGTACGGCGTGACGGTCGTACGACATGAAAGGCGCCCCGGGCCGGTGACGGCTCGGGGCGCCTTTGCGCTGGTCGGCTCCCTGGGAGGCGAGGCCCCGGAAGGCCGGACCCCGGGAGGGGCGGGCCTCAGGAGGGCTGGGTGACCTTGGGGGCGTCCGGGGACTCGGCCTGCTTCGGCGGCGCGGCCTTGGGCTTCGGCTTGGCCTTCGCCTTGTCGGACTTGTCGCCGGTGAAGGCCTCGTACTCGGCGAGGACCTCCTCGGTCGGTCCGTCCATGCGCAGCACACCGCGCTCCAGCCACAGCGCCCGCTCGCAGGTGTCGCGGATGGACTTGTTGTTGTGGCTGACCAGGAACACCGTTCCGGCGTGCTGGCGCAGTTCCCGGATGCGCTCCTCGGAGCGCTTGCGGAAGGACGCGTCACCGGTGGCCAGGGCCTCGTCGATGAGCAGGACGTCGTGGTCCTTGGCGGCGGCGATGGAGAACCGCAGCCGGGCGCCCATGCCGGAGGAGTAGGTGCGCATCGGGAGGGTGATGAAGTCGCCCTTCTCGTTGATGCCGGAGAAGTCGACGATCTCCTGGTAGCGCTCCTTGATCTCCTCGCGGGACATGCCCATGGCGAGGCCGCCGAGGTAGACGTTCTTCTCGCCGGTCAGGTCGCCCATGAGGGCCGCGTTGACGCCGAGGAGGGAGGGCTGGCCGTCGGTGTAGATGGCGCCGTTCTCCACCGGGAGCAGACCGGCCACGGCCTTGAGCAGGGTGGACTTGCCGGATCCGTTGCTGCCGATGAGGCCGATCGCCTCGCCCTTGTAGGCGACGAAGGAGACGTCCTTGACGGCGTGCACCTTGCGGACGCCGGCCGCCTTCTCGACCTGCTTGCGGCGCAGCATGCGGTTGAGGGCGGCGGTGGCGGAGCCGCGGCCGGCGCCGGTGCCGTTGACCCGGTAGACGATGTCGACGTGGTCGGCGACGACGGTGGGGATCGGAGTGTCGTTGATGTACTCAGCCACGGCCGTACGTCTCCTCAGCCTTCCAGAAGTAGATGAAGCCGCCGACGCCGACCACGAGGGCCCAGCCGGTCGCGATGACCCACACGTGTGCGGGAAGCTGGCTCGCGTGGAAGCTGTCGATCAGCGAGAAGCGCATCAGGTCGATGTAGACGGCGGACGGGTTGGCCTTGAGCACCGGGGCCACCCAGCTCGGCAGACCCTTGTGGCCGCCGGTCAGCTTGTCGATGCTCCACATGACGCCGGACACGTACATCCAGGTGCGCAGCACGAACGGCATCAGCTGGGCGATGTCGGGGGTCTTGGCGCCCATCCGGGCCATGATCAGCGACATGCCGGTGTTGAACGTGAACTGCAGGAACAGCGCCGGGACGGCCAGCAGCCAGGAGGCGGCGACCGGCACGCCGAAGCAGAGCAGGATGACGATCAGCGCGCACATCGAGAACAGCAGCTGCTGGAGCTGCTGGAGGCAGAAGGAGATCGGCAGCGCGGCCCGCGGGAAGTGCAGCGCGCGGACGAGGCCGAGGTTGCCGGCGATCGCCCGGGTGCCGGTCATGATCGAGCTGGACGTGAACGTCCAGATGAACACGCCCGTGACCAGGAACGGGATGTAGTCCGCCACGCCCTTCTTGGTGCCGAGCAGGATGCCGAAGATGAAGTAGTAGACCGCCGCGTTCAGCAGCGGGGTCATGATCTGCCAGACCTGGCCGAGCTTCGCCTGCGCGTACTGGGCGGTGAGCTTGGCGGTGGCGAACGCGGTGATGAAGTGCCGTCGCGCCCACAGCTGACCGATGTACTGCGGCAGGGTGGGGCGGGCGCCGCTGACCGAGAGTCCGTGCCGGGCGGCCAGTGCCGCGAGGTCGTCCTCGGCCGTGACCGGGGTCGGGGGCGGTGTGTGGAGAACCTGGGTCACATCCGCTGCTTTCACTCGGGGGGTGGGGGTGCGGCGTCCGGCTGGCACCGGTCCCGTCACCCGGCGTTCGCTTACGCTTCTCTTCACGTTTTCTTACGTCGGGACGGGACCGTATCGTCGCAACGGGAGCGTAGGCGGAGTTGGCGTCGGAACGCAACCGTTTCGTCGTCACGGGCCGGTGTGTGCCGTGACACTCCCGAGGTCCGGGCGCGACCGGTTCGTTGCGTCGCAGTACTCGGGTCCGCTCTCGGTACGGCGGTGAGCTGGGAGGCGTTCACAACGGCGGTGTCGGGGCGATCGGGTGGCGGGCCTCGTCGGGACGCAACCGTTTCGTCGTTACGCCCCTATGCTGGGTGGTATGACGACGAACGCCGAGGAGCCCCAGACGCGTCCGCGCCGACGAGCCCCCGCCGGGGCGGCCGTCCTCCGCGAGGACGTGACCGAGGCCATCCGGGCCGCCGTCTTCGAGGAACTCGCGGCGGTCGGGTACGCCCGGATGTCCATCGAGGGCATCGCGCGCCGCGCCGGCGTCGGCAAGACCGCCGTCTACCGCCGCTGGCGCTCCAAGCTGCATCTCGTCCTCGACGTCGTCTCCGCTCTCGCGGTGCTGGGCCTGCCGGTCCCCGACACCGGCTCCCTGGAGGGCGACCTGCGCCTCCTGTACGAGGTCACCTCCCGCGCGCTGCGCCACCCGGTCGCCTCGCAGATCATCCCGGACCTCCAGGCCGAGGCGGCCCGCAACCCGGAGATCGCCGAGGCCATGCAGAAGACGCTGCGCGAGGGCCAGGACGGCGTCGCCAGCAAGATCATCGAGGCGGCCCAGCGGCGCGGTGAACTCGCCGCGAACCTCGACGACGACCTGGCCATGGACCTGATCTCCGGCCCGCTGTACTGGCGTTCGGTGGTGATCCGCACCCCGAAGCTGCCGAAGGGGTATCTGGCGGCACTGGCCCGTGGCACCACGGAGGCGCTCAAGGCGCTGTGAACCGCTCGGCCGGGGATGTCACAGGCGGCCAAGCCGTCTCGTCACAGGGGCGCAGGCATCCTCGATCAAGGAGTGGACGATGAACCTCGCCCTGTGGATCGCCGCGGCACTGCTCGCCGCGGTGGCTCTGACCGGTGGGATCAGCAAGACGTTCGTGCCCCGGGAGAAGCTGGCGGCGGCGCACGGAGGGGGCTGGACCGCGGACGCGGGCACCGGCTTCGTCAAGACGCTCGGTGTGCTGGAGCTGCTGGCGGCGGCGGGTCTGCTGCTGCCCGCGGCCGTCGGCGTGGCACCGGTGCTGGTACCGGTCACCGCCGCGGCCTGGGTTCTGCTGATGACCGGTGCGATGATCACCCACGGCCGGCGCGGCGAGACCGCGTTCGTGGCGCTGAACCTGGTCTACCTCGTGCTCGCGCTCGTCGTCGCGGTGGGCCGGTTCGGTCCCGCGTCCTTCTGACCGGCCGGTTCACGGACACCGAGGGGGAGCAGGCGCCATGGACACGAACAGGGCCGAGGAGTTCCAGGAGTTGCGGCCGCTGCTGTTCTCGATCGCGTACCGGATCCTGGGCAGCGTCGGCGAGGCGGAGGACGCGGTCCAGGAGAGCTGGCTGCGGTTCGAGGGCTCACCGACGGAGGTCAGGTCGCCGAAGGCGTTCCTGTCGGCCGTGGTCACCCGGATCTCGATCGACGTGCTGCGCTCGGCCCGGGTCCGGCGCGAGCAGTACGTCGGTCCGTGGTTCCCCGAGCCGCTGCTCGCCGACCCCTACGAGGATCCGGCGCGGTCGGCGGAGCTGGCCGACTCGGTCTCGATGGCGGCGCTGCTGCTCCTGGAGCGGCTCAGTCCGCTGGAGCGGGCCGTCTTCGTCCTGCGCGAGGTGTTCGACTTCGGGTTCCCCGAGGTCGCCGCGGCGGTGGGCCGCTCGGAGACCGCGTGCCGTCAGCTCGCCGCTCGGGCCCGCCGCCACATGGCCGAGGGCCGTCCCCGCTTCGAGGCGGACCGCGCCGAACGCGAGGAACTGGCGGCACGCTTCTTCGAGGCCCTGCACGAAGGCGACCTGGCCGGTCTGCGGGACCTGCTCGCGGCGGACGTGACCCTGGTGGGCGACGCCGGCGGCAAGGCCCCGCAGCTGGCCCGCACGATCCTGGGCGCCCCGCACGTGGCGCGCCTGCTCGCCGCCGTCCTGCCGGTGATGTTCCGGATCGAGGTGACCTGCGAGCAACGCGAGGTCAACGGCCGGCCGGGCGCTGTCTTCCGCGACCGCGACGGCGGGATCCTGCAGACCCTCTCCCTGGACGTGGCCGAGGGCAGGATCCAGGCGATCCGCCTGGTCCTCAACCCCGACAAGCTCGCCCACATGGGCCCGGTGGCGGACGCCTGGGCCGTGTCCGAGGAGTACAAGCGGGCCCGCAGGCAGGCGCCCTGAGGGCGGCGGTGCGGCGGATCAGGACCGGGCCGCCTCCGGATGCAGGCGCAGCCAGCCCTGCCAGGCCGAGGTGATCATGTCCTGGACGTCGTGCCTGGCCTTCCAGCCCAGCTCCGCGGCGGCGCGCTCGGCGGAGGCGACCACGCGGGCCGGGTCGCCGGGGCGGCGCGCGGTGACGGTGGGAGGGCGGTCGTAGCCGGTGACCGCGTTGATGCGGTCGATCATCTCGCGGACCGAGACGCCCTCGCCGCTCCCGATGTTCAGGGTCAGCGCGCGGCCCGGTCCGGCCTGGAGGGCGCGGGCCGCCGCCACATGGGCCTCGGCCAGGTCCACCACGTGGATGTAGTCGCGCACGCAGGTGCCGTCGGGCGTCGGGTAGTCGTCGCCGAACACGTGCGGCGCGGCGTCCTGCGTGAGCTTCTCGAAGACCATCGGCACGAGGTTGAAGACACCCGTGTCGGCGAGTTCGGGGCGGGCGGCGCCGGCCACGTTGAAGTAGCGCAGCGACGCCGTGGAGAGGCCGGTGGCCCGGCCCGTCGCCCGCACCAGCCATTCACCCGCGAGCTTCGTCTCGCCGTACGGCGACATCGGCGCGCACGGCGTCTCCTCCGTCACCAGCGGTACGTCCGGCATGCCGTAGACCGCGGCGGAGGAGGAGAACACGAAGGAGCCGACCCGTGCCTCCGTCACCGCCTGCAGCAGGACCCGCAGGCCCTCCACGTTCTCCCGGTAGTAGTGCAGGGGCCGCTCCACCGACTCGCCCACCTGCTTCCTCGCCGCCAGGTGGACGACCCCGGTCACCTCGTGCTCGGCCAGCACGCGCGCCAGCTTCTCCCCGTCCAGCGTGGAGCCCGTCACCAGCGGGACGTCCTCGGGCACCCGCGCGGCGATGCCGGCGGACAGGTCGTCGTACACCACCGTCCGCTCGCCCGCCTCGGCCATCGCGCGTACGACGTGCGCCCCGATGTAACCGGCGCCGCCGGTGATGAGCCAGGTCATGCGTGCCCGTCCCCTCCGTCAGTCCGCCCGCGGCGTCGTCAGCCGCGGTCACCCCTCAGTGAACCAGGTGCGGCCGCCGCCAGCGGACGGCCGGGCCGCGGCGCCGGGCCGGGCGAGGTGGGGACGGCGGCCCGCGGACGGCGCGTGGCGCGCCACAGGCGGGCGAGGGAGAGGACGGCGGCGGCGGCCAGCAGGCCGTTGCGGGCGAGCATCAGCAGACAGCCGGTCCAGGTGCCGTGCACGACCTCGGCGTAGAACGCGGGGTAGGCGACCGAGCTGAGCGCGGTCGCGGTCACGATCAGCGCGGCGACCGGGCGCTGGGTGGTGTGCCGGGAGGTCAGGCACACGGCGGTCAGGCCGAGCAGCCAGATCAGGTACTGGGGGCTGATCACGCGGCTGGTGACGGTGAACAGGAGCACCGCGCTCAGCGCCGCGTCGTACGGGGTGGCCTCGGTCCACCGGCGGGCCCGCACCCGCCACAGCAGCAGCAGCGCGAAGGCCGCTGCGGTGAACGCGAGCGAGGCGGTCGCGACCGCGTGCACGTGCGGGCCGACCAGCTCCATCGCGCCGTACCGGTAGCGGGTCGTGCCCCGCCAGCCCGCGTGCCGGGCCAGGCTGAGCGCGGTGCCGCCGAGGGACTCGACCTGCACGCCCCGGCCGCCCTGCTGGCGCAGGAACGCGAGCGGGTTGCGGAAGGCGAGCAGGAAGACGGACAGGGCCGCGGCGCCGGTCGCTGCCGCCCAGGTCCACGCGCTGCGGGTGGTACGTCCGCGTCCTACGCCCAGCAGGACCAGCGCGGGCCACACCTTCACCAGCGCGCCCAGTGCCGCGAGCGCGCCGCACGCGCGCGTGGCACGGCCCAGCACCAGCAGGGAGAGCACCGCGAAGGCGGTCACCGCCACGTCGTAGCGGGCGAGCGGGAGGTGCAGCAGGAGCGGGAGGGCACCGGTCCACAGGGCCGCGCCCAGCAGGGTGCGCCCGGGGCGGGTGCCCGCGCGGATGAGCGCGGCCGTGATCAGCGCGTCCGCCGCCAGGGTGAGCGCCACGAACGCCTGGAAGTAGCTCAGTCCCGGCAGCAGCCCCGGCGCCAGCAGCACGGCACCGGCGCCCGGCGGGTACTGCCACAGCGTGTCGTGCGCCGGGAACGCGCCCTGCGACAGCACGCCGTACCAGTGGAAGTACAGCCGCCACACCTCGCGTGCGACCGCGCCGTGTCCGAGGAGTCGCTCGTCGTTGTGCGCGAGGAGCCACAGCATCAGCGCGCGCGTGGCGAGCCAGGCACCGGCGAGGCACAGGGGGCGCGCGAGGCGTGAGGTGCGCGGGGGTTGTGCGGTGCGCGCGGTGTGCCACAGACGCGAGAGTCGAACAGACGGGGCGAACGGGACGCGGGGGAGCGGGAAGAACGAGCGGTGATTCATCAACGGCGAGCGTAAGCCGCGCGGATGGTGTATCCATGCCGATACGCCGTCAATACCCGGCAAAGGTTGGCTAATCGCAAAAGATCGGGCCGTGGTGAGTATCGGGCCTCTCGTAAAAGCGCATCCGCGGACGACGCGAACGACAGCAACCGGCCGGCCGGCTCCGTCGAGCCGGCCGAAGCCGTCGGAGGGGCTGCCCGCCGGACCCCCGGGCCGCGCGCGCCGCGCCGCCGCCGTGGCCGCCCCGGCCGCGGTGATGCTCGCGGTCGGCCTCTGGGGCCTGCGCCGCGGCGGGATGTGGCGCGACGAGGCCGTCACCTACCAGGTCGCCCGGCGCACCGTGCCGCAGATCTGGCGGCTGCTGCACGGCGTGGACGCGGTGCACGGCCTGTACTACCTGCTGATGCACGTCGTCCTCGCCGTCGCGCCCGGCCGGCCGGGCGAGGTGGACCTGCGGCTGCCCTCGGTGTGCGCGGCGGCCGTCACCGCCGGTCTGGTGGCCGCCCTCGGCATCCGCCTGGCCCGGCCGCGCGTCGGCCTGTGGGCCGGGCTGATGTTCGCGGTCACCCCGCTGGTCGGGCACTACGCGCAGGAGGGCCGCTCCTACGCCCTGGTCGCCGCGGGCGCGACCGGCGCGACCCTGCTGTTCGTCCGGGCGGCGGACGCGGAGGGCTCGGCCGGACGGCGGGCCTGGTGGTGGTACGGCGTCGTCCTCGCGGTCACCTGCTGGCTGCACGAGTTCGCGATCCTGCTGCTGCTCGCGCACGCGGCGACCCTGGCGCTGGCCCGGTCCTCGGGACGGGTGTGGCGGGGCTGGGGGTGCGCGGCCGGGGCGGTGACGGTGGCGCTGGCTCCGATGGCCGTCGTCTCGCACGCGCAGTCGGCGCAGCTGGCGTGGCTGTGGGAGCCGGACCTGGAGACCGCGCAGGACCTGCTGCGCGACTTCCTCGGGCCGAGCGACGGCGTGTACTGGGCGTGCCTCGCGCTCGGCCTGCTGGGGCTGACCCGGCTGGTGGGCCGGCGCGGCGAACTGACCCTGGCGGCCGTCGCGCTGCCGCTCGCGGTGCTGCCGCCGGTGGCGCTGATGCTGGCGTCCCAGCTCACCCCGCTCTACGTCGACCGGTACGTGCTGTACGCGCTCGCCGGGGCGCCGCTGCTGGTGGCGCTCGGCGCGGACCGGGCCGCCGGCCTGCTCGGCCGGCTCCTGCCGCACGGCGCGCCGACCGCGGTCAGGTCGCCCGCGCTCACCGTGGCCGGCGTGCTGGCGGTCGCCCTCGCCTTCACCCACCAGGTGCCGCTGCTGCGGCACGACCGCGTGCCGGGCACCCGGCCCGACGACCTCGGCGCGGTCGCGGAGGCGGCGGCGCGCGTGCTGCGGCCCGGTGACCCCGTGCTGTACCTGCCGTCCCACGCGCGGGGCACGGAACTGGCCTATCCCGACGCGTTCCGCGGCACGCGGGACGTGGCGCTCGCCCGGCCCGCGGCGCCGTCCGGGACGCTGTACGGCGGTGAGGTCGGCGCGGGGACGCTGCGGCGGCGGCTGGCCGGGGCGGACGAGGTGTGGGCGGTCATGGAGAAGTACGCGCTGGTCAGCGGGTACCGGCCGCGGCTCGCCACGGAGCGCGCGAAACTCGCCCTGCTGAACCAGGAGTTCGTGCTGCGGGAGGAGATGGTGATCGACCGGATGGCGCTGCGGCTGTACGTACGGCCGATCCGGGGCACGCAGGACCGGACGCCGGCCGGCCGGTGAGGAGACGCCGCCGGCCGGCCCGGTCCCGGGCCGGCCGCGGGCGTCTCAGCGCGTCCCCTCCTCGGCGGCGGCCGCGTCCAGGGCTCCGGTGAGCTGGTCCAGACGGTCCTTCAGGTCCCGGATCCCGTCCAGGTCGAAGCCGGTCGCGGACATGATCCGGCGCGGTACCTCGAAGGCCTGCTCCCGCAGCGCGGTGCCCTGTTCCGTCAGCCGCACCTCCACCGAGCGCTCGTCGCGGGCGCTGCGCTCCCGGCGCACCAGGCCCGCCGTCTCCAGGCGCTTGAGCAGGGGGGACAGGGTGCCGGAGTCCAGGCGCAGGTGTTCGCCGAGCCTCTTGACCGGCAGGTCGCCGTGCTCCCACAGCACCAGCATCACCAGGTACTGCGGGTAGGTGAGCCGGAGGTCCTTCAGGAGCACGCGGTAGACGCTGTTGAAGGCGCGGGACGCGGCGTGCAGGGAGAAGCAGATCTGTCGGTCCAGGTGCAGCCACTCCGCCTCGGGGGCGGGGGCCGGGGTCGCAGCGGTCATGACCCGATGGTACCTCTTGCGAGTCATTCAGTTGTGCGCAATTGAATTGTGTGCTCTACTTGTGGTCGTGAGGGCGGCAGGAACGGAGCCGCCGGACCACGCAGACTTCGAGAGGGATGGTCTTCCATGGACGCGCTCTACACCGCAGCCGCCACCGCCACCGGCCGGGAAGGACGGGCGGTCAGCTCGGACGGGCAGCTGGACCTCGCGCTGGCGTTCCCGCCGGCGCTCGGCGGCAACGGCCAGGGCACCAACCCCGAGCAGCTCTTCGCCGCCGGTTACGCCGCCTGCTTCGCCAGCGCCCTCGGCGCCGTCGGCCGCGAGGCCAAGGTCGACACCGGCGAGATCTCCGTCACCGCCGAGGTCGGCATCGGCAAGGACGAGGCCGACGGCGGCTTCGCGCTCAAGGTCACCCTGCGCGTCGAACTGCCCGAGGAGCTCTCCAACGAGACGGGCGAGAAGCTCGTCCACCAGGCCCACGCGTTCTGCCCCTACTCCAAGGCCACCCGGGGCAACATCCCGGTCGAGCTCATCGTCGAGTAGCGGGCCCGCCGGCCGCCGGCACGTCCCGTGCCCCGGTGAGCCGCGCGAGCACCTCGCCGGTACGTCGGCTCCAGTCCACGACCACCGCATCCCCGGGCAGCCGCTCCCGCCGCGTGAGCAGCAGCCAGCGCACCCGGGAGCGGTGGTCGTGCGCGTCGGTCAGCCGGATGCCGTACCCGGGCAGCAGCCGCACGGCGTAGGGGGCGTCCGTGACCACCGGTTCACCGGCGCCGATGTGCCGGGCCGCCCAGTCGTACGACGGCCAGCGCGGCGGCTGGACGAAGCCGACCGGGTCCAGCGAGCGCGGCACGACCGCACCGGCCTGCGCGGTCAGGAACCCCAGGCAGACCCCGCCGGCCGTGGCCCAGCCGAGCACCCGCCGCCGGACCGGCCAGGGCCGCCGGGCCGCCAGCTCCACGGCGAGCGCGCACTGCGGGGCCAGGAGCGCCGCGCCCAGCAGCTCGCCGGTGCCGTGGCGGACGCCGTACCCGGCCGGCAGCGCCACCAGCACGAACAGCAGGACGAGCGGATCACGCCAGGCCGCGTCCCGGGCCCGGAGCCACAGCGCGGGCAGCCCGAGCAGCACCGCCAGCCAGCACTGTCCGGCCACCCCGCCGTACACCCCGTCCACCGGGTACGTCTGCGGCAGCACCCGCGCGTGCGTCCCGACCGCGAACACCCCGGCCGCCACCGCGCCCAGCAGCGCCCACCGCCCCCGCACGGCACCGTCCCAGCCGCGCTGCCACCCCGCCGCGAACGCCACCGCGCCGGCCGCTGCCGCCGCGCCGAGCAGCGGGTCGACCAGCGCCACCACCCCGTACAGCACGCCGAGCGCCGCGTATCCGGAGAGACTGCGCAGACCGCTCGGGCCGACATAGCGCACCCGGCGCAGATCGCGGGCCCGCGCCCCGGTCAGGGCCCAGCACCACAGGGTGAGGCCGAGGGCGAACGCGGACGGGTAGCCGAGACCGCCGGCCAGCGGCAGCAGGGCCGGCGAACCGCCGCCCCGGCCCGGCCGCGTGCCGCACAGCACGGACACGAGGACCAGCGCCAGCACCGGCGCCCACGGACGCGGGGTCAGGACCCGTACCAGGCGGCCGAGTCCGGTCAGCAGCACCAGCAGGTTCAGCGGGCCGCTCACCCGCAGCAGCTGCCAGCCGCTGAGCCCGGTCAGCCGCGCCAGCACGCCCTGCGCGAGGACGTACGGAGAGACCGCGGCGTCCGTCAGGCCCGACCGCAGCCCCTCCACCGCCGCCGCGTGCAGTCCGGCCTCGCAGCACGGCGGCACCCGCCAGTACGCCAGGGTCATCACCAGCCAGAACAGCAGGCCGAAGACCTGGTACGGGGTGAGTCTGCCGACCCGGCCGCCGCACAGGGCGGTGGAGCCGCGCGCCGCGCGCCGGACCAGGGCGCCGGTGCTCACCGGGGAGAACGGACAGGGCGGACCATTTGCCGAGTGTTCCCGCCCGCCGCGCCGCCGTCCCGGCCGCGCGGCCGCCCGTCACCTCATCGAGTGAGCTTCCGGCAGACCCGCACCGCTCACCTCGTCGAGTGACCCCTGGGCCGGAACCGGAGCCACCCGGGACAGCAGCCCGTCCAGGAGCAGCGGGACCCCCACCACCGGCAGCAGCCAGGCCAGCACGATCAGCCGGTCACCGCCGATCGTGATGTCCGGATGCCCCGCCTGGGTGAGGATCCCGGTGCCCGCCGCCGCCAGCAGGAACGCCCCGAACGCCGGCCGCCGCCTCGCTCCCCACGCCCCGGCCGCCAGCGCCGCCGGGAACACCGGGGACAGCAGTTGCCTGCGCAGCCACTCCACCCAGAAGTCCCACTCCAGATGGAGGAACTCCGGCCAGGGCCGGACCCGGTCCGGGTGGGCGTAGTGGTCCGTCAGCAGATCCTGCATGCTCTCCGCCTCGGACGGATAGCGCAGCAGCCGGGCCAGCAGCAGGGTGCCGGCCACCGCCGCACCGCCCACCGCGGCGATCGCCACCACCCCGGACCCGGCCGGCCGCCCGCGCCGCCGCCGCGCGAGGGCCACCGCCGCTCCGGCCACGGCCAGGCACCCGCCGAGGAAGAGCGCCTGCGCGTGCTTCACGGCGAACAGGGCCACCAGCGCACCCGCCACCATCACCGTGCCGGCCCGCGCCGTCCCCGCCCGCCCCGTGAGGGCCAGCGCGCAGCCCCACACCGCCGTCAGGGTCAGCGCCAGCATCAGGCCCTCGGTCATCGGCCGCATCGCCGTCGCCCCCACCGGCAGGAGGTAGTACAGGGCCTGCCCGGTCAGCGCGAGCGGCACCGGCACCGACAGCGTCCGCAGCACCAGGAAGACCAGCACCCCACCCGCGACCGTGACCAGCACACTCGCCAGCCACACCCCCCAGGTCACCCCGAACACGGTCACGAACGGCAGCAGGAACACCGGATAGCCGGGCCGCACCTCGAAGATGGCCCGCAGCCGCGCACCGACGAACGGCACGACGTGCCCGTCCGCCGGCCCGGCCGCCGACCGGCGCTCCACGCGCCGCAGTTCGTCCCGCCGGCACCGCGCGGAGACCCGTTCCGCCGGGCTCGGCGCGTGGAAGCGCACGACGTCCACGCTCTGCGCGCGCGCCGCCTCCGACGCCTGCCCGGCGCACACCCACGCGATCGTGCGCACCGCCGCCTCCCGCTGCTGGGCGCCGCCGAGGGCCAGCGCGTAGGACACGTAGTTCTTGGAGTCGGGTGTGTCCCGGCCGGTGACGTTGGCGAGTTGCAGCACCGCGAAGACGGCGGCCAGCACCAGCACCCAGGTGCGCGGCCTCACGTCGACGCCAGCAGATCGCGGCCCGCGGCCGGTTCCGGCACCCGCACGGCGGCGACCGGCATCGGCTCGCCGAGCAGCAGCGTCCTGACGACCCGTTCGGCGGCCCGGCCGTCGTCGAACTCGCAGAAACGCGACCGGAAGACCGCCCGCAGCCGCGCCGACTCCTCGTCCCGCCAGCCGCCCGAGGCGAAGAGCCCCGCCAACTCCTCGTAGGAGTACGACACATGGCCCGGCGCCTCGGCGGTGATGTCGAAATAGGTGCCCCGGCTCGCGGTGTACGCGGCCCAGTCGTCGGCGTGCACGACGATCGGCCGGTCCAGGTTGGCGTAGTCGAACATGACGGAGGAGTAGTCGGTGACCAGCACGTCCGCCGCCAGCAGCACCCGCTCCACGTGCGGTTCGCCGGTCGCGTCGACCACGATCCCGCGCCGGTGCAGCTCGGCCAGGCCCATCCCGCGCGCCGGACCGGTCGCCAGCGCCGGATGCAGCCGGACCACCAGGGTGTGGTCCGCGCCGAGGTCGGCGGCGAACCGCGCCAGGTCGATCCGCTCGGCATGGCCGCCCCGGACGTAGTCCCGGCGGGTCGGCGCGTAGAGGACGACCGTGTGACCGGCGGGAATGCCGTACCGGTCGCGGAAGTCCGTCGTGCCGCCCGCGACCAGGACGTCGTTGCGCGGGCTGCCGGTGCGGGCGGATTCGAAGTGGCAGGGGTAGGCCCGCTCCCACACCAGCTCGGAGTGTCGGTTGGCGACCAGGCTGTGGTCCCAGCGGTCGGCCCGGCGCAGCATCTGCGGCACGTCCAGGCCGAGCCGGGCGCCGGGCCGGTCCAGCAGATCGGCGCCCAGGTGCTTCAGCGGGGTGCCCCGATGGGTGTGGACGTGCACGCTGCCGGGCCGTTTGACCAGCGCACCGGGCCAGTTGACGTCGTTCACGAGGAACTTCGCACGGGCGGCGAGCCGTCGGTACTCCGGTGAGTCCAGCAGCACGCGCTCCACGTCGCCGGGCAGCCCTGCCGCCACCTCGGCGTCCTTGACCACCCAGACGCCGCGCAGCTCCGGCGCGATCTCCCGGGCCTTGCGGTAGACGGCCGCCGGGTCGCCCCGCAGGCCCTGGTGCGAGGCCGCCGAGTACAGCACCAGGTGCTCGTCGAGCGCCCGGTGGACGCCCGGCGAGGGCAGCGCCCGCCGGGCCCGGGCGGCCGCCGCCCGCCGCACCCGCAGCGCCTGCCGGCCGCCCTCCCGGCCCAGCCGCCCGGCCTGCTGCCGCAGCCGGTAGGACGCGTACGAACCGCCGAGCACCCCGAGCGGGGCGCCCTGCGGCCGCCAGGCGCGGTACAGCTCGGCCGTGCGCCGGAAGAACTCGCCCTTGGCGGCGGGCGGCAGCCGGTCCGGCTTGGCGAGGATGTCCAGGCAGTGCTCGCCCATCTTCCGGTGCAGGTACGGCCGCCAGCCGGCCAGTTCGGGGCGGGAGTCGACGTACTCGAAGACCCTGCGGTACTGGTCGTGGATGTCGAAGTGCTTGCGGCTGGTGGTGGAGAGGATGTTGCCCCGGCGGCGCTGGCGGTAGTTCAGGCAGATCCGGTCCAGGGTGGCGATCCGGCCCGCGCCCAGCATGACCGGGAAGGTCCACGGGGTGTCCTCGTAGTAGCCCGGCGGGAACCGGAAGCCGTTCTCCGTGACGAAGTCCCGCCGGTAGGCCTTGTTCCACACCACCATCAGCAGGTCGAGGATTTCCGGGTGTTCGGCCGCGGTGAAGACGGCGTCGGTCGCGCTCAGCACCTCCGCCAGGGCGTTGCGCCGCGTGCCGCCCCACCAGTAGGTGCGCGCGTAGTCGAAGACCAGGACGTCCGGGTCGCCGGTCTCCGCCAGCCGGTCGGCGACCGCGCGCAGCGCGCCCGGGGTGAGGGTGTCGTCGCTGTCCAGGAAGAGCAGGAAGTCGCCGGTGGCGTGCGGGAGTCCGGCGTTGCGGGCGCGGCCGAGGCCGACGTTCTCGGGCAGATGCAGGACGCGGACCCGCGGGTCCCGGGCCGCGTACTCGTCGAGGATCGCGCCGCTGCCGTCCGGGCTCCGGTCGTCGACGGCGATCACCTCGAAGTCCCGGAAGGACTGCTCCAGCACCGAGTCGAGGCATTCGCGCAGGAAGCCCTGCACCCGGTGACAGGGCACGATCAGACTGAAACGGGGCACGGTCAGCTCCTCACGAAGACGGTGGCGGCCGGGGCGGGCAGCCGCTCCGCCAGGGGGATCAGCGGCGGCAGCGACTCCGGCGGCTGGCCGAGGAAGATCCGCCGCACGACCCGCTCGGCGGCCAGGCCGTCGTCGAACTCGCAGAACCGGGCCCGGAACGCGGCCCGCAGCCTTGTCGACTCCGCGCTCCGGTACGCGCCCTCGCGGAAGATCCGGGCCAGTTCCTCCGGGGTGCGGGCGACCGGGCCGGGCGGCTCGGCCATCAGGTCGAAGCAGACGCCCCTGGTCTCCCGGTAGACCTCCCAGTCGTCGGCGTACACGACGATCGGCCGGTCCAGGTTGGCGTAGTCGAACATGATGGAGGAGTAGTCGGTGATCAGCGCGTCCGCCGCGAGGCACACGTCCTCGGCGGAGCGGTGCGCGGTCACGTCGATGACCCGGCCGCCGCCCGCGAGGACCCCCCGGTCGTAGAAGTAGTGGGCGCGCAGCAGGACGACGACGTCCTCGCCGGCCTCCTCGCAGAACGCCTCCAGGTCGAGGCCGGGTTCGAAGCCGGTGCGGTGGTCGCGGTGGGTGGGGGCGTACAGCACGGCCGTCGCGCCGTCCGGGACGCCCAGGGCGCGGCGGGCCCGGACCACGTCGCGCGGGGACGCCGCGTAGTAGACGTCGTTGCGCGGATAGCCGTACTCCAGTGTCTCGTAGGAGCCGGGGAAGGCGCGCTCCCACGTCTGGGTGGAGTGGCGGTTGGCGGAGAGGTTGAAGTCCCAGCGGTCCACACGGCCGAGCAGCTTGGCGAAGCTGCCCGTCTGCGCCGCGACCACCGGGTACGTCGCCTGGTCGACGCCCATCTTCTTCAGCGGGGTGCCGTGCTGGGTCTGCAGGTGCACGCTGCCGGGCCGCTTCACGACCCCCTCGGCGAAGTTGGCGTTGTTGACCAGGTACTTGGCGCGGGCCAGCAGCTGCCAGTAGCGGCGGCCGCCGATCACCGCGTACTCCACGTCCGCGGGCACGGTGTGCTCCTGGCCGGCCTCGACCAGGAACACCGAGCGCACCCACGGGGCGAGCCGGCGGGCCACGGCGTGGATGGCGGCCGGGTTGCAGGTGTAGCCGCGGCCCCAGTAGGCGCAGAACACGGCGAGGTTCTCGTCGAGCGGGCGGCGCAGGTCCAGGGCGTAGCGCAGCCGGGTGAGCGGCAGCCGCGGCCGGGGCAGCCGTCCGGCCGCCCGGTTCGCCCCGCGCAGCGCCCGGAACGCGGTGTACGCCCCGGCCGCGAGGAGCCGGTGCTGCACCCCGAGGCTCCCGCCCGGCGTCCGGAACCCGGCCGGGCGGTGGGCGCGGTGCAGCGAACCGGCGCGCCGGAAGAACGCCCGGCGCCCGAACGGCAGCCGCCCCGGGCGCGCGGCCGTCCTCAGCACCACCTCGAAGAGCTGCCCGAACAGCGGCCGCGCCCGGTCCGGCGGGAGCCCGGCGGCGCGCGAGCGCGCCAGCACCAGCTCGACCTGGTCGAGGAGTTCGTGCTGGTGCGCGCCCGGCAGGTTCAGCCGACTGCCCTGCCGGCGCAGCCGGTGCCGTACGACCACCGACCGCAGCACCGCGAGGCGTTCCGCGGCGATGCCGGCCAGCCCGCTCCAGCCGACGTCCGTGAAGTGGCCGTCGGGGAACCGCAGCCGGGCGTCGGTGACGAAGGCGCGGCGCCAGGCCGCGCTCCACGCCGGCAGCGCCACCCCGGTCAGCGCGGGCGCCTCGGCCGGGGCGAACGCGCCCCGCGGGGTGCCCGCCAGCAGCGGCGCGGCCGGGTTCGCCGGCTCACCCTCCCACCAGGGCACCCGCTCGTGCTCGAAATACAGCACGTCGACGTCACCGGTCTCGGACAGCCGTGCCGCCAGCCGCGCCAGCGCGCCCGGCACCAGCACGTCGTCGCCGTCCAGGAACAGCAGGTAGGCGCCCCGGGCCGCCCGCAGCCCGGCGTTGCGGGCCCCGCTCAGCCCGGCGGACGGCGGCGAGTGCACCGGGGCCACCCGGGAGTCCCGCTCGGCGTGCCCGGCGGCGACCGCGGCGGCCGGGGCGTCGGGGCCGTCGCAGACCGGGATCAGCTCCAGGTCGCCGAAGGACTGGGCGAGGACCGAGTCCAGCGCCTGGGACAGCCGGCCGGCGACCCCGTGGGACGGGACGATGATGCTGAAGCGGGGCATGCTGCTCTTTCTCAGGTGTCCATGCGGCCCGGCCTGCCCGCGGGACGCCAGGTGGACGGCCGCGACGGAGTGGGCCGCGAGGTGTTGGGGGGCATGAGGGAACTCCCTGGAAGGCAAACGGCGGTCAGCGGCCCTCGGTGACGGGCAGATGGCCGGAAGGTTGCGGAACGGTGGCCAACGGGGAGTCCGCGCGTGCGGAGGCCGCCGACGGGACCGGATGCCGCTCGGCGAGCGGGACGAAGTCCGGCAGGCCGTCCCGTTCGCCCAGCACCACGTGCCGCACGACCCGCTCGGCGGCGTGCCCGTCGTCGTACCGGCAGAACCGCTCGCGGAACGCGGCCCGCAGCTCCGCGGAGCGCGAGCCTCGCCAGTGGCCGTCGGCGAAGATGTCGATCAGCTCGTCCTCGCTGCGGGCGACCGCGCCCGGCGGGGCGGCGCGCAGGTCGAAGTAGGTGCCGCGGGACGCCTGGTAGGCGTCCCAGTCCTCGGTGTGCACCACGATCGGGCGGTCCAGGTTCGCGTAGTCGAACATGATGGAGGAGTAGTCGGTGATCAGCGCGTCCGAGGCGAGACAGAGCGACTCCACGCTCGGGTGGCCGCTGACGTCGATCACCCGGTTCCCGGCCGCGAGCGGGCCGCCGTGCCAGTAGTGGGCGCGGGCCAGGACCACGAAGCGCGGACCGAGCCGCCGCACGATCCGCTCCAGGTCCAGCGCGGGCCGCTGGGTGCGCCGGTAGTCGCGGTGGGTGGGCGCGTACAGCAGGGCGACGGCGCCCTCGGGGACGCCCAGCGACTCCCGGATCCGGGTCACGTCGGCAAGGGTGGCGTGCTGGAAGACGTCGTTGCGGGGACTGCCGTACTCCAGGGTGGTGTAGCGGCCGGGGTAGACGCGTTCCCAGGTCAGGGTGGTGTGACGGTTGGCGGACAGCAGGTAGTCCCACTTGCCGACACCGCGCAGCAGCTCCTCGAAGTCCATGCCGGCGCCGGCCGCCGGATGTTCCTGGAGGTCGAGGCCCATGTGCTTGAGCGGGGTGCCGTGCTGGGTCTGCACGAACACCTGGCCGGGGCGCTTGCGCAGCCGCCGGTCGAAGTTGACGTTGTTGACCAGGTACGTGGAGCGGGCCAGCGCGGTCCAGTAGCCGAAGGTGCCCGGACGCAGCCGGCGCGGGCCCGGCGGCACGGTGTGCTGGTGCTCGGGACGCGCGATCCAGGCGGTGCGGATGTGCGGGGCGTGGTCGCGGAACGCCGCCTCCAGGGCGCCCGGCCCGCAGCCGTGGCCGCGGTGCCAGTAGGCGGCGAAGACCGCGCGGTCGGCGCGCAGCGGCAGCCGCAGCTGGACCTGGTAGTGCAGCTGGAGGAGGGCCGAGCGCAGGGCGCGGGCGGACTTCACGGCCGCCTTCACCGTGCGGCGGCCGACGGCCTGCGCCACCTGGAGGGCGAGGTAGGTGCGGTGCAGGCCGTAGTGGACCAGGCCGTGACGCAGCCGGGTCCGCCAGGGCAGCGGACCGCCCTCGGTCCGGTACCTGCGGTAGTGCGCGCGGGCCCTGCGCAGGAACTCCGCCCGGCTGCCGCGGGGCAGCCGCTCCCGCCGGGTGAACACCGTCGAGAGGTGGTCGATCATCCGGCGGAACAGCACCGGCCGCCAGTGCGCCAGTTCGGGCCGCTCGTCGAGGAACGCGAAGACCCGGTCGTACTGGTCGAAGATGTCGAAGTGGTCGCGGCTGGCGGTGGAGAGGATGCTGCCGTGCCGCCGCTGCCGGTAGTGCACGCAGACCCGGTCCAGGGTCGCGATCGTCCCGGCGGCCATCAGCACCGGGTAGGTCCACGGCGTGTCCTCGTAGTAGCCGGGCGGGAAGGCGAAGCCGTGCTCGGCCACGAACTCCCGCCGGTACGCCTTGTTCCAGGCCACCATGAGCACGCGCAGGAGACCCGGCCGGTCCCGGAGGGCGAAGGGCGCGGGGCCCTCCTCGGTCAGCTGCGACGCCTGCCTGTTGCGTTCCGTACGGCCGGTCCAGAAGGTCCGCGCGTAGTCGTGGACCAGCACGTCCGGCTCACCGGTCTCCTTGAGCCGGTCGGCGATGGCCCGCAGCGCGTCGGGGGTCAGCGTGTCGTCGCTGTCCAGGAAGAGCAGGTAGTCGCCGCGCGCCAGCTCCATCCCGGCGTTGCGCGCCCCGCCCAGGCCCTGGTTCCGTGCCAGGTGCACCGGCCGCACCCGGGCGTCCCGGGCCGCGTACTCGTCGATGATCGCGCCGCAGGCGTCCGGCGAGCGGTCGTCGACGGCGATCAGTTCCAGATCGGGATACGACTGCGAGAGCACCGAGTCCAGGCACTCGGACAGATACGCCTGGACCTTGTACGCGGGGACGATGACACTGAACCTGGGCAACGGGCATCCAACGGTCGGCGCGGGCGTTCTGCCCGGGAACGGCCAGTGGAGTGATCCGGTTACGGTTCGCTAGGTCATCCGGGTTACGTTCCGTGAACGGCGAAGGGCGAGCCGGTGGACGACTCGCCCTTCCCTGACGCTTCCCGTGTGCTTATTTGACCGCGCCCGCCATCACCCCGGTGACGAACTGCCGCTGGAAGGCGAAGAACACCGCCAGCGGGATCACCATCGAGATGAAGGCGCCGGGCGCCAGGACGTCGACGTTGTTGCCGAACTGGCGGACCTGGGTCTGGAGCGCCACCGTGATCGGCTGGGTGCCCGACTTGGTGAACACCAGCGCCACCAGCATGTCGTTCCACACCCACAGGAACTGGAAGATGCCCAGGCTCGCGATGGCCGGTCCGCCCAGCGGCATCACCACCCGGGTGAACAGGCGCAGTTCACCGGCGCCGTCCAGACGGGCCGCCTCCAGCAGCTCGCGCGGGATCTCCGCGAAGAAGTTCCGCAGCAGGAACACCGCGAACGGCAGCCCGAAACCGACGTGGAAGAGCACCACCCCGAGGATCGTCCCGAACAGGCCGATCCTGCCGAAGAGTTCGGCGATCGGGATCAGCGCCACCTGGACCGGCACGACCAGCAGGCTGACCACGATCAGGAACCACCAGTCCCGGCCGGGGAACTCCATCCACGCGAACGCGTATCCGGCCAGCGACCCGATGACCACGACCAGGACGGTCGCCGGGACGGTGATCAGGACCGTGTTCCACAGCGAGTGCGTGATGTCGCCGTTCTCCAGGAGGTTGCGGTAACTGCCGAACGTCAGCTGGGAGGGCTTGGCGAACACCCGCCACCAGCCGCTCGCGCTCATGTCCTCCGGCGAGCGCAGCGAGGAGGCCAGCAGCCCGATCGTGGGCACCAGCCAGAACAGCGCGACGACGATCAGGAAGACCCGCACCAGACCGCCGTTGATCTTCTCCAGCAGCCAGCTCATCGCCGTTCCTCCCGCCTGAGCCTGCGGACGTTGAACCACATCACCGGAATGACGAGCAGCAGCAGGAACACCGCGATCGCGCTCGCGATGCCCGGCTGGCCCTCCGAGAAGCCCTTGCGGTACAGCTCCAGGGCGAGCACGTTCGCGTCGTCCTGCGAGGAGCCCGGCGCGATGATGTACACGAGGTCGAAGACCTTCAGCACGTTGATCATCAGGGTGACCGTGACCACCGCGAGGACCGGGGCGAGGAGCGGCACGGTGACCTTGCGGAACACCTGCCACTCGGTCGCCCCGTCCACCCGCGCCGCCTCCAGCAGTTCCCTGGGCACACCGGCCAGGCCGGCCGCGATCAGCACCATCGCGAAACCCGCCCACATCCAGATGTACGACCCGATGATGGCGGGCGTGACCAGGGACGGGCCGAGCCAGTCGACCCCGTTGTAGGGCTGCTTGAAGTTGCTCGCGGGCAGCCGCAGCACGGCCCCGTCGGCGGCGGCCGGCAGCGTGAAGGTGCCGTCGGCCGCGGCCTCGGCGGACGCCACCACCTCGCCGCCCTTCACCGCCTCGACGCGCATGCCGGCGTAGCCGAGCTCGGACGGGTCGGGGGCGCCGAGCCTGCCGACGCCCTTGCCGCGCGTGAAGTCCTGCCAGGTGCTGCCGGTGATCTTCCCCGGGGCGGACGTCGCCGCCACGGCCGGTTTCGCCCCGTCGGGCATCTGGTCGGGGGCGACGCCGACCAGCGGGAGGGAGACGGGCCGCCCGGTGTGGACGGCCGCCGTGGTGACGAAGCCGCCCTGGTCCGGCTTGAGCGGCGACTCCCGGCCCGGGTGGGCGTTGGGGAACGCCGAGGACCGGGCGAAGGTGTCGTGGACGCCGACCCAGACCGCGTTGGCGACGCCCTTGTCCGGGTCCTGGTCGTAGACGAGCCGGAAGATGATCCCGGCGGCCAGCATCGAGATCGCCATCGGCATGAAGACGACCAGCTTGAACGCCGTTCCCCAGCGGATCCGTTCGGTCAGCACCGCGAAGACCAGACCGAGGGCGGTGGAGAGCGTCGGCGCGAACACCACCCAGATGACGTTGTTCTTCAGGGCGGTCCTGATGCCGTCGTCGGTGAAGATCGCCTTGTAGTTGTCGAAGCCGGCGAAACCGTCGCCGTCGGCGTTGTAGAAGCTGCGGATCAGCGAGTACCCGATCGGGTAGACCACGAGCGCGCCCAGCAGCACCAGGGCCGGCAGCAGGAAGAGGAACGCCACCGTCCGGCGGGTGCCGGTCACGCTCTTGCGGCGGCCCGGTGGAGCGGGGGCCGTCGTCGCGGGTGCGGCCATCGCCGGGTCAGCTTCCGCTGCCGTAGGCGGCCGCCGCGTCCTTCTCCAGCTTGGCCTGCGTGCCCGCCACGTCCTTCGGGTTCTTCAGGAAGTCCTGGAGGTCCTTCCACTCGCCCTTGCCGGGGGTGCCGCCGAACGCCTGCGGGGCCTGGTCGGACATGTCGAAACGGAAGTCGTCTCCGGACGCGATCAGGGACTTGGCGATCGTGCGCTGCACCTCGTTCGGGTAGGCGGAGTTCGCCACGCTCTTGTTCGGCGAGAGGTAGCCGCCGAGCTTCGCCTGGATCGTCGCCGCGTCCGGGGAGGCCAGGAAGGTCGCGAGCGCCTGGGCACCCTTGGAGTCCTTGAAGACGACGGCCGCGTCACCGCCGGAGACCACCGGCGCCGCGGAGCCGACCGCCGGGAACGGGAACACCTTGGCGTCCGATCCCACCTTCGCCTTCGTCTCGCCGATGTTGACCTGCACGAAGTCGCCCTCGTAGACCATCCCCGCCTTCGGCTGGTCGCCGCCGGTGAAGGTCTGGGTGACCGAGGCGGGGAACTCCGTCTGCAGCGCGCCGTCGGCGTCGCCCGCCACGTACCCCTTCTTGCCCCAGATCTGGGCGAGCGTGGTCAGCGCCTGCTTCACCGACGGATCGGTCCACTTGATCTCGTGCTGGGCGAGCTGGTCGTACTTCTCCGGGCCCGCCTGGGAGAGGTAGACGTTCTCGAACCAGTCCGTCAGTGTCCAGCCGTCGGCGCCGCCGACCGAGAACGGGGTCACGCCCGAGTCGTACACCGTCTGAGCGGTCGTCAGCAGGTCCTGCCAGCTCCTGGGTTCCTTGGCGCCCGCGTTCTCGAAGACCTTGGTGTTGTACCAGATCAGCGACTTGTTGGCGGCCTTGTAGTAGACGCCGTACTGCTTGCCGCCGACCTTGCCTATGTCCTGCCAGCCCTGCGAGTAGTTCTTCCGCACCTCCTTCAGGGCGTCCGCGCCGAGCGGCTTCGCCCAGCCCTTCTGCACGGCCTGCTTGATCGCCCCGGGCTGCGGCAGCAGCGCGATGTCCGGCGGCTGGCCGCCCGCGATCTTCGAGCCGAGGAAGTTGATGATCGGGTCCTGGGCGGGCACGAAGGTCACCTTCGCGCCGGTGCGCTTCTCGAACTCCGCCAGTACCTGCTTGAAGTTCTTCTGCTCCTGCCCGGTCCAGACGGCCGCCACCTCCAGTGTGGTGCCGTCCAGTTTCGGGAGGGTGAGGGTGGAGCCGGACGTACCGCCGCCGTCCTTGGAGCCGCCGTCGTCCTTCTTGCCGCCGCTTCCTCCGCACGCGGTGAGCACCAAGGCTCCCGAGAGGAGTGCGGCGAGCGTCGTGAGGGCCCTGCCGGTCCGGATGGTGCTGCTCATGGCGCGCATCACTTCCCCGTTCGTCGTTCCTCGTTGAACGTCGGAACTCTGTTCCGTGCGCTCCGGTGTACGCGGGGGCCGCCTGTGCGGCAAGGGTGCCTGCAGGTGGGGGCCGGGGATCGTGATGGCCTCGTGATCAGCGGGCGGGGACACCGCCGCTCACAGCAGGGAGGGCACCTCGGCCGCCGAGACCTCGCGCGCCGCTCGCTCCACCGCGCTCGCCAACAGGGCGAGGTCCGTGGGGCCGTTGCCCAGCTCCCGCACCGGGCGGCGGGTCGGCGGGTCGCCCATGCGCGGCCAGTCGAGGGCGACGACCGTGGGGCGCTGGGTCGCGGTGCGCGGGATGCGGCCGGTGACCCGGCCCGCCTGGAAGGCCGTGACACGGCCGTCCGGTGTGGTCAGACGGCCGCGGCCCGGGGCCGGTTCGTCGGGTCCCGCGGCCGGCGGGTCCAGGGTGACGCGCAGGGTGGCCCGCCGGGCCGGTTCCGTCTCCGCCGTACGGCCGCCCGCGCCGGTCGCCGCGATCAGGTGGACGCCGAGCCGGTAGCCCTCCTTCGCCACGGCCTCCAGCGCCCGCATCACCGAACCGGCGGCCGGCCGGCCCGGCGAGCCGAGGGCGGGGGAGACCAGCGCGTCCAGGTCGTCGACCACGACGACCAGACGCGGCAACGGCGGCGGCACCTCGGTGCGGCTGCGGGCGGCGGCGCCGCCCGACGGGCGCAGCCGGATCGTCGAGCTGGGCGGTGCCTCGATGTCGGCGGCGCCCGACGCGGCGGGACGGCCGCGCTGGGCGACGATCCGGCCCGAGATCTCCCGCTGGGCGTGCCAGTCGGTGAAGTCGGAGCGGCCGAGCAGCTCCGCCCGCCGCTTCAGCTCCGCGCTCAGGGACTGCGCCAGCTCCCGCATCCGCACCGGGTCGTTGACCGACAGGTGGGTCGTCACGTGCGGTATGTCGGTGCACACCCGCAGGCCCTCGCCGAGACCCGCGCCGCCCCCGGTGCCGACGCCGTCGCGGCCGTCGATCAGGACGATCCCGAGCCGGTCGGGACGCTCGGCGGCGGCCAGCGAGGCGACCATCGCGCGCAGCAGCTCCGTACGGCCGCTGCCGGACGGGCCCTCGACCAGCAGATGCGGTCCATCGGCCACCAGGTCGGCGCCGAGCGGGCCGCGCGGTCCGGCGCCGAGCACCGTCCGGGCCCGGCCGCCCAGCGACTCGGCGTCGTCGGCGGCGTCCGCCCAACGGGCCATCAGCGACGCCGGGGTGGCCCGCGCCAGCCCCAACTCGTCGAGCAGACGGGCGGACTGCGGGAGCGGGGCGGCCGGACGCCCGTGCCGGTCGTCGGCCGGGCCGTCGGGGCGCAGCGGCGCCAGGGCCCGCGCGAACCGCTCGGCCCAGGCGGCGGAGACCGCGTCCACCGCGGCCAGGGTGCCGGGACCGAGCGGGCCCGCCGCGTCGGTACGGGCCACCCGTAGCAGGTGCAGTGCCGTCGCCACGTCCCCGCTGAGCAGGGCCACGGCCCCGCACTCCCGGAACGTCGGCGTCACCGCGCACGCCGACTCGTAGGTCCGGGCGACCGGCGAGGTGGGCGAGGTCGGTGCCGTCTCCGCCAGGCAGATCATGTGCACTCCGGCGCGCGGCCCGGCGACGGCCAGCCGCGCCACCGCGTCACGCAGCGCGGAGCCGCCGGGATCGCCGTCCACCACGACGACCGTGTACGGCCCCGGGAAGGGGCCGTCGCCGTCGTGCGCGTCGAGGCCGTCGCGGGCCCAGGAGGGGCGGTCCGCGGCCGCGGTGAGGGCGGTCGCGCCGGACAGGTCGGGGCGGTCGGACGGGGTGGCGGTCCTGCGGGGCGTGGACAGGTCCTCCACCCGGCGGAGCAGTTCCTCCACGCGGGCGGCGGCCTGCTCGCGGTCGTAGGCGAGCAGGAGCCGGCAGTCCTGGCCGTGTCCGGGGCGGACGTGCGGGAGCCAGCCGAGCCAGGCCCACTCCGCCGCGCGCTCCTCCAGGGGCCGGGCCCGGTCCGCGCTGATCAGCACGATCTCCAGCAGGTCCGGGGAGTGCAGCGCGGCGAGCTGGGCCAGGACCGCGCGGGCGAGGCCGGCGAGCCGGGTGCGCGGGCCCGCGAGACCGAGCGCACCGGCCTCGCGCAGGTCGGCGGTGACCGGCACGGCGGGCAGCAGTCCGGGCCCGTCGGGCGTGGGGCGGTCCGCGGTGCCTAGCCGGACCGTGAGCGCTTCGGGGTGACCGGCGCCGCGCTCCCAGAGACGGGGGCCGGGGCCGAGTGCGGTCAGCAGCAGGGCGGCCGGATCCGGCCAGATCTCCGGCTGGGCCGCGCGCTCGGCCGGCACGGTGGGGGCGGCCTCGGCGGCGGGCTCGTCGTCGCCGTCCGGCAGCGGCTCGGGCCGCCCGCCGGCCAGCCGCCGCGCCCAGGCGCCGAGCCCGCGTCTGCGGCTGCCGGGCAGGGCGGGGGCGTCGGTGCCGCGGAGCGGGGTGCCCTTGCGGCCCGCGGCGGGGTCCTCGGGGGCCTCGCCGTCCGGGGCGGGCCGGTGGCGGGCCTCCGACGGCCGGCCGTCGGAGCCGTCCGCCGGGGCGCCGGGGCCGCCGAGGACGCCGGAGCGGCCGGCATGGGTGTCACCGGAACGTGCGGCCGTGCCGAGGGCGTGGTCCGTGGTGTGCCGCGGGTCGCCGGTGTGCCGCACGGCGGCGGAGCCGTCGCGCGGGCCGGGCAGCCGGCCCTGACCGGCGGCCTGCGAGGTCTCGTACCGGCCGGATCCGGCCGCCGGGAACGGCTCCCGCCCCGGTCCCGGCGCGGAGGACGACCCGGCACCGGTCCGTGGCCCGCCGTCCCGGCCGGCTCCGGCCGCGGGGCGCGCGGCGCCGCGCGCGGCCGTCGGCACCCCGCCGTGGCTCTCGATCCGCGGTGCCTCGCCCTGTGCGGGCACCACGTGCGGCTCCGCGGGCGCGTGCTCCTGGCCCGCAGATGCTCCCGGGGCGCCCCAGCCCGCCGTGCCGTGGCCCTGGTGGGTGCGGCCCGCCGGACCGCCGGGCGCGGCCACCGGGCGCCCGGGGCCCGCGGCACCGCCGAGGCCCGGACCGTCCGGGTCCGCGTCGTCGAGCAGCACCCGGACGCAGCCCTCGCCGTCCGGTGCGGTCTCCACCCGGGCCCCGGGTCCGCCGGACGGCGTAAGCCGCAGGGCCGATTCCCCGATGCGCAGGAGCGCGCCCGGGACGAGCCGGACCGGGCGGTCGGTGACCCGGGCGCCGTCCAGGGCCGTGCCGTTCGTGGAGCGCAGGTCGGCGACCAGGACGTGGCCGTCGGCGCCGACCGTGACCGCGCAGTGCAGGCGGGAGACGTCCGGGTCGTCGAGCGGGACGTCGGCGTCGGCGGAACGGCCGACGGTGATCCGGCCGCCGTGCAGGAGGTGCACCCCGCCCGCGTCAGGACCGGCGATCACGTGCAGCTGGGCCGGGGCGTCGTCCAGCTCGGGATGCGGTTCGGGGGCGGCGGGCGCGCCGAGGGCCAGCACGGCGCCGTCGACCAGCGGGGGCTCGCCGAGGATCCGGTGGCGGGCGTCCAGCCGCTCCGCCCCCGCGTACAGCACGACCGGGGCGCCGCCGGACTCCCGGCCGCCCACGCTGCCGTCACCGGTGACCGCCGAGGCCAGTGCGGAGGCCACCGCCGCCAGATCCGTGCCCGCGGGCGCCGTCACCAGCACGTCCCGGCTCACGGTCCGGCCCCGCTGCGCGGCCGGGCCCAGCGGGTCTACGACGGTCAGCCGGATCTGCATCGCCGTCAGCGGTCCCTTCTGCGCGGGCGCGGAATTCCCCCCACCGCCACGAGCACGTCGGCCAGTTCTGCTGTCGCACGCATCCTCGCACCTGCCACTGACAACACGCCCACGCCCCGATGGTAAGTGATCTTGATTGGTCAGCTCTGCCCCCAAAAGTGCCTGACCAATACTGCGCGGACGATCACTTGAGATCGGTCACGTCCTGTCCCGGCAACCGACGGACCGAAGCGAGCGTCTTCCCATCGAACAAGTGCGGGAACGCCAACGTATGGGGATACGTCCGGAACACCTGCCGACCGCCCGCCGGGCGAGGCAAAGCACAGCCGGACGACAGCCCGGTGTCGGGGGCCACGGCACTACAGTGGGTCGGACACAAGAACCGGACACACCAGCAAGCAGCAGGGAGCGGATGACGTGCGGCCGGTAGGCAGCAAGTACCTCCTGGAGGAGCCGCTCGGACGCGGCGCCACCGGTACCGTCTGGCGTGCCCGCCAGCGGGAGACCGCGGGCGCCGAGGCGGCCGTGCCCGGCCAGCCCGGAGAGACCGTCGCGATCAAGGTCCTCAAGGAAGAGCTCGCGAGCGACCCCGACATCGTGATGCGGTTCCTGCGGGAGCGTTCCGTGCTGCTCCGGCTGACCCACCCGAACATCGTCCGGGTCCGCGACCTGGTCGTCGAGGGCGACCTGCTGGCCCTGGTCATGGACCTCGTCGAGGGCCCGGACCTGCACCGGTACCTGCGCGAGAACGGCCCCTTCTCGCCGGTCGCCGCCGCGCTGCTGACCGCGCAGATCGCCGACGCGCTCGCCGCCAGCCACGCCGACGGCGTCGTGCACCGCGACCTCAAGCCCGCCAACGTGCTGCTCCAGCAGTACGACGGCCGGATGCACCCGCTGCTGACCGACTTCGGCATCGCCCGGCTCGCCGACTCCCCGGGCCTGACCCGCACCCACGAGTTCGTCGGCACGCCCGCGTACGTGGCACCGGAGTCCGCCGAGGGCCGCCCGCAGACCTCCGCCGTCGACGTCTACGGCGCCGGCATCCTGCTGTACGAGCTGGTCACCGGCCGTCCGCCGTTCTCCGGCGGCAGCGCCCTCGAAGTCCTCCACCAGCACCTGAGCGCCGAGCCGCGCCGCCCGTCCACCGTCCCCGACCCGCTGTGGACGGTCATAGAGCGCTGCCTGCGCAAGAACCCCGACGACCGGCCCAGCGCCGAGAACCTCGCCCGCGGCCTGCGGGTCGTCGCCGAGGGCATCGGCGTGCACGCGAACTCCGCGCAGATCGCCGCCGCCGAGGGAGTCGGCGCGCTGCTGGCCCCCGACCCGGCGCCGACCGCCGTACCGGGGTCGGCCGACCCCACCCAGGTGCTGCCGAACACCGGCGGTCCCGGCGGTTCGTACGACCCGAACGCGGTGACCAGCTTCCTCCCGCACACCGGCGGGCCGGCCGGCGCCGCCGACCCGACCGCCGTACTGCCGAACACCGGCGCCCCCGACCCGACGGCCGTCATGCCGCCCATGCCGCAGGGACAGCCGCAGGGGCAGCCGCAGCCGGAGCAGCCGCACCCCTGGCAGACCCAGCTGCGCGCGGCCCGCGACCGCAACGAGCAGACGCAGATCCAGTACCTCGACCCGAACGAGGACCCGCTGCGCCGCCGCCCGCAGCGCCAGGTGGCCCGGCCGCAGGACCAGCCGCGCCAGGCCCCGCAGCAGCAGCCGGTGCGCCGGCCGCAGCCGCGCGGGCAGCAGCCGCGCGGACAGCAGGACGGCGGATACGGCCGGCAGCAGCCCGCCGGCTACGGGCACCAGCCGCAGCAGTACGCACCGCAGCAGCAGCCCCAGCGCCAGCAGCAGCGCTACGCGCCCCCGGCCGCCCCCGCCGAGCCGCAGCGGGCCCCGCGCGAGCCGCGCCGGCGCGGCGCCAACCCGATGAAGATCCCCGGGCTCGGCTGCCTCAAGGGCTGCCTGTTCATGGTCGTCATCCTGTTCGTCGCGGGCTGGCTGATCTGGGACCTCACCCCGGTGCACACCTGGGTCGGCGAGGGCAGGGGCTACTGGCAGCAGCTGAAGGACTGGTCGAAGGCGGTCGGCGACTTCTTCGACAGCGTGGGCGCCGGCAACTGACCGCGAGTTTGGTTATTTGTCGACATCCGGCGGGTGATTTCCGCCTCCCTGGTGAAGGTTGGCTCTTCGGACGCGTACTTTTGTCGGCAACACGCGTCTGTAGGAGCAGCCTTGGCACGGAAGATCGGCAGCCGGTACACCGCCAACCAGATCCTGGGGCGGGGCAGCGCCGGCACGGTGTGGCTGGGCGAGGGGCCGGAGGGGCCCGTCGCCATCAAGCTGCTGCGTGAGGACCTCGCCTCCGACGAGGAGCTGGTGGGCCGCTTCGTCCAGGAGCGCACGGCCCTGCTGGGCCTCGACCACCCCCACGTGGTCTCCGTCCGCGACCTCGTCGTCGACGGCAACGACCTCGCCCTCGTCATGGACCTGGTCCGCGGCACCGACCTGCGCACCCGCCTGGAGCGCGAGCGGCGCCTGGCGCCCGAGGCCGCGGTGGCGATCGTCGCGGACGTCGCCGACGGCCTGGCCGCGGCGCACGCGGCGGGCGTCGTCCACCGGGACGTCAAGCCGGAGAACGTCCTGCTCGACATGCAGGGCCCGCTCGGCCCCGGCGGCGCCCACCCGGCCCTGCTGACCGACTTCGGCGTGGCGAAGCTGATCGACTCCCCGAAGCGGACCCGCGCCACGAAGATCATCGGGACGCCGGACTACCTGGCACCGGAGATCGTCGAGGGCCTGCCGCCCCGGGCCTCCGTCGACATCTACGCCCTGGCGACCGTCCTGTACGAGCTCCTCGCGGGCTTCACCCCGTTCGGCGGCGGCCACCCCGGCGCCGTCCTGCGCCGGCACGTCACCGAGACCGTCGTCCCCCTGCCCGGCATCCCCGAGGAGCTCTGGCAGCTGCTCGTGCAGTGCCTGGCCAAGGCGCCGGCCTCCCGGCTGCGCGCCTCCGAGCTGGGCGCGCGGCTGCGTGAGCAGCTGCCGACGCTGGCGGGCATGCCGCCGCTGGACGTCGACGAACCCGAGAGCGAGGCGCAGCCCGAGGAGACCGCCGAGGAGCCGTCCGCCGCCCCGGCCGCCGAGGAGCAGCGGGCCCGGCGCCGCGGGGCCGTCTCCCTGGTGCCGGGCGCGAAGCCCGACTCCAACCGGGACACGCACACCTCGATGCGGGTGCCGGGGCCGGACGAGCTGGCCGGCGGGGCCCGGGGCACCGCCCGGGTTCCCAGGGCCTCCGGGGCGCCCCGGCCGGGCTCGGCCCGGCACCGGGCGGCGCAGCGGCGGCGCCGGGTGACGCTGGGCGTGGCCGGGGCGGTGCTGGCCGCCGCGGTGGGTGTCGGCGCCTGGCTCGCCACCTCCGGCGACGACGCCCCGCCCCAGGACACCCACAGCACGTCGGCTCCCTGACGCCACCGGCCCGGCGCTGTGCGCCTGGCGGAGCCGTTACGCTGGGAGGCGTGGCAGTCGTCGATGTATCCGAAGAGCTCAAGTCCCTCTCCTCGACCATGGAGTCGATCGAGGCCGTTCTGGACCTCGACAAGCTGAGGGCAGACATCGCCGTGCTCGAGGAGCAGGCGGCCGCGCCGTCCCTGTGGGACAACCCGGACGAGGCGCAGAAGATCACCAGCAAGCTCTCCCACCTCCAGGCCGAGGTCAGGAAGGCGGAGGCGCTGCGCGGGCGGATCGACGATCTCGCGGTGCTGTTCGAGATGGCCGAGGAGGAGGACGACCCGGACACCCGTGCCGAGGCCGACTCCGAGCTGGCCGCCGTCAAGAAGGCGCTGGACGAGATGGAAGTGCGGACGCTGCTCAGCGGGGAGTACGACTCCCGCGAGGCGCTCGTGAACATCCGCGCCGAGGCCGGTGGCGTGGACGCCGCCGACTTCGCCGAGAAGCTGCAGCGGATGTACCTGCGCTGGGCGGAGCAGAAGGGCTACAAGACCGAGGTCTACGAGACGTCGTACGCGGAAGAGGCCGGCATCAAGTCGACCACCTTCGCCGTGCAGGTGCCGTACGCCTACGGGACGCTCTCGGTCGAGCAGGGCACCCACCGCCTGGTGCGGATCTCGCCCTACGACAACCAGGGCCGCCGCCAGACCTCCTTCGCGGGCGTGGAGGTCCTCCCCGTCGTGGAGACGACCGACCACATCGAGATCGACGAGTCCGAGCTGCGGGTGGACGTCTACCGGTCCTCCGGCCCCGGCGGCCAGGGCGTCAACACCACCGACTCCGCGGTGCGTCTCACGCACATCCCCACCGGCATCGTCGTCTCCTGCCAGAACGAGCGGTCGCAGATCCAGAACAAGGCGACGGCCATGAACGTCCTCCAGGCCAAGCTGCTGGAGCGGCGCCGGCAGGAGGAACAGGCCAGGATGGACGCCCTCAAGGGCGACGGCGGCAACTCCTGGGGCAACCAGATGCGCTCGTACGTCCTGCACCCGTACCAGATGGTCAAGGACCTGCGTACGGAGTTCGAGGTCGGCAACCCCGAGGCCGTCTTCAACGGCGAGATCGACGGCTTCCTGGAGGCCGGAATTCGCTGGCGCAAGCAGCAGGAGAAGTAACTTTGTCGACTTGCCCATGGTGAGTCGGCCGATCCGAGAACTGCCGTCCCTGGGGCGGCAGTTCTCGTTTTTCCGGGCCGCGCCAAGGGGCGTCGTCACGATTTACATCACACTCACAGGCTTCAACTCCCCCCATTCGGCGCGCAACTGGACATCGCGCCCGCAACGGCCTTGACGTTGCTTTGAAAAATGGGAAGGGTGAAGCGTGGCATGCGTATCTCTGGGGCGCATGAGAACCGGGGGGCTTGCGCATCCGTAGCTACCTCCGTGAGCACCGCCCCAGCGCCGCCCACCTGACATTCAGCTACTGGGGGTAGCAACCAGATGACCAAGAAGACACGGATCCGGGTCGCGCGGATAGCCGCCTGCGCCGTGATCGCCGCGGGCGCCTCGCTGACCGCCGCCGGCGCCGCCTCCGCCCTCTCCATCGGCGTCGAGGCCAACGAGGGCGGTCTGACCGCCACCGTCAACACCGGTGACGACCCGAGCGACGACCCCACCGAGATCCCGACCGGCCCGGCCACCAGCGAGCCGCCCACCAGCGAGCCGCCGACCAGCGAGCCGCCCACCAGCCAGGCGCCCTCCGAGTCCTCGGAGCCCTCGGACGAGCCCACCCAGCCGACCGACGAGCCCACCGAGCCCACGGAGGAGCCGACCGACAACCCGACCGACGGCAGCGGCACGGGCGGCAACGGCGGCAGCACCGGTGGCGGCAACAACACCGGCACCGACGGCAACGCCGGCACCTCCGCGCAGGAGGAGGGCTCCTCGGCCCTCACCGACACCGGCTCCAACACCCAGACCCAGGGCGGCGGCGACCAGCTCGCCGAGACCGGCGCCGCGCAGACCGGCTTCCTCATCGTCGGTGCCGCCACCATGATCGCGGGCGGTATCGGCTTCCGCGTCCTGCCGCGCCTCATGGGCGGCCGCGGCGGCGCCGCGGCCTGACCGCCGACCAGCGGTAGGCGAGTGCTCACACAGCGTACGCGTCACGTGCGACGAAGGGCCCGGAGCAGCGGCTCCGGGCCCTTCGGTCGCTCTGTGCGCCTGCCTGCGGCGGGCGGCCGCGCGGCTGTGTGACGCTCGCTACGCGGTCTGATGCGCGAGCAGGGCCACGGCGGCGATCAGCACCGCCAGCAGCCCGATCAGCGCCATCGGGTTCAGTCCGCCCAGGAAGCTCTCCTGCTGCAGACGCTGGCGGTTGGCGCGGCACACGGGGCACCGGCCTTCGCTCACGGGCGCCGCGCAGTTCGCGCACACCAACCGGTCGTACGTCATGCGCTCGCCCTCCTTGCACCGGACCATCACCTACACAACGCGCAGTGGAACGAGAACGTTCCCCCTCCACTGTGCCAGGTTCCCCCGGAAAGGGCGCGGCCGTCCGCGGACCCCGCTCCGGCGTTCCGGAAAGACCTCCCCGGAACAAAACCGCACAAGCCTCACCCAACCGTGACCGGCGCCTGCGCTTCCTCACCCGACTCGCGTATGGTCACGCTCATCTACCCCCGGCGACCCGTGGTGCATCCGTGATCCGATTCGACAATGTCTCCAAGGTCTACCCCAAGCAGACCCGCCCCGCACTCAGGGAAGTGTCCCTGGAAGTGGAGAAGGGCGAGTTCGTGTTCCTCGTGGGATCCTCCGGCTCCGGAAAGTCGACCTTCCTGCGGCTGGTCCTCCGCGAGGAGCGGTGCAGCCATGGCCAGGTGCACGTCCTGGGCAAGGATCTCGCCCGTCTCTCCAACTGGAAGGTGCCGCAGATGCGCCGCCAGCTCGGGACGGTCTTCCAGGACTTCCGGCTGCTGCCCAACAAGACGGTCGCCGAGAACGTGGCCTTCGCCCAAGAGGTCATCGGCAAGTCCAAGGGCGAGATCCGCAAGTCCGTGCCCCAGGTGCTCGACCTCGTCGGGCTCGGCGGCAAGGAGGACCGGATGCCCGGCGAGCTGTCCGGCGGTGAGCAGCAGCGCGTGGCCATCGCGCGCGCCTTCGTGAACCGGCCCAAGCTGCTGATCGCGGACGAGCCCACCGGTAACCTCGACCCCCAGACCTCGGTCGGCATCATGAAGCTGCTCGACCGCATCAACCGCACCGGCACCACCGTGGTGATGGCCACCCACGACCAGAACATCGTGGACCAGATGCGCAAGCGCGTCATCGAGCTGGAGAAGGGTCTGCTCGTCCGCGACCAGGCCCGCGGCGTCTACGGCTATCAGCACTGAGGGAAAGGCATAACCCGAGGCCATGCGCGCCCAGTTCGTACTGTCGGAGATCGGAGTCGGTCTCCGACGCAATCTGACGATGACCTTCGCCGTCGTCGTCTCGGTCGCCCTGTCCCTGGCGCTCTTCGGTGGCTCGCTCCTGATGAGCGACCAGGTCAACACCATGAAGGGCTACTGGTACGACAAGGTCAACGTCTCGATCTTCCTCTGCAACAAGAGCGATGCCGAGTCCGACCCGCACTGCGCCAAGGGCGCGGTCACCGAGGACCAGAAGAAGCAGATCCAGTCCGACCTCGGCAAGATGACCTCGATCGTCGAGAAGGTCGTCTACGAGTCGCAGGACCAGGCGTACAAGCACTACAAGGAGCAGTTCGGCGACTCCCCGCTGGCCGACTCCCTCACGCCGGACCAGATGCAGGAGTCGTACCGGATCAAGCTGAAGGACCCGCAGAAGTACCAGGTGGTCGCGACGGCGTTCGACGGCCGTGACGGTGTCCAGTCCGTGCAGGACCAGAAGGGCATCCTGGACAACCTGTTCGGTCTGCTCAACGGCATGAACTGGGCGGCCCGCATGGTCATGGCCCTGATGCTGGTCGTCGCCCTGATGCTGATCGTCAACACGGTGCGCGTCTCGGCGTTCAGCCGTCGCCGCGAGACCGGCATCATGCGCCTGGTCGGCGCCTCCGGCTTCTACATCCAGGCCCCGTTCATCGCGGAGGCCGCCGTCGCCGGTCTGATCGGCGGCACGGTCGCCTGCGGATTCCTGGTGATCGCCCGGTACTTCATCATCGACCACGGCCTCGCGCTCTCCCAGAAGCTGAATCTGATCAACTTCATCGGCTGGGACGCGGTGTTGACCAAGCTCCCGCTGATCCTCGCAACCAGCCTTCTGATGCCCGCTCTTGCGGCGTTCTTCGCGTTGCGCAAGTACCTGAAGGTGTGACGCATGCCAAGAGGGTCGTACGGGCAAGCGTCCGTGCGGCCCTCTCGGCTTGTCCTAGACTCACCGGCATGTCAGGCCGAGAGCTGTTCTGTCAGCCCCGCCGGGTTCGCCGGGGGGCGGCTCTGACGTTGGTGTTCGCAGGGCTGTTGGTGACCGGCGCGGCCACCGGCGCGTTCCCCGATCCCGCGCGGAGCGACCGGAGGACGACGGGCGGAGCCGCCCGTCCGGACGCCGGCCACGAGGACGTCACCCGGGCCGCCGCCGAGGCGATGGCCGACGGCAAGTCGCCCATGGAGGCGGCGGAACGGGCCGTGAGCCGCAGCGGGGACCGCTGGGCCGCGGTCTACTCCGAGGGCGAGTACCAGGAGTTCGAGGAAGCGCTCGACGGTCAGTACACCGGCGTCGGGCTGTGGGCCCGGCGGGAGCGGGACGGCCGGATCGAGGTGTCCAAGGTGCAGGCCGGGTCGCCCGCCGCCGTCGCCGGCATCCACAAGGGCGACCGGCTGCGCAGCGTCGACGGCTCGGACGTCGAGGGCCGCCCCGTCACGGACGTCGTCTCCTTACTGCGCGGTGACGCCACCGACGCCCGCGCCGGTACGACCGTCACACTCGGCCTGGGACGCGGCACGCGCGCGTGGACCGAGACCCTGCGCAGGGCGCTGCTGTCCACCGACTCGGTGACCGTGCGCAAGCTGCCCGCCGGCATCACCGTCATCAAGGTCTCCGCCTTCACCCGCGGCTCCGGGGAACTCGTCCGCGACGCCGTACGGCGGGCCTCCGCGGACGCCGGGATCGTCCTGGACCTGCGGGGCAACTCCGGCGGCCTGGTCAGCGAGGCCGTCACCGCCGCCTCCGCGTTCCTGGACGGCGGCCTGGTCGCCACCTACGACGTGGACGGCGTCCAGCGCGCCCTGCACGCCGACCCCGGCGGCGACACCGCCAGGCCTCTGGTCGCGCTCGTCGACGGCGGCACGATGAGCGCCGCCGAGATGCTCACCGGCGCCCTCCAGGACCGCGGCCGCGCGGTCGTCCTCGGCTCCCGCACCTTCGGCAAGGGCTCCGTCCAGATGCCGACCCGGCTGCCCGACGGCTCGGTCGCGGAACTCACCGTCGGCCACTACCGGACCCCCTCGGGCCACACCGTCGACGGCCGGGGCATCACCCCCGACCTGGAGGTCGGCACCGAGGCCCTGAAGCGGGCCGAGACGGTCCTCAGCGGGCTCGGCGACCCCTCGTAGCGCAATCCGCTTCCCTCGCACCCCCTGTGTAGTGCGAAAATGGAGAGCACTATGGCCAAGGGAATGTACGTACCGAAAGAGTCCCAGCAGAAGCAGCAGGGGACGGCCGCCAAAGCCAGGGACGGCGAGAAGGGCGGCAAGCGCAAGATCGTCGCGCAGAACAAGAAGGCGCGGCACGACTACGCGATCATCGACACCTACGAGGCCGGCATCGTGCTGTCCGGCACCGAGGTGAAGTCGCTGCGTCAGGGCCGGACCTCGCTGACCGACGGCTTCGTGCAGATCGACGGGAACGAGGCGTGGCTGCACAACGCCCACATCCCCGAGTACAGCCAGGGCACCTGGACCAACCACTCGGTGCGCCGCAAGCGCAAGCTGCTGCTGCACCGCGAGGAGATCGACAAGCTGGAGGCCAAGTCCCAGGAGACAGGCCACACGATCGTGCCGCTCGCCATCTACTTCAAGGACGGCCGGGCCAAGGCGGAGATCGCGCTCGCCCGGGGCAAGAAGGAGTACGACAAGCGGCAGACCCTGCGCGAGCAGCAGGACCGGCGGGAGTCGGACCGGGCGATCGCGTCGGCGAAGCGGCGGCAGCGGGGCGCGTAGCGCGCGGGAATGCACTGGCACGCGTACCTGTTGATCACGTACAATGGCACTGCGCCTCACAGAGGGTGCGTGACCCCTCCTCGGAGGGATTGAAAAAACAACATGGGGATGATCGGTTTCGACAGCGGATGTTGAACCAGGGGAAGCGTGTCGAGGAAGCGGCAATGATCTCGTAAACCATATGTCGCAACCAATAATCGCCAATTCCAAGAGCGATTCCCAGTCCTTCGCCCTCGCTGCCTAATAAGCAGTGAGTGAAGGACCCTTAATGGGTGTCAGCCCGGGGGTGTTCCCGACCCGGATCCTGGCATAATCTAGGGAACTAAACCAGCCGGCCCGGTCACGGGGCCGACTGGGAAATCAAACAGTGACTGGGCCCGTCGGCGACTTGTTCGCGAGATTGCCGGGGCCGAGAAAATCACAGCGAACTGCACACGGAGAAGCCCTGGTTTTGCACCGTTGGACGCGGGTTCGATTCCCGCCATCTCCACAGTCTCCATGTACACGAGGGCCCGGCGGTCACAGACCACCGGGCCCTCGTCGTGCGCGCGGGACACCGCACGGACGGCTCGGACCGTCGTGGACGGCGCGCCACCGGGGCGAGCGGCACTGGACGGCGAAGTGAGTCCCGCCGCCGCGGCCGCCCCCTGTCCGACGGCCCCGTCGCCGATCTGTACCCCTGGGCCGGTGCTCTCGCCGAACACCTTCAGCGCGGCGATCGTGCACCAGGTCAGGACGGCGTACGCCTCCTGAACCCGTCCCAGGCGTGGGCCGGACACCGTCAAGGGGTACGGCCAGAAGTGAGGGAAGCGGTCCGGCTGACCCTGCGCGACAGGCGAGCGGACAGGTGGATCACGAAGGCCGTGACGGCCGCCGTGGCCGGGGCGGCGAACGCGGCCGTGGGCGAGACGTGTTCCGCCGCCCAGCCGCCGACCGCGGAACCGGCCGCGATGCCGGTCAGCAGGGCGGTCACGGTCAGGCTCATCCCCTCGTTGAGACGGTCCCGCGGGGTGCGCTCCTGGACCAGGGTCATCGCGGTCACCATGGTCGGCGCGGTCGCCATGCCGGCCACGAGCAGGGCGGCCGCCAGTGCCCAGAGACCGCCGGCGGTCCGGGTCGCGAGCAGGGGCAGGAACATCAGGGCCGCCATCGCCACCAGGCAGGCCGACAGCCGCCGTTCGGCCGGACCGGACGGCCGGAGCGCCCCGTACACCAGTCCCGCCGCGCACGACCCCGCTGCCTGCAGGGCGAGCACGGCACCGGCCGCCGCACGGTGACCCTGGGCGTCGGCGTAGGCGATCGTCACCACCTCCATCGAACCGAAGACCGCGCCGGTCGCGAGGAAGCAGGCGAGCAGGGACGGGATGAGCACCCGGCCGGTGGGGGTGCGTCCGGTCCGCGGCGGCGGCTCGGTGGCCCGCTGGGCGGCGAACAGCAGCGAGCCCGCCAGCAGCAGCACCGCGCCGACCAGCGTGCCCGCCTCCGGGAAGAAGGTGCCGGTCAGGAAGGCCGCGAGCACCGGGCCGAGCATGAAGCACAGCTCGTCCGCGGCCTGTTCGAAGGAGTTCGCGGTGTGCAGGGCGGCCGGGTCCGCGCGCAGCAGGTGGGCCCAGCGGGCGCGGGACATGCCGCCGAGGTTGGGGGTGGTGGCGGTGGCCGCGTAGGCGGCGAACAGCGTCCAGTCGGGGGCGCCGAAGCGGACGCAGAGCAGCAGGGCCAGGCTGCCGAGGACCGCGACGACGGTGGCCGGCACGGCGACCCGCGCCTGGCCGTACCGGTCGACCAGCCGTGCCACCCACGGCCCGGCCACCCCGGTCGCCGCCAGGCCGGTCGCGGTGACGGCGCCGGCGAGCGCGTACGAGCCGCGGGTCCCGGCGATCATCACGACCGCGCTGACGCTGAACATGCCCATGGGCAGCCGGGCCAGCAGGTTCCCGGCGGTGAAGGCCCGGGTGCCGGGCAGGGCGAAGAGGCGGCGGTAGGGGCCGGGCGGGCGGGAGCCGGGGCGGTGGCGGGTGCGGGGGCCGAAGTCGACGGCGACGACGGCGTCGGCGGTGACGGTGTACAGAGGGGCGGGGCGGGCGTCGGGGCGGGCGCCCGGCGGAGTCGGTGCGGTCGGGTGCGGCATGTCCTTCACCGTCGCGCAGCGCCGATCAAGGGGTCCAACACCTGCTGCGCGCCGATTCACGCACCTGTGTTGTAGGTTCGCGTGATGCCAGCGCCCGCCCCCATCGATCCCCGGCTGCTGCGGGTCTTCGTGACCGTCGCCGAGGAACTGCACTTCACCCGCGCCGCCACCCGGCTGTACGTCGCCCAGCAGGCCCTCAGCCGCGATGTGCGGCGGCTGGAGCGGGAGTTGGGCGCCGAGCTGTTCCTGCGCACCACCCGGCAGGTCGCCCTGACCGCCGACGGCGCCCGCCTGCTGCCGTACGCCCGCCGGGTGCTGGCCGCCCAGGACGCGCTGCTCGCCGCGTTCGGACAGGCCCGGCCGCTGCTGGTGGACCTCAACTCGCCGGGCCTGGAGACCGGGCGCCGGGTGCTGCACCGCGCCCGCGAACTCGCCCCCGACGGCGAGCTGATGGCCCGCTACGAGAGCGGGCTCACCGGAGCGGCGGCCGACCTCCTCGCCGGGCGGCTCGACGCGTCCTTCGGACGGTTCGCGGGACTGGATCCGGCGCTCCGCTCCGGTCTCGAACAACAGCCCGTCCGGTTCGAACGCATGGCCGTAATTCTTCCCTCGGATCACCGGCTGGCGGACCTGGCGGAGGTGCCGCTGGCCGCGCTGGCGGGCGAGACGGTCTACGCAGGCGCGGGCAACGAGCGCACTCTGGAATGGACTGACCTGGCCTTCTGCCTGTTCGAGGGGCGCTCGGTGGCCGTCGCGCCGCCGCTGCCGCTGGCCGTCGGCGAGGAGGAGTTCGAGCGCATCATGGCCAAGAACCGGAATCCGATTCTCGGGGTAGTGGGATTTCCGGCCATACCTGGGACGGTCGCGCGGCCCCTCGTCGATCCCGTCCCTTTGTCGCCGGTGTCCCTCGTGTGGCGAAAGGGGCTGGTCCATCCGGGGGTGGACGCGCTGCGGCGGGCGGCCGCGGAGATCGCGCGGGCGGAGGGCTGGCTTCAGCAGCCGTCCGACGGTTGGATTCCGGCCACTGATCAAGAAGTGATGGACGCCCACAAATGACACATCGGAAACACGGCATCCCGCCGTGCGCTAGCTTCATGGCCCCGAGCGCGGAGAGCTAGAAGGGGGCGTTCGGAAACGGGTGGGGGCCCGGATCCGATGACGTGTGCTCGGGGTCGTCAGCGCGCCCGGAACAGTCCCGTGGGGGGAAACGTGCGCGTGAAGAATTGGCGAGAAGAGACCCAACCCGAAATACCTCAGGCGGCGCTGGACGCCAGGGACGTGCCGCTCGCGGGAGGAGACCCGCCGACGGCGGACCGGGGCCCGGACGGCTCCGGGACGGCCGGCCGGAGCGGGGCCACCGGAGCGGGCGGGGCCCTCGAAGTGGGCGGGGGAGCGGACACGACCGGCGCCACCGAGGTGCTCCCGGTCGCCGCGCAGCGGAATCCGTGGGGCGCGGTCCTCGGTGACGGGACGCGCCGGCTCCCGGTCGGCGCCGACCTGTTCACGGCCCAGGACCCGTTCTCGGCCCAGGACCCGTTCGCCGTCCAGGGCCCCGGCCGGACACGCGTCGCGGACGACGCCGGGTCGGTGCGGATACGGCCGACCGGTGCGCCGGAGGTCTCCGACGCACCGGTCTTCGTCGACGCGTCGGGGCGCCGCAGCCGCAGGTTCCGCAGGATCGGCACCGCCGTCGGCCTCGCCTGCGGGGTCTACGCGGTGGTCATCGTCGTCACCCTGCTGTCCGGCAGTTCCGACGCGCCCTGGCTGCCGGTGCCAGGACAGAACCACGACCGGCCGGCCGGGAAGGTCGACGACTCGCCGCGGCCCGCGCGGTCCGCCCCGTCCTCGGGCGACGACACCTCGGTGGCCGGTCCTGCCGCGAGCGGTGACGGAACGACCCCGGCGGCGGCCCGCGTCTCCTCCCGGACACCTGGGGCGGACAGGAAGCAAGCCGGACCGCCGAGCGCTTCGACGCCCGCGCGGCCGACGCCGTCCGGCACCGCGGGCGTCTCGCCGCACCCCGGATCGTCGTCCGTGGCACCCTCCCCGTCCGCGTCGGCGCCCACGTCCGACACTCCGGACCCACCCGCCTCGTCGCCCCCGGCCTCGCCCAGCGAAACGGCCGCCCCGACCGGCGGCCCGGTCGCGGAGGGCGCCGCTCCCCGTACCGGCACCTCCCGCGCTCCCGTTCTGTGATGGCGTCCCGCACCCGAGGCCGTACCCGCTCCGCTACCGCCGTCCGCTCCGGAGCGCCCGCACGCTCCCGCACCGGCACCGGCACCGGCACCGGCACCGGCACCGGTACCCGGGGCCGCGGCCGCCGGCGCGGCTCCGCACCGGCGGCACCCCCTGGCGGTGCCCGGCGCCGCCGCCTGCCCATGCGCCTGACGCTGCCCGTCCTGGTCCTGGCCGCCGTGATGGCCATGCTGGTGCTGCGCGGCTACGTGCACAGCGAGATCCTCGCCGACCACCGGATCCGGCCCGAGGCCGCCTCCGGCCAGGTCCCGGAGCGGATCCTGGACGGCGGCCCGGTCATCGACACCCGCGGCGGCCGTACGACGTCCCTGCGCGTCCCCGACCGCCACCTGGTCCTCACCTTCGACGACGGACCCGACCCGACCTGGACCCCGCAGGTCCTGGACGTCCTGAAGAGGCACCACGCGCACGCCGTCTTCTTCGTCACCGGCACCATGACCTCGCGCCATCCGCACCTGGTCCGGCGCATGGTGGCCGAGGGCCACGAGGTCGGCGTGCACACCTTCAGCCACCCCGACCTGTCGTACCAGTCGACGAAGCGCATCGACTGGGAGCTGTCCCAGACCCAGCTGGCGATCACCGGCGCGGCCGGCATCCGGACGTCCCTGTTCCGGCCGCCGTACTCCTCCTTCGCCGACGCGATGGACGATCGGTCCTGGCCGGTGACGCGGTACATCGGCAGCCGCGGCTACATCACGGTCGTCAACGACACGGACAGCGAGGACTGGCGCAAGCCGGGCGTCGACGCCATCGTCCGCAACGCGACCCCGCACGACGGCAAGGGCGCCGTCGTCCTGATGCACGACTCGGGCGGCGACCGCCACCAGACGGTCGCCGCCCTGGACCGTTTCATCCCGCTGCTCCAGCACCGCGGTTACACCTTCGGCAACCTCACCGAGGCCCTGAACGCGCCGAGCGCCCACACTCAGGTCGGCGGCCCGGACCGCTGGCAGGGCAGGGCCTGGATCTTCCTGGTCCAGGCGGCGGACGGCGTCACCGGCGTGCTGGTGGCCGGGCTCGCGGTGGTCGGCGCGGCCGTGCTGGCCAGGTTCGCGCTGATGCTCTGGCTCTCCTTCGCGCACGCCCGCAGGGTCCGCCGCAGGAACTTCCGCTGGGGCCCGCCGGTGACGGAGCCCGTCTCCGTCCTGGTCCCCGCCTACAACGAGGCCAAGTGCATCGAGAACACGGTCCGTTCCCTGACCGCGAGCGAGCATCCCCTCGAGATCCTCGTCGTCGACGACGGCTCGACGGACGGCACGGCGGACATCGTGGAGGACCTGGGCCTGCCGGACGTCCGGGTGATCCGCCAGGTCAACGCGGGCAAGCCCGCCGCCCTCAACACCGGCCTGGCCGGCGCCCGGCACGACATCGTCGTGATGATGGACGGCGACACGGTCTTCGAACCGGCCACCGTACGCGAACTGGTGCAGCCCTTCGGCGATCCGCGGGTCGGCGCCGTCGCCGGCAACGCGAAGGTCGGCAACCGGGACTCCCTGATCGGCGCCTGGCAGCACATCGAGTACGTGATGGGCTTCAACCTGGACCGCCGGATGTACGACGTCCTGCGCTGCATGCCGACCATCCCCGGCGCGGTCGGCGCGTTCCGCCGTACCGCCCTGGAACGGGTCGGCGGCATGAGCGACGACACCCTCGCCGAGGACACCGACATCACGATGGCCATCCACCGCGACGGCTGGCGGGTGGTGTACGCCGAACGGGCCCGCGCCTGGACCGAGGTCCCGGAGTCCGTCTCCCAGCTCTGGTCCCAGCGCTACCGCTGGTCGTACGGCACCATGCAGGCGATCTGGAAACACCGCGGGGCACTCCTGGACCGGGGCCCGTCCGGGCGCTTCGGCCGCGTGGGCCTGCCCCTGGTCTCCCTCTTCATGGTCGTGGCCCCGCTCCTGGCCCCGCTGATCGACGCGTTCCTCCTCTACGGCATCGTCTTCGGCCCGACGCGCAGGACGATCGGCGCCTGGCTCGGCGTCCTCGCCGTGCAGGCGGTCTGCGCGGCCTACGCCTTCCGCCTGGACCGCGAACGCATGACCCACCTCGTCTCGCTCCCCCTGCAGCAGATCCTCTACCGCCAGCTGATGTACGTCGTACTCCTCCAGTCCTGGATCACGGCCCTCACCGGCGGCCGGCTGCGGTGGCAGAAACTGCGGCGCACGGGCGTGGTGGGGGCGCCGGGTGGCGACCCGGACCGGACGAAGGGCAGGCTGCCGGCATGACCCAGGCCGACACCGCTCCGGCCCGCACGGCCGCCGGCGGACCCGTCCGGGACCGCTACCTGGACCTGCTCCGCTTCCTGGCCCTGCTCCGCGTGGTGGTCTACCACCTGTTCGGCTGGCCCTGGCTGACCGTCCTGTTCCCCTCCATGGGCGTGATGTTCGCGCTGGCGGGCTCGCTGATGGCACGCAGCCTGAGCCGGCCGGCGGCGCACGTGATCCGGGGCAGGCTCCGCCGCCTCCTGCCGCCGCTGTGGCTGTTCGGCGCGGTCCTGCTGACCCTCCTGCTGACGGCCGGCTGGCACCCGCTGAACGACCCGGACGTCGGCGGCGGTTGGACCGGCTGGGCCAGGCTGAGCACCTACGTCCTGCCGCTCGGCGCCCCGCCGTACCCCGAACACCTGGGCTCCGCCTCGGGGTTGCTGGACGACACCTGGGCGGAACAGGCGGCGGGCCCGCTCTGGTACCTGCGCGCGTACCTCTGGTTCGTCCTGCTGTCGCCCCTGCTGCTGAGGGCGTTCCGCAGATGGCCCCTGCCGACGGCCCTGGTTCCCCTTGCCCTTACGGCCGTCATGGGCACGGGACTCGTGACGATCCCGGGCGAGGCGGGCAACGCGGTGACCGACTTCGCGGTGTACGGCGGCTGCTGGATCCTCGGCTTCGCCCACCAGGACGGGGTCCTGGCACGGGTCCCGCGCTACGCGGCGGTCTCGCTGTCCTGCGTGGTGATGGCGGTGGGCCTGTGGTGGGCCTCGGGCCATCCGGGCCCCGGGGGCGGCGACCTGAACGACATCCCGTTCGCGCAGGCCTGCTGGTCCTTCGGAGCGGTGGTCCTGCTCCTCCAGTACGCCCCGTCCTGGCGCGAACTGCCCCGCCGCCTCCGCCGCTGGGACAGAGCGATCACCCTCTCCAACAACCGCGCGGTGACGATCTACCTGTGGCACAACATGCTGATCATGGCGACGTTCCCGATCGTCGACCAGGCGTACAACCTGCCCTTCATGGACTCCGACCGGGCGTCCGGACTCCTGGACTCGACGTACGGCGTCTGGACCTTCCTCGCGGTGTGGCCGCTGATCGTGGCGGCGGTGGTGGCGTGCGGGTGGATGGAGGACGTGGCGGCGGGACGACGGGCACGGGTGTGGCCGGACGGGCGGGGGAGGGAAAGTCCTCGCCGGCGACGGACCGGCCCCGAGCCGCAGCGGGCCCCGCGGACGTACAGAGGCGGGCGCGCTTCCGGGCAGGGGCGTTGACCGGGGGCTCCACAGCCGCCGTCGAGGGCGCTGAGGGTTCCGCGTTCCGGTGCTCCGGGGAGCAGGCTGACACCTGTCATCCAGTGGCGTTCGCGGGAGGCAGCCGTGTCGCGAGGGCGTCGATCTCGGCCAGGGACTTCTCCAGATTCTCCCGTCCCGCGTCGTCCTCGGGCAGGAGCGGAAGCCGGGGCGCCGCGAAGCGCTCGGCTCCCTCGCGCACCGCGCTCGCGAGCCGCGCCGCGGGTGAACGGTCGATCACCGTACCGTCGGGGGTCCCGCGTCTCAGTGCCATTCCTCGGGGTTGAGCGCGGCCCCGACGAATCCGTCCCCGACGGTGACGACGAGGTCCTTCTGGGCGATCCGCCGGGCGATCCCCTCCGGATCGAACGCGCGGAACTCCAGGACGAAGTGCTCGATGACGGCCGGCCGGTCCAGGGGGTCGCCGTCGAGGTCGACCGCCGAGTTCGCGCGGTCGGCCCCCTGGCACAGGACCGACACGAACAGCGGGAAGTGCTCGGTCTCCAGCAGCGGATCGGCGTCATGGACGACGCCGGCGATGCCGACTCCGCCGGTGACCGCGTCGCACAGGTCGTCCAGGCAGTCCACCACGGCGTCCCAGTTCTCGCCGAAGTAGCCCGGGAACTGCAGGGTCCGCGCGAGGGCGCGGTACGTGCCCGGCACCGTCATCAGGTCCCGGGCGTCGAAGTGGTGCACCCGGCCGCCCTTCGCCGACAGCTCCGCCAGTTGCTCCCGGACCTCGGACGACCCCTGGGGGACGAACACGACCCAGGGCTGCGAGGTGCCTGCGAGATCAAAACTCGTCATTCCTGGATCATCCCGTGAATTCGCCGACGTAGTAGAAGGTTCCGTAGTGGTCGGGCGTGTAGTACGCCGGTCCTGGCCCGTCCTTCGGAGTCAGCAGCCGCTCGGGGCCCCTGATCTCCTTCCCGCAGCCCGGCGCGCTGCATCCGGGGAGGTCGGCCTTGGCGTTGACGTCCCATTCCTTGTACTTGCCGCCGGGCAGGGCGTTGAGGTTGTTACCCCAGTTGGCGTTGCCATGGTAGCCGTCGACCTTGCCGATGCCGCCCGGCCGGGCATTGACCTTGTCCAGCATGTCCGCGGCCTTCTGCGGCGCGGGACCCGGAAGGATGCCGAGGCCCCCCGGGCTGCCGGTGTCACCGCCGTGCAGATGGCACAGGGGCGCGAGACCGAGCGGGTCGGACCAGGTGTGCGGGTTGTGGACGTAGGCGACGGGGTTCGGCGCCGGACGCAGGCCCAGCGGGTCGGGGCTGGTGTAGCGGGCGGTCTCGGGGTCGTAATGCCGGTGATGGTTGTAGTGGAGACCGGTCTCCGGGTCGTGGTACTGCCCGGGGAAGCGCAGTGGGGTGTAGGCGCTCGCGTCACGGTTCCAGACGGTGTTTCCCCATACCGTGGACCGCGTCCGCCAGGCGATCTCGCCGTCCGGGGAAACCAGCTCGGTGGGGGCCCCCACCAGGTCGGTGACGATGGCGAAGAAGCGCTCGTCGATGGTGTCCTGGGGTGCCGTTGCCGCCCAGATCCTTTCGGTCTGGCTCAGCGGGGCGAGTCCGTCGTGGTCCCAGGTCAGTGTGGTGTGCACATCGGTGTCGTAGCGCTCGACGGTCTGTTCGCAGAGCGTGTTGCCGTCCCAGGTGAAGACGGTGCGCTCCAGGACCGTCTCCCCGTCGGCCCCCATGAGGAGTTTCGCGGTTCTCCTGCCCAGGGGGTCGTAGGTGTAGCGCCAGCGGCTGCCGTCGGGTGTGGTGGCGGTGGTGAGCCGGTCCTCGGCGTCCCATTCGTACTGCCAGACATCGGGCTTGCGGGACAGCCGGGTCCTGCGGCGGACGGTCACCCGTCCCGCGGTGTCGTACTCGTAGTGGACACCGCCGGCCCGGGTCAGCCGGGTTCCGGAGTACTCGCGCGGCCCGGTCGCCTCGTGTCCCGGGTGTCCCTGCGGCCACGATGCCTCGGTCTGGTTGCCCGCCGGGTCGTAGGCGTACCGCTCGCTCCAGCCGGCCGCGTGGACCGCGATGACCTGACCCCGGGCGTCGAGGTCGAAGCTTCGGTCGCCCGCGTGCGCGTCCTGGACGCCGGTGAGGTAGCTGTCGGGACGGTAGGCGTAGGAGCGTTCTGTGATCTCTCGGCCGTCCGGAGCGGTGGCGCGCTGGGTCACCAGCCGGTCGAGGCTGTCGTATCCGCGGTCAAGGGTGAACGCGCCGTCGACCAGGCGGGTGATCTCGCGGTCGGCCGCGTCGCGCACGAAGTCGAGGGCGTGCCCCCGGGTGGCGAGGCGGACCGTGCGGCCGGCGACGTCGTAGGTCCAGTCGCTGCGCGCGCCCGAGGGAGTGGTGCGCAGTGTCCGGTTGCCGGCCGCGTCGTAGCCGAAGGTCATGGTCCTGCCGTCGACGGTTTCCCTGACCCGGCGGCCGTTCGCGTCGAGTTCGACGCGCAGGCTGCTGTGCGGACCGACGGCCTCGGTCAACGAGCCGTTCGCCGCGTACGCGTACACGGTGGTCGTGCCGTCGACGTCCTTGGCGGTGATCTGTCCCAGGGCGTCCCGGTGGTAGCGGACCGTCTGCCCGAGCGCGTTGGTCCGCGTGGCCATCCGCCCGGCCGCGTCGTACGTGTAACGCGTGGTGCGGCCGTCGAAGTCCGTCTCCTGGAGGAGCTGCCCGGCCGCGTCGTACGAGTAGTTCCATGACAGTCCCTGCGGGTTGGTCACCCGGGCGAGGCGGAGGCCGGCGTCGTGCGTGAAAGCGTGGTGCTCGCCGCTCGGCCCGGTACGGCTGCTGAGCCGGTCGAAGTGCGTGTGCTCGAAGGTGGTCACCTGGCCGACGGCGTCGACATGGCGGATACAGTTTCCCTCGCCGTCGTACTCCCAGCTCTCGTGGGACCCGTCCGGGTCGGTGCGTCGCACCGGGAGTCCCTCGACGTTGCGTTCCAGGCGGGTCGCGTGGCCGAGCGCGTCGGTCACCATCGTGGTCAGGCCGAAAGCGTCGTAGCTGTAGCGAGTGGTGTTGCCGAGGCCGTCCGTCGCCGTCAACGGCAGACCAGCCGCGTTGTGCGTGTAGGCGACGGTGCGGCCGGTCGCGTCCGTGACCTCGACGGGGCTGCCGTCCACCGCCCGGCGCAGGCGCGTGACCCCGCCGGCGGGATCCGTGACGGCGACGACGTTGCCGCGCTCGTCGTTGTCGTACAGCCAGGAGGAGCCGTCCGGCAGGGTCAGCGCCGTGGGTGACTGCTGTTCGTCGTAGGTGACGCGGACGACGGAGCCGTCGGCCCGGGTCATCTCGACCGGCTGTCCCGCCTCGTTGTTCACGAAGACCGTACGGTGGCCGAGCGGATCCGTCGTCGAGGTCACGTACTGGTGCGCGTCGTAGGCGGTGGTGACCGTGCCGCCCATCGGGTCGGTCTCGGCCACCACCAGGGACCGCCGGTCGACGAGGAAACGGGACACGGCCCCGGCGGCCGTGGTGAGGGTGGTGACGCGGCAGTCGGGGCGGGCGGGGTCGGTGCCGTCGTAGGAGAGCGTGATCGCGAGGTGACCGGCCTCGCCGCCCTCGCCGAGGCAGCGGTCCCGGTCGTCGTAGGTGTAGTGGTAGCGGCGGTGGTTGGTGTCCTCCCACGTGATGACGCGCAGACGCTCGTCGTAGGTGAACGTGAGGGGGAGCCCGGAGGAGTTGATCACCGAGGTGAGGTTGCCGTCGGTGTAGCCGTACCGCTTGACGACGATATCCGAGCCGTCGGTGCCCGCGTCGGCGAGGGCGAGGACGGTGATCCGTCCCTCCTCCACGGTCAGTTTGAGGTGGTAGCCGCCGGAATGCCGGACGGCCAGCGGTGTGCCGTCCGTGTCGTGGTCGATGTCGATGTGGTGGTGGTTGCGGTCCGTGATCCGGGTGAGCAGGCCGACGCCGTCCCGCGGGGCCGTGAACAGCCTGCTGTGCCCGGTCACCGGATCGGTGACCCGGTAGCGGCCGTCGTCCTGCCGGGTCAGCGGCCGGCGCGGACCGGTTTCGGGCAGCACGGGGACCCCGGGGGCCACAGGATGGGGATAGGCGAGGAGCAGGCCGTCCTCGGTGACGTGGACGACGCCGTGCGCGTCGATCTCCAGACGCTCGTCGAGCGTCGAGGCCCAGCTCGGACCGAACCACCAGCCGCAGCGGTAGTCGGAGGCGACCCGGCGGGTGAATGCCAGCGGCAGCAGGCCGGGGAGCTCCACGTCGGCCTGTTGGAGGTACATCGCGCCGGTGGCCATGTCGATCGGGTCGCTGCCCTTGGACCGCACCACGCTCTTCAGCCGGCTGAACGCGCCCTCCGCGCCTTCGGCCAGCATCCCCCGCGCGTTCTTGCCCAGCCCGCGGACGGCGAGACTCATGGCCTTCATGCCGCCGCGGAGGTTCTTCAGCTCCTTCACGCCCTTGGCGAGCTTGCCCAGTGACGTGATGCCCTTGCCGCCGGGTATGCAGTCCAACGCGGCGAATGCCACGTCCCACAGGGACGCCTGCCCCTTGGAGTATTTGTAGAGCGTGTCCGCGAGGACGACGAGGGCCGCGACCAGGACGATCGCGGCGAGGATCGGGCCGCCGATGATCATCGCGATGATCCCGACGACCGCGACGACGACCTTGCAGACCGTGACGATGGTGTCCCAGTTGTCCTCGAACCAGTGACCCACGTCCTGCCACCAGTGCCGGTTCGGGATCCCCGCGTCCGACGCCTCGTCGATCCTCCGCTTCGCCTCGCCCGCCGCGTCGTCGCGCATCTTCCGCGCGTCCTCGGCCATCTTCTTCGCCGCATCGAGGGCGTTCTGCGCGGTCGTGACGTCCGACTGGGCCGCGGTGTGCGCGGACTTCGCGTTCCGCACGTCCCGGGCCGCGGCCCGCACCTTCGCCTCGTCCGGCTTCTCGACGCTCTTGCTGCCGGTGGGGTCGTCCTTGTACTTGTCCGCTTCCCTCCCGGCCCGCGTCACCCACGAATCAGCCGAGGACAGACGCGACTTGGCGGAGGAGAGATCGGACCGGGCCTCCTTCGCCTTCGCCAGCGCCCGGTCCGCCAGGGCCTGCGCCCGCTCCAGCTTCGGCCAGTAGTCCGCGAGCGCGTCCCCGCACAGCTCGTAGGACTTCTTCAGCTTCTTCAGGTTCTTCGGAACGTCCTTGAACTGCTCCTTGAACACCTCCGCCGACTTCCCCGCCCACTGCAGCAGGGTGTCCTCACCCGCCATGCCCTTCACCAGACGCAACGCGTCCGACACGTCATCGGCGAAAGCATGCAATTGGGAGGCGAGCGTGCGCACACGCTGCGGGTCGCCGGGCGTCGGATCCCGGTCCAGATCGAGTGGCTGCCAGTCCGCCGGCCGGTACCCCGTCATAACCCGCAACCCCCGTCGCGTACGCCCCGTCAACCCGCCTGTGCACACGCGAACTTACAGGAACCCTTTGTTCGAGGCGGGAGCAACTGCGTGGATCACCCCGCCTCGCGGCGAACCGGTTCGGCCTGCGGACCTTTGCTAGGGGCAACCGAGGGTCGTGGGGATGTCACGGGACGGCACCAAAGGCGTGATGATGCTGTGGAGTTGCCCGCCTATGATCAGGCGCGCGCCTTTCGTTCCCGTGCGTCGCAGCAAATCGCTCTGGTGCGTTCCGGATGGCCCCCGATACCGTATTCGCTGCTTCGCAGACCCCAATCGCCCCACCAGGAGCCCACCGTGACCCGCCGTTCCCGCCGCCTGCTCACGACAGCCACCGTCGGTGTGACGACCGCACTGCTGCTTTCCGGCTGCGGCGGAGGCGACGGAGACAAGTCCGACTCGAACGGCAAGATCGCGGGCGCGGACCCGGGAGCGTCGGCTTCGGCTTCCCCGAGCGCTTCGGCTTCGGCGACGGAGGACGCGGGGCGCCCGAAGATCACGTTGCCGTCGGACATGACGCTGACCTTCGAGGGTGGTCAGACGGGGGACCCGGTCAAGGACGCGGTGCTTGCGGACGGTGCGGAGAGGGCGCGGGCGGAGGACGCGGCCATCACCGGCACGGATCCCAAGGGTGAGGGCCTCGCCTACTACAACACCGGTAAGGCTCTTGAGGCCACACTTTCCTGGGTCGCCCAGTTCAAGAAGGCGGACGTCACGATCACCGGCGTTGTCCGGTACTACGACCGCAAGGTGACGCTCAGGAGCAAGACGTCGGCCATCCTCACTTTCTGCGGTGACGAGAGCAAGGGCTTCAGCAGGAACAAGAAGACCCACAAGATCAACAAAACGTCCGTCAACAAGGACAGCTACGTCTCGTACAACACCAGGCTCGACAAGAACTCCGACGGCGTCTGGCAGACATCGCAGATTATTTCCATCAGGGGGGCAGCTCAGTGTCAGCCGTAGCCAGAGGAACCACATGCGCTTTCGTCCTCGGCATCGTGTTGTGGTCCTCCGGGCCGGCTGCCTGGGCCACGATCACTCCCGGAGGCGGATCGGGCACCAATACCCAGGCCAGTGGTGACCAGAAGGGCGGCAAGGTCTCCGCGACCGCCGGCGCCGTCGTCTACGACCTGTCCAAAAACGGTTCCGGGGCATCCGTCGGCCCGGTGACGTCGACGACGACGTGGACCCCACCGGCCTGTTACTACGCGCCCAAGTACAGTCCCGACGAGCTCGAGGCCTACCTGACCCCGATCTGGGGGGTCGACTCGACGGGCTACGAATGGGACGCGACGCAGCGCGACCGCTACGTCAACGGGAAGCCCTACAAGGACTTCAACAAGGACAAGGCCGGCAAAGGCTACTGGTGGGACTCGTATGTCACACCGGGGCGCGCGGGTGATCCCGGCGCCCTCGACTGCACCAAGGAGATTTTCTGGGTGGACACCGGTGACGCCCCGCCGGCCGACATTCCCCAGGCGATCACTCCGGAGATCCTCGCCCAACTCGCCTACAACGAGATCCGCGTCCCGAGCACGAAGGTGACGCTGGCTCCGGCAGACAGGACGAAGGTCAACCTCCCCACCTGGGCGTGGCTGGACGGCGCCGAGTTCAAGCCGGTCTCCGTCACCGCCTCCGTTCCCGCTCTCGGCATCACCGCCACGACCACCGCCGAGCCCTACTCGCTCAAGATCGAACCCGGCACCTCGGATGCCGTGACGTATCCGGCCTCGGGTGTCTGTGAGTTCACGAACGGCGGTATCGGGGAGGCCTACGCCAAGGGGAAGGCCGACGAGACACCACCCTGTGGGGTGAAGTATCTGCGGTCCTCCGGCTCGGGCTCGTACCCGCTCAAGGCCACGATCACCTGGAAGATCCACTGGACCGGTACCGGAACTCCCCGCAAGGACCTGCCGGACGGCACCTTCGGCGCCACCCAGGATGTCGTCGTGCAGGAGATCCAGTCCGTCAACAGGTGAGGCGTCGTGGGTGACAGGACCAGGATCGACGATCTCGACGTGCTCAAGAGTGTCGCCACGGGTATCGAGAAGATCGTCGGAGAGTTGCAGGGGCTCGACGACAAGGGCGCCTACGGCTGGAGCCGGGAGATCGTGGGTCACGAGGAACTCACCGACCGGCTCGACGACTTCGCCGACAACTGGGACTACAAGCGCGGAAAGCTCGAAGGGGAGTTGGCCAGGCTCGCGGCCATCACCAAGGCGGCTGCCCAGGCGTACGCCCAGATCGACACCGAACTCGCCAACGCGGTCCGCAAGCAGGAGAAGCAACCGCGGAGACAAGGGGGATGATGTCCCGACCGAAGGACTGGTCACCGGTCGGGCTCGACTCCGACCCGGTGTCCGGAGACCCCGAGGCCGTGGCGAGGCTGGGCCGGCGCTTCCGCTCGGTCGCCGATGCCATCAGAAGACAGACGGGCAACATCGAGGCCCTCTGCGGTGTGGACGGCTGGCAGAGTGATGCCGCGAACGAGTTCCGCAGGACGGCCGAGGGGACCGTCGGGCGGCTGAAGAGCGTCCTCGACCGGTTCGAGACCGCGGCCGACCTCCTCGGTGAGCAGACGGAGCAACCGGACGAGAAGTACGCCTCCGTCCTGGCGTCTTCCCAGCAGGCGGCGGACAAGGCCCGTAACGACGCCGAGCGCGACTGCGAGGAACGTGACCGCCTCGACAGGTCACTCGACGCCCTCGACACGTCCGCGAGCGACTACGAGCAGCGGAAGCGCGACCTGACCAGCAAGCGTGACGAGGTCGACGGCCGGGTCGGCGACGCCGCCAAGCGGGTGCACGCCGCCAAGAACGCCCGTGACCGGGCCGGGGAGAGAGCGGCCCGCGCTCTGGAGGCGCTCATCGACCACGACCGCCTGAAGGACTCCACCTGGGAGAACGTCAAGGGAGCGCTCAAGACCGTCGCGGACATCGCCGGCTGGGTCGCGACGGCCTGCGCCCTCGCCTCCCTGCTGGTGGGCTGGATCCCGGTGATCGGCTGGGCGCTGGCGGGCGTGCTGGACGCGATCGCCCTGCTCGCCACCATGGTGTCCCTGGCCTGCCATCTGGTGCTCGTCTTCTCGGGAGACGCGAGCATCGCCGACCTGGTGCTGGACGGCGTGGCCCTGCTCACGCTGGGACTGGGCCGTGCCGCGCTGAGCGCCGGCAAGGCGGCCGCGGCGGGCGTGCGGGGCGTGCAGACGGCGAGCCGCTCGGCGCGCGCGGACTTCCTCGCCGCCAACTCGCTGACCGGCCGGTCGGCGAAAGCCGCGAACACCCTGAAGGGCAAGGCGACCAAGCTGGCCAACCAGGCCGCCGAAGACGCGTCACGGAGACTCGCCGCGGACTTGCCGGGTGCATTCGGGAAGCTCGGCGAGTTCAAGCACGTCCTGAATCCCCAGGTGATCTACCGGGACACGGCAGAGGCCGTGAAAGGCCTCAAGGACTTCAAGGACGTCGGGAAACTTCTTGGCAGGGAGACCTGGCGGGGCGTGCGGCCCTTCGGTAACCCGGAGTGGGTCGAGTCCAGCAAGGCACTCACCGAGGTGCCGGTTCTCGGCAAGTTCGAAAGCATGGGCGGCGTGAAATTCACTGACTATGTACGGTCCGCCGGGCAGAGGTGGCTGGCCTACACCGCCGCGGCGACCGCCATCGACGGAAACGACAAACTCCACGGGCTCACCGAGTGGGACAACCCCTACAACCGGTGGAAGACCGCTTGGACGGCGGGCTCATGACGGCCGGAAGGAACACGCCATGAGTGATGACGTGACGTGGCAGTGCCTGATCTCCGAACCCGAGGGCAGCATCAGGCTCCCGGTGGGGCAGGACGTGGAATTCGAGAAGTGGGCCAAGCAGGCGGCCAGGGAACACCTCGGCGCGGACGCTCCCCGCGGCGAGCTCCGGGAACTCTCCTCGGTCCTTGCCCGGGTCGGCGCGACGGCCGATCTGGGCGATCCCACCTTCGCCTACGCCTATGTGATCGACGCGGCCAAGGCGCTGACGGCCGTCTATGAGGTACATGACTACGACGGAGACGGATACCGCTCCACGGAGAGACTCCCGGACCTCCTGGAAGCCGTGCTGCCGACGTCACCCGAGCGTCGCGGCGTGACCGAGGTGAACTTGCCGGCCGGGCCCGGTGTACGCGTCCAGGAACTCCTCTCGGTCGAGACCGGCTCGCTCTTCAAGAAGAAGACGATGATGGAAACGGTCACCTACGCGGTGCTTCCGCCGGAGGTCGACAACATCCTCGTCCTCCGGATGTCGTGGACGAATCTGGTCTTCAGTGACGCCCTCCTGGAACTGGCGCAGACGCTGGCGGAGTCGCTGGAGCTCACCGAGACGAAGGAAGGCTGAGGAATGCCGGACGCCGTGGCCGACGGCCGCCGGGAGAGTGACGCTCTTCCACCGAGCGACTACGGCCTGCTCGTTCCGGACGGCTGGTTCAGGATTCCGCTCGAACCCGACGGCTGGAAAGCCCCGGTTCGTGCGCTGGCCGAGCGGGTCTTCGAAGGCCAGGACGACGCCGTGCTCCTCAAGCGCGAATTCACCAGAGCCGTCGGGGCGCGAGCGGAAGAGGGCTACGAGAACGGCGGCGTCGAGCTCTACATCTCGACGACGTCCGTCGGCCCGGTGCCGCTGTCGGCCTCGCTCCTCGTCACGCTGGTCCCGGCGGAGGCGGATGTCCGTCTCGATGCGAAGGGCCGGTCCCAGCAGGTCACCGAGGTCGACCTCCCCTTCGCCGGTCCCGCGACGATGCGCCGGACCCGCAGGGTCCCGGACGCCGGGGATCCGACCGGCAACCAACTGCCCGTGACCGTGGTGGACTACGCGGTCGGGGTGCCGAACACCACGGCCGTCCTGCTGCTCACGTTCTCGACCTCACTGGACCCGTTCGCCGGCGCCATGGTCGATCTGTTCGACGCGATCGCCCGTTCGCTGCACTGGAAATGACCCGCATCACCCCGCGTCGGGACCGCCCGGCCTTGAGTCACGTGACCCCGGCCGTGTTCCATTGCAGGGGCCACCATCCTCAATCGCCCCACCAGGAGCCCACTGTGACCCGCCGTTCCCGCCGCCTGCTCACGACAGCCACCGTCGGTGTGACGACCGCGCTGCTGCTTTCCGGCTGCGGCGGAGGCGGCGGAGACAAGTCCGACTCGAACGGCAAGATCGCGGGCGCGGACACGGGAGCGTCGGCTTCGGCTTCGTCGAGTGCTTCGGCTTCGGCGGCGGTCGGCGGCCGCCCGGAGATCACGCTCCCCTCGGACCTGACCTACTCATTCGAGTGGGCGAAGACGGGTGACGCGAAGAAGGACGCGGTCCTCGGTGATACCGAACAGTTCATCAAGGCCGTGGACTTGGCGATCGCGAAGCAGGCTCCGCTCGACAAGGCCTACCGGTTCTACTCCGAGGGTCTTGCCGCTGCCGGTAGCCAGAAGTTCATCCAGGAATTTGTGGACTACAAGGACCGAATCACCGGAACCAAGCGCTACTCCGACGCCAAGGTTCAGATCAACGACGACGGGACCGCGGGACTCGTCTACTGCGAAGACCAGACCAAGGCGTACAACAAGAACCTGAAGACCGGAAAGACACAGGTCACCAAGGCCTCGAAGGACGATTACGTCCTCTACGACAGCCTGCTGCGCCTAAACAAGCAGGGTGTGTGGATCACAGAGAAGCTGACGTCGCAGCGGGGGAGCTCCGTATGCCAGCCATGAAATTCCGGAACCCGGCAGTTGTCGTAGTCGTCGCGGTCGCCCTCCTGGCCTGTCCCGCCCAGGCGTTCGCGGGCTACGGGCACGGTGGCAGCACGAACGGCGACCCCGGGACGCACACGTCCGGTGAAAGTGACGGCAAGGGCAACATCTCCGCCACCGCCGGTGCCGTTGTCTACGACCTGTCCAAGAACGGCTCCGGGACGACCGCCGGCGCGGTGACACCGGCCACGACGTGGACCCCGCCGGCCTGCTACTACGCTCCCAAGTATTCACCTGATGCGCTCGAGGCCTACCTGAAGCCGATCTGGGCGGTCGATTCGACGGGCTACGAGTGGGACGCCCAGCAGCGCGACCGCTACGTCAACGGGAAGCCCTACAAGGACTTCAACAAGGACAAGGCCGACAAGGGCTATTGGTGGGACTCGTACGTCACGAAGGGCCGTGAGGGAGATCCTGGCGTGCTCGACTGCACGAAGCCCATCTTCTGGGTGGACACAGGTGACGCCCCACCGGCCGACGTACCGCAGGCGGTCACCCCGCAGATCCTCGCGCAGCTCGCCTACAACGAGCTCCGCGTCCCCGGCACGAAGGTGACCTTGGCCCCGGCGGACAAGACGAAGGTCAACCTCCCCACCTGGGCGTGGCTGGACGGTGCCGAATTCAAGCCCGTCTCCGTCACGGCGTCCGTACCTGTGCTGGGCATCAGCGCCACGACCACCGCCACCCCGTACTCCCTCAAGATCGACCCAGGTACTTCGGACGCGGTGACATACCCCGCCTCGGGTGTCTGCGAGTTCAGGAACGGCAGCATCGGTGAGGCCTATGCCAAGGGGAGGGCCAACGAAGCGCCACCCTGTGGGGTGAAGTATCTGCGCTCGTCGGGCGACGGCTCGTACCCGTTGAAGGCGACGATCACCTGGAAGATCCACTGGACGGGAACGGGAGCGGCCGGCGGACCGCTGGACGACGGCACCTTCGGCGCCACCCAGGATGTCGTCGTGCAGGAGATCCAGTCCGTCAACAGGTGAGGCGTCGTGGGTGACAGGACCAGGATCGACGATCTCGACGTGCTCAAGAGCGTCGCCACGGGTATCGAGAAGATCGTCGGAGAGTTGCAGGGGCTCGACGACAAGGGCGCCTACGGCTGGAGCCGGGAGATCGTGGGTCACGAGGAACTCACCGACCGGCTCGACGACTTCGCCGACAACTGGGACTACAAGCGCGGAAAGCTCGAAGGGGAGCTGGCCAGGCTCGCGGCCATCACCAAGGCGGCTGCCCAGGCGTACGACCAGATGGACACCGAACTCGCCAACGCGGTCCGCAAGCAGGAGAAGCAACCGCGGAGACAAGGGGGATGATGTCCCGACCGAAGGACTGGTCACCGGTCGGGCTCGACTCCGACCCGAATCACTGGACCCGTTCGCCGGCGCCACGGTCGATCTGTTCGACGCGATCGCCCGTTCGCTGCACTGGAAATGACCCGCATCACCCCGCGTCAGGACCGCCCGGCCTTGAGTCACGTGACCCCGGCCGTGTTCCATTGCAGGGACCACTATCCTCAATCGCCCCACCAGGAGCCCACTGTGACCCGCCGTTCCCGCCGCCTGCTCACGACAGCCACCGTCGGTGTGACGACCGCACTGCTGCTTTCCGGCTGCGGCGGAGGCGACGGAGACAAGTCCGACTCGAACGGCAAGATCGCGGGCGCGGACACGGGAGCGTCGGCTTCGGCTTCGCCGAGTGCTTCGGCTACGGCGGCGGATCCCGAGCGGCCGAAGATCTCGCTGCCCTCCGACCTTTCCTACACCTTCGAGTGGCCCAAGACGGGAGACGGTGTCAAGGACGCCGTCTTGGCCGACAGCGAGCAGAACATCAAGTCGGTCGACCTCGCCATCGCCAATCAGGACCCCCTGGACAAGGCCTACCGTTACTACTACGAGGGTGAAGCCGCCGCTCAGATCCAGACCTACGTGCAGGCGTACGTCAAGGCCAAGGCGCGGACGACAGGTCACTTCCGGTACTACGACCCGGTGGTGAATGTCAGTGGCTCGGATCAGGCCTCTCTGGTGTACTGCGAAGACCAGAGCAAGGCCTACGACCTCTACTTGAAGACGAAGAAGGTCGACAAGACGGCCGTCACCAAAAACAGCTACGTGCTGTACAGCTCTCAGTTGCACAAGAACGACAAGGGTGCCTGGGCCGTCGAGAAGCTCATGTCTGTAAGGGGGAGTTCCAAGTGCCAGCCATGAGGCCGGGCTCGAGAACACTGATCACTCTGTTTCTGGCCACCTCGATCCTCGCAGGCGCTCAGACTGCTGTGGCCGACACCCATGTGGGCGGAGGCACGAAGACACCTCCCAAGCCGGGCGGGAAGACGACGGGCGATGCCGACGGGAACTCGATCAGTGCGGGTGTGATCGTCTACGACCGTTCCAAGAACGGCTCGGGCCCGTCCGCCGGTCCCGTCACTCCTCTCACCTCCTGGACCCCGCCCGCGTGCTGGTACGCGCCGAAGTACTCGCCCGCGGCCCTGCAGGCGTACCTGGAGCCGATCTGGGAGGCCGGTTCGACCGGTGACGCGTGGGATGCGACGCAGCGGGACCGGTACGTCGACGGGCACCCCTACAAGGACTTCAACAAGGACGAGGCCGGCAAGGGCTACTGGTGGGACTCGTACGTCAACAAGTCCTTCCCGCCCGGCTGGGACAAGTGCAACGAGCCCTACTTCTGGGTGGCCACCGGTGACGACCCGCCGGCGGACATCCCGAACACCGTGACGCCCGAGATCCTCGCCAAGCTGGCGTACAACGAGATCCGCGTGCCCTCCAAGGACGTGAGTCTGGCGCCCGCGGACACGACCAAGGTCAACCTGCCGACCTGGGCCTGGCTGGACGGAGCGACGTTCAAGCCGGTGTCGGTCACCGCGCGCATCGACGCGCTGGGCATGTGGGCGACGACCACCGCCAAGCCCGTCGCCCTCAAGATCGAGCCGGGTACCTCCGACGCGGTCACGTATCCGGCGTCCGGTGTCTGCCAGATCGACGGCAACGGCACGGTGGGGGAGAAGTACGCCACGGGTGACGCCGACAGGACGCCGCCCTGCGGGGTGCGGTACCTGCGGTCGTCCGGCAACGGCTCGTACCAGCTGAAGGCGACGGTCACCTGGCAGATCAGCTGGACCGGCAGCGACGGCGGCGGCGCCCACGACCTGCCCGACGGCGTCTTCGGCCGGTCCCAGGACGTCACCGTGCAGGAGATCCAGTCCGTCAACCGCTGACGAACGGGGCCCGGGTACCGTCGTGTCCGGGCCCCGTCGCCCGGTCGGTGGTCGGTGGGGCGCGGGGTGGGCGGGGCGTACTCGTCGAGCCGGGCGACCCGTCCCCTCCCGCCGAGGCGTCCCCCGCGCCGATCTCTCATCCGCGCCCCCGGCAGGGTGAGAGCAACGTTCCCTTCCGGTCACCCGCAGCCACAGTGCGGAAACTCCGCCTCCCTACCTTCGGGCTCAGCCACCCGTCCGAAGTCGGCGGACCGAGCACGCGGAGCACCGTGGAGGCGTCATGACAGCCCCGGCCCCTGCCTCACGCAGTTACGTCGGCACGTTCGGGTCGTTCATCGGCTACGCCTTCGCGTTCGGGCAGGTGCTTCAGGTCCGGTTCGGGCGTACGCCGCTGCAGGCCGCCTACCTCACCTTCATCGGCCCGCTGCTCGGCTCGCTCGTCCGGCCCGTCGGCGGCCGGCTCGCCGACCGGTACGGCGGGGCCAGGATCACGCTGTGGAACTACGTCGGCATGGCCGCGGCCATCGCGCTCCTCGTCGGCGCCGGCATCGGCGGGTCGCTCCCCGTCTTCGTCACCGTCTTCGTCGTGCTGTTCGTGCTCAGCGGGCTCGGCAACGGGTCGACGTACAAGATGATCCCGGGCATCTTCCAGGCCAGGGCCCTCGCCCACGGGCTCACCGGCGAGCGGGCCATGGCCCGCGGACGGCGGCTGTCCGGCGCCGCCATGGGGCTGATCGGGGCGGTCGGAGCGCTCGGCGGCGCCGGCATCAACCTCGCCTTCCGGCAGTCCTTCCTGACCTCGGGTTCCGGCACCGGCGCCTTCGTCGCCTTCCTCGTCTTCTACGGCCTCTGCTTCTACGGCCTCTGCTTCGCCGTCACCTGGGCCGTATACCTTCGCGGGCCCGCCGCGCTGGGGCGTGCGGCCACCGCCACCGGGCCAGAGCCGCAGCTCAGCTACGCCGAGGTGTGACGTAACACTGGTGACATGGACCCGAACCGAGCCTGTCACGCGCCGTTGACAGGCTCGTTCGGCATGCGGGTCAGCTAGGAGAGCAGCCATGGACGAGGAACAGCAGCGGCCGGAACCCGAACCGCCGGGCCCGCTCGCGGGTTTCACGGTGGGGGTGACGGCCGCGCGCCGGGCCGACGAGCTCGGGGCGCTGCTGCGGCGGCGCGGCGCCGCCGTGCTGCACGCGCCCGCCCTGCGGATCGTGCCGCTCGCCGACGACGGGGAACTGCTCGCCGCCACGGAGGGGATCATCGACCGGGCGCCGGACGTGGTCGTGGGCACCACCGCGATCGGGTTCCGCGGCTGGATCGAGGCCGCGGACGGCTGGGGCGTCGGTGAGCGGCTGCTGGAGAGACTGCGGCGGGTGGAGCTGCTGGCGCGCGGACCCAAGGTCAAGGGCGCGGTCCGGGCCGCCGGGCTCACCGAACAGTGGTCGCCGTCCTCCGAGTCGATGGCCGAGGTGCTGGACCGGCTCCTGGAGGAGGGCGTCGAGGGCCGCCGGATCGCCGTCCAGCTGCACGGGGAGCCGCTGCCCGGCTTCGTGGAGTCGTTGCGGGCTGCCGGCGCGGAGGTGCTGCCGGTGCCGGTGTACCGGTGGATGCCGCCGGAGGACCTCGGGCCGGTGGACCGGCTGCTGGACGCCGTCGTCTCCCGCTCGGTCGACGCGGTCACCTTCACGAGCGCCCCCGCCGCGGCCTCCCTGCTCTCCCGCGCCGGAACGCGCGGACTCCAGGCCGACCTGATCGCCGCCCTCCACCACGACGTCGTCCCGGCCTGCGTCGGCCCGGTCACCGCGCTCCCGCTCCAGGCCCTCGGTGTCGGCACCGTCCAGCCGGAACGCTTCAGGCTCGGCCCCCTCGTCCAGCTGCTCTGCCAGGAACTGCCGTCCCGGGCGCGGGCGTTGCCGGTCGCCGGCCGCCGGGTGGAGATCCGCGGGCACGCGGTCCTCGTCGACGGCGCGCTGAAGCCGGTGCCGCCGGCCGGGATGTCCCTGCTGCGGGCGCTCGCCCGCCGGCCGGGCTGGGTGGTGGCCCGCGCCGAACTCCTGCGGGCCCTGCCGGGCGCGGGCCGCGACGAACACGCGGTGGAGACGGCCATGGCCCGCCTGCGCACGGCCCTGGGCACACCGAAGCTGATCCAGACGGTCGTCAAACGCGGTTACCGCCTCGCCCTGGACCCCGCGGCCGACACCAAGTACGCGGACGCGTGACCCTCCGGCCGTGGAGTGCGCCGGGCGGGCGGGGGCCTGGCGGAAGACGGGACGGAACACGGGCACGAGGGGTTCCGGCCGCGCGCCGGGCCGGGCACTGTGAGAGGACACGGTTCCCTGTCCTAGGCGGTGGCGGGCACATGGCACTGGGTTCGGAGACGGCCCCGTACGAGCTGCGCTTCGACGCCGGGCGGATCTGCCTGGATCTGCTGGCGACCACGCATCCCGGCGAACGGCTCGACGCGCTCGAACCGTTGCGGGCCTGGATCAGAGGCTCAGGCCTCGTCCCGCCGGGCACCCCACTGGCCCACGCCGACGCCGGCTGGCTGGTCGCGTTCCGCGAACTGAGAGGTCACGTGGGCCAGTTGGTGCGCGGCGGCCGGAACTCCGCGAGGACCGGGTCGTACGACCTCGCGCTCGCCGGCGTCAACGGCCTCGCCCGCGCCGCGGCGCCGCCCGCCCCGTGCGCCGTGCCCGGCGTGGACGGTTCCCTGGTACGGGAGTTGGCCGGGCCGCCCGAGTGCGCCGCGCTGCTCGCGGCCGTCGCCCGGGACGCCGTGGAACTGCTCACCGACCCCGTCGCACGTGCTGCCGTGCGGGAGTGCGAGGGCGACAACTGCCCCATCGTCTACCTGGACACCTCCCGCGGCCGCCGACGCCGCTGGTGCTCCAGCGAGATCTGCGGCAACCGCGAACGCGTCGCCCGCCACCGCCGCCGAGCGGCTCTCGCCCGAGCCTGAACACCGAGCCGAGTCTCGAGCCAGAGTCCCGAGCCAGAGTCCCGAGCCTGAACACCGAGCCAGAGTCCCGAGCCCGAGCGCCAGGCCCACGCGCCCACCCCACCCCCCGAACACCCCACCCCCCGAACACCTCCCGCCCAGCACCTCCCGTCCGGACGAATCCGGCATCCAGGTCCGTCGGCGGCCAGGCACCCGCGGGCCCGCCTCCCCAACCGCCGTCCGATGTGCGGCATTCGCCGGATCCCGCCCGGCGCTCTCCGCACGTGATTTCGACAACATTCAGTTTGTCCGTGGCAACCTCCGGGCAGCGCACCGGCGTTCGACGTTGTGTCGGAAATGTAAAGAACACGCGGGGGGAATGTGGGGTCATGTCCCGCTCGTCAGGTCTCCTCGCGGAAAAATGTGGGCTCTTGTTGAACACGCCGTGAGTCACTTCCGTACCGGTGAGGGAGCGACCGACTGGGGGAACCCCCGGACACCGGAGGTGGGCGTGCGCAAGGATGCGGCCGTGGCCAATGAACGTGGATCGAGGGCCCGACATCGCATGTCCCAGCCCTCGGAGCCTGATGAGGAGCTGATGCGTGCGCTCTACCGAGAGCACGCCGGACCTCTCCTTGCGTATGTCCTTCGGCTGGTCGCCGGTGACCGGCAGCGCGCCGAGGACGTCGTGCAAGAGACACTCATCCGTGCCTGGAAGAACGCCGGTCAGCTCAACCGTGCGACCGGATCGGTACGCCCCTGGCTGGTGACGGTCGCCCGACGCATCGTCATCGACGGTCACCGCAGCCGGCAGGCCCGGCCGCAGGAGGTCGACCCGTCGCCGCTGGAGGTCATCCCCGCGGAGGACGAGATCGACAAGGCGCTGTGGCTGATGACGCTGTCCGACGCGCTCGACGACCTGACCCCGGCCCACCGGGAGGTCCTCGTCGAGACGTACTTCAAGGGGCGTACCGTCAATGAGGCGGCCGAGACGCTCGGTATACCCAGCGGCACCGTGCGCTCACGGGTTTTCTATGCCCTGCGGTCGATGAAGCTGGCACTGGAGGAGCGGGGGGTGACGGCGTGATGAGTGTGTACGGGGGACACGGCGGGTTCGGCACAGGTGGTTCGGGTATGTCTGGGGCTATGCAGGAATCTCCGGTTCCCAACGAGCACGAGACGGTCGGCGCGTATGCGCTGGGGATTCTCGACGACGCCGAGGCAACCGCTTTTGAAGCCCATCTGGCCGGGTGCGAATGGTGCGCCCAGCAGCTCGACGAGCTGGCCGGAATGGAACCCATGCTGGCGGCCCTGGCCGATCTCCCGGGTTCCGGATCCACGCCGTCCATCGGCGAGTCGCTGTCCGCCAAGCCCAGCCCTCGGATGGTCGAGAAGCTGGTCGTGGAGGTCGCCGACAAGCGGAAGGTCCGCACCCGGCGCAGCCTCTTCGGTCTGGCGGCCTCGATCGTGCTGATCGCGGGCGGCACGGCGGCCGGCGTGGCGCTGAGCGGCTCGGACAGCGGCGGCGGCACCGACATGGCCGCGGGACCCGCCCAGGCGGCCTTCCAGACGATCTCCGACAAGAAATCGGCCACGGACCCGGCGACCCACGTCACCGCGACCGTCGCCCTGGAGAAGAAGGACTGGGGCACCCACGCGGTCCTCCAGCTCAAGAACGTCGCCGGCCCGAAGAAGTGCTCGCTGATCGCCGTGGGGAAGAACGGCGAGCGCGAGACGGTCACCTCCTGGTCCGTCCCGACCTGGGGATACGGCATCGCGGACGCCAAGTCGGAGAAGGCCAAGGAGCCTCTCTACGTGCACGGCGGCGCCGCCTTCACCCCCAACGAGATCGACCACTTCGAAGTCATGACGTTCGACGGCAAGAAGCTCGTCTCGGTCAGCGCGTAGCTTCAGCGGGCCCCCTTCGCGTACGGTTGACGGCTGCCCAGCACGTCAGAAGGGGGCCCGGTGGCCGCTCAGGCTCAACCATCCGCGGTCGGCTCTCACGGCTCCGCACAGGATTCCGGTCAGGACTCCGTTCGGGACCGTGAGATCAGCGTCGAACAGGAACACCTCGACCGGGTGTACCAGCGCCTCGAGGAGAAGATCCACGAAGCGGAATTCCTCATGAACGACGCGGCCCAGCGCGGCCAGGTGGGCACGCCCGGCGCGCTCGCCGAGCGGGACGCGCAGGTGTTCCGCGCGGGGGTCCACCTCAACCGGCTCAACAACGAGTTCGAGGACTTCCTCTTCGGCCGCATCGACCTGCTCCTCGGCAAGGACGGCAAGAAGGGCCCGGACGGCGCCTACACCGCCGTGGAGCCCGCCGAGGGCGCGGTCCGCGCGGACCACACGGCGGACATCGCCGAGACCCTGCACATCGGCCGGATCGGCGTCCTCGACCGGGACTACGCGCCGCTGGTCATCGACTGGCGCGCACCGGCCGCCGCGCCGTTCTACAGGTCCACTCCGGTGGATCCCGGGCGTGTCGTACGACGCCGGGTGATCCGCTCCAAGGGCCGCCGGGTCCTCGGGGTCGAGGACGACCTGATGCGCCCGGAGCTGACCGCCTTCCTGGACGGCGACACGCTGCCCGTCATCGGCGACGGCGCCCTGATGGCCGCCCTCGGCCAGGCCCGCACCCACTCCATGCGGGACATCGTCGCCTCCATCCAGGCCGAGCAGGACCTGGTCATCCGCGCCCCCGCCGCCTCCGTCACCTACGTCGAGGGCGGCCCCGGGACCGGGAAGACGGCCGTGGCGCTGCACCGCGCCGCCTACCTGCTCTACCAGGACCGCCGCCGGTACGCGGGCGGCATCCTGATCGTCTCGCCGACCCCGCTGCTGGTCGCCTACACCGAGGGCGTCCTGCCGTCCCTCGGTGAGGAGGGCCAGGTCGCCATCCGCGCCATCGGCTCCCTCGTCGACGGCGCCGAGGCCACCCTCTACGACACGCCGGGCACCGCCCGCGCCAAGGGCTCCTCCCGGATGCTGCGGGTGCTGCGCAAGGCGGCCCGCGGCGCCCTGGAGCGCCACGACGCGCCGAACCGGCTCCGGGTCGTCGCCTTCGGCCGCCGTCTGGAACTGGAGGCCGAGGAACTCGACCGCGTCAGACACAACGCGCTCGGCGGCACGGCCCCCGTCAACCTGCTGCGGCCCCGCGCCCGCAAGCTCCTGCTGGACGCCCTGTGGGCCCGCTCCGGAGCGGCCGGCCGGCACAGCGACCCGGAACTCGCCGCCGAACTGCGTTCCTCCTTCGACGAGGACATCCTCACGGAGGACTCCTTCATCGAGTTCCTCGACGCCTGGTGGCCCGAGCTGACCCCGCCGGCCGTCCTCGCCGCGATGGCCGACGAGCGCCGCCTGGGCCGCTGGGCGCGCCGGATCCTCAACCCGGGCGAGGTCCGCAGGGTCGCCCGCTCGCTGCGCCGGGACGGCCGCTCGGTGCACGACACCGCCCTGCTCGACGAACTCCAGGCGATCCTCGGCGCCCCGGTCCGCCCCCGCAAGAAGCGCGAACTGGACCCGCTGGACCAGCTCACCGGGCTGGAGGAGCTGATGCCGACGCGCGAGGAGTCCCAGCGCGAGCGCGCCGAACGGCTCGCCCAGGAACGCGTCGAGTACGCCCACGTCATCGTCGACGAGGCGCAGGACCTCACGCCCATGCAGTGGCGGATGGTGGGCCGCCGCGGCCGGCACGCCACCTGGACGGTCGTGGGCGACCCCGCCCAGTCCTCCTGGTCCGACCCGGACGAGGCGGCCGAGGCCCGTGACGAGGCGCTCGGCAGCCGCCCGCGCCGCCGCTTCGAGCTCACCGTGAACTACCGCAACCCGGCAGAGATCGCCGAGCTGGCGGCCAAGGTGCTGGCCCTGGCCATGCCCGGCTCCAAGTCGCCCTCGGCGGTCCGCTCCACCGGCATCGAACCGCGCTTCTCGGTGGTCCGGGACTCGCCGGCGAAGACCGTGCGGGCGGAGGCCGAGCGCCTGCTCGGCCTGGTCGACGGCACGGTCGGCGTGGTCGTCGCCATGGACCGGCGCGCCGAGGCCGCCCGCTGGCTCGCCGGGCTCGGCGACCGGGTGGTGGCGCTCGGCAGCCTGGAGGCCAAGGGCCTGGAGTACGACGCGACGGTCGTCGTGTCGCCCGCGGAGATCGCCGACGAGTCCCCGGCCGGGTTGCGCGTGCTCTACGTGGCCCTCACCCGGGCGACCCAACAGCTGACGGTGATCTCCGGAGAACGCGACGAGCCCGACGCGGCCGGGATTCCGGACCTGCTCAGGGAGTGAGCACGGGGCCGTTCGGCTGGAGGTTTCCTGTGAAGTCCGCCGACGGGAATGGCTGTGCGGGATCTGTTTGTTAGCCTTGTCGTGACACCGGCTCGATCCAAGCCCCCGGGCCCAACCTTCGTCGCCACGAGCGACCACTTGCCGCGAGGCGAGCATGGCGGGCCGGTGTCGTGAACGAAGGAGAGGCCCACATCACCCTGTGATGTGGGCCTCTTTTTTGCGCGACCAATACGTACGAAACCAGGCCCGGCTAACGCCTACCCGAGGGTAGGTGCGACGATCGGACCGCACTACACGCGACACGGTGAAACGAAGGAAGTCGGCCATGGCAACGGCGCCCAGCGTCTCCTACTCGATGACCATCCGGCTGGAGGTGCCCGCGAGCGGAACCGCCGTCTCGCAGCTCACCACCGCCGTGGAGTCCTCCGGAGGCTCGGTGACCGGCCTCGACGTCACCGCGTCGGGCCACGAGAAGCTCCGTATCGACGTCACCATCGCGGCCAGCTCGACCGCCCACGCCGACCAGATCGTCCAGCAGCTGCGCACCATCGAGGGCGTCGTCCTCGGCAAGGTCTCCGACCGTACGTTCCTCATGCACCTCGGCGGCAAGATCGAGATGCAGTCCAAGCACCCCATCCGCAACCGTGACGACCTCTCCATGATCTACACCCCGGGCGTGGCCCGCGTGTGCATGGCGATCGCGGAGAACCCCGAGGACGCGCGCCGCCTCACCATCAAGCGCAACTCCGTTGCGGTCGTGACGGACGGCTCCGCGGTGCTGGGCCTCGGCAACATCGGCCCGAAGGCCGCCCTGCCGGTCATGGAGGGCAAGGCCGCCCTCTTCAAGCGGTTCGCGGGCATCGACGCCTGGCCGCTGTGCCTGGACACCCAGGACACCGACGCGATCGTCGAGATCGTCAAGGCGATCGCCCCGGGCTTCGCCGGCATCAACCTGGAGGACATCTCCGCGCCGCGCTGCTTCGAGATCGAGGCCCGCCTGCGCGAGGCCCTGGACATCCCCGTCTTCCACGACGACCAGCACGGCACCGCGATCGTCGTCCTCGCCGCCCTGACCAACGCCCTTCGCTGCACCGGCAAGGCGATCGAGAACATCCGGGTCGTCATGTCCGGCGCCGGCGCCGCCGGTACGGCCATCCTCAAGCTGCTCCTGGCGGCCGGCGTGAAGAACGCCGTCGTCGCCGACATCCTCGGTGTCGTGCACTCCGCCCGCGAGGACCTGGTGGCGGCCCCGGCCGACTCGCCGCTGCGCTGGATCGCCGACAACACCAACCCCGAGAGCCTCACCGGCACGCTGAAGGAGGCCGTGCGCGGCGCGGACGTCTTCATCGGCGTCTCGGCCCCGAACGTCCTCGACGGCGACGACGTGGCCGCCATGGCCGAGGACGCGATCGTGTTCGCACTCGCGAATCCGGATCCGGAGGTCGACCCGGCGATCGCCCGCCAGACGGCCGCCGTCGTGGCCACCGGCCGCTCCGACTTCCCCAACCAGATCAACAACGTGCTGGTCTTCCCGGGCGTCTTCCGCGGCCTCCTGGACGCCCAGTCCCGCACCGTGAACACCGAGATGATGCTCGCTGCCGCGAAGGCCCTCGCCGGCGTGGTCAGCCAGGACGAGCTGAACCCGAACTACATCGTCCCGAGCGTCTTCAACGAGAAGGTCGCCGGAGCGGTCGCGGGAGCGGTCCGCGAGGCCGCGAAGGGCGCCTGACAGCGCCCCGTCCCGGACCGTGCGCAGGGACGCGGGGGGCGCGCGAGCGACCCCCGCCGGGCCGGCGCACGGAAGACGACGCGCCCGACTTCGCGGTGGTCCGGGACCGGCGACCCCAGTAAACGTCTGTGAAACTTGCCACGCCATCCAATCGGCGCGTCGTGAAACCACCCCTTCGGGCCCCCCGTAGGGTATGGGCGGCAACGGATTGGCGTTCCCGCCGCAGGTGGGGGCAGGATGCGTCCCGGCCCAACATGCGGCTCAGCCGCGTGGCACGCCTCAATGGCAAGAAGAACACGGGAGTAACAACATGAACCGCAGTGAGCTGGTGGCCGCGCTGGCCGACCGTGCCGAGGTGACTCGCAAGGACGCCGACGCCGTGCTGGCCGCGTTCGCCGACGTCGTCGGCGACATCGTCTCCAAGGGCGACGAGAAGGTCACCATCCCCGGCTTCCTGACCTTCGAGCGCACCCACCGTGCCGCTCGCACCGCGCGCAACCCGCAGACCGGCGAGCCGATCAACATCCCCGCCGGTTTCAGCGTGAAGGTCTCCGCGGGCTCGAAGCTGAAGGAATCCGCCAAGGGCAAGTGACCTTGCCGTCCGTAGGCCTTGGGACGACGGCGTACGGCGTGTGACACGACGATGGGGCGGCCCCTCCACCAGGGGCCGCCCCATCGTCGTACGCGGACCTATCCGAGCGCCTTGCCCGGCAGCTCCACCTTCGCGCCCAGCTCCATGAGCTTCTCCATGAAGTTCTCGTAGCCGCGGTTGATGAGGTCGATGCCGTGCACGCGGGACGTGCCCTGGGCGGCCAGGGCCGCGATCAGGTACGAGAAGCCGCCGCGCAGGTCGGGGATGACGAGGTCGGCGCCCTGGAGCTTGGTGGGGCCCGAGACGACCGCCGAGTGCAGGAAGTTGCGCTGGCCGAACCGGCAGGCCGAGCCGCCCAGGCACTCGCGGTAGAGCTGGATGTGCGCACCCATCTGGTTCAGCGCGGAGGTGAAGCCGAGCCGCGACTCGTACACCGTCTCGTGCACGATCGACAGGCCCGTCGCCTGGGTCAGGGCCACCACCAGCGGCTGCTGCCAGTCGGTCTGGAAGCCGGGGTGCACGTCGGTCTCCAGCGCGATCGACTTCAGCTGGCCGCCGGGGTGCCAGAAGCGGATGCCCTCGTCGTCGATCTCGAAGGCGCCGCCCACCTTGCGGTAGGTGTTCAGGAACGTCATCATCGAACGCTGCTGGGCGCCCCGGACGTAGATGTTGCCCTCGGTCGCCAGCGCCGCCGACGCCCAGGAGGCGGCCTCCAGACGGTCCGACAGGGCGCGGTGGGTGTAGCCGCCGAGCTTGTCCACACCGGTGATGCGGATCGTCCGGTCGGTGTCCATCGCGATGATCGCGCCCATCTTCTGCAGCACGCAGATGAGGTCCTCGATCTCCGGCTCGACGGCCGCGTTGGACAACTCCGTGACGCCCTCGGCGAGTACGGCCGTCAGTAGCACCTGCTCGGTCGCGCCGACGGACGGGTAGGGCAGCCGGATCTTGGTGCCGCGCAGCCCCTTGGGGGCCTCCAGGTACTGGCCGTCCGCGCGCTTCTCGATGGTCGCGCCGAACTGCCGCAGCACGTCGAAGTGGAAGTCGATGGGCCGGCCGCCGATGTCGCAGCCGCCCAGGCCCGGGATGAAGGCATGGCCGAGCCGGTGCAGCAACGGGCCGCAGAACAGGATCGGGATGCGGCTGGAGCCCGCGTGGGCATCGATGTCGGCGACGTTGGCGCTCTCCACGTACGTCGGATCCAGCACCAGTTCACCGGGCTCCTCACCCGGACGGACCGTCACCCCGTGCAGTTGGAGCAGGCCGCGTACGACGCGCACGTCACGGATGTCCGGAACGTTGCGCAGCCGACTTGGCGCACTGCCCAGCAGCGCGGCCACCATGGCCTTCGGTACGAGGTTCTTCGCACCGCGGACCCGGATCTCGCCCTCCAGCGGGGTGCCGCCGTGGACAAGCAGTACGTCGTCAGAGCCGTTGACGGTCATGAATCTCGCGTTCCGTGGAGTGGGGCAGGGCCGGAGTCACAGAGTAATCGCCCATCGGCCCCCTGCCGTAAGCCCAACGACCACCCGGCTACGTCATAGCTGTGTCACAACACGAACGGTTCCCCACCGGCCACACGGGGTCACCGTCCGTCACCGGGCGCCCGGACCGCCTTCCGCCGCACTCCCGTCCACCCCCGCCACCCTCGTACGACGCCCCACCAGGAGACCCCTCCCCGGCGTGGCCGCATTCACTCGCACACCCGCATTGGCTCCCCATGCGGGCGGAAGATGCGGGATCATGTCAGGCATGACCGAGGTGTCCTCGCTCACAGGGCGGCTGCTCGTGGCCACGCCCGCCCTGGCGGACCCGAACTTCGACCGCGCGGTGGTGCTTCTCCTCGACCACGACGAGGAGGGCTCCCTCGGTGTCGTCCTCAACCGCCCCACCCCGGTGGACGTCCGGGACATCCTGGAGGGCTGGGCCGCGCTCGCCGGCGAGCCGGGCGTGGTCTTCCAGGGCGGCCCGGTGTCGCTGGACTCGGCGCTCGGCGTCGCGGTCATCCCGGGCGGCGGCAACGGCGACCGCGCCCCGCTCGGCTGGCGCCGGGTGCACGGCGCGATCGGCCTGGTCGACCTGGAGGCCCCGCCGGAACTGCTCGCCTCGGCCCTCGGTTCGCTGCGGATCTTCGCCGGGTACGCCGGCTGGGGCCCGGGCCAGCTGGAGGACGAACTGGTCGAGGGCGCCTGGTACGTCGTCGAGTCGGAACCCGGCGACGTCTCCTCGCCGGCGCCGGAGAGACTCTGGCGCGAGGTGCTGCGCCGCCAGCGCAACGAGCTGGCGATGGTCGCCACCTACCCGGACGACGCCTCGCTCAACTGAGGGCGCACCTTCTCCGGACCGTAGTCCCGGGGCTTCAGTACCCTTGGCACTTATGAGCACTCTTGAGCCCGAGCGCGGGACTGGTACGGGGACCCTCGTAGAGCCGACGCCGCAGGTGTCCCACGGCGACGGCGACCACGAGCGCTTCGCCCACTACGTCCAGAAGGACAAGATCATGGCGAGCGCCCTCGACGGCACGCCCGTCGTGGCGCTGTGCGGCAAGGTGTGGGTGCCGGGCCGCGACCCGAAGAAGTACCCCGTCTGCCCCATGTGCAAGGAGATCTACGACTCCATGGGCAGCGGCGGCGACGGCGAGGGCGGCAAGGACAAGTAGCACCGCGGGATCCCCACAGGCCCCGGGCGCGCCAAGGCGCGCTGCGGGGCCTTTGTCGTGTCCGCGCGTCGTACGGAGTGCGGCAGCCGGTCACAGAGTGGTCGAGACCTCTTGTCGGCAGGTTCGGGTTGTCCCTACCCTCCGTGGTGTTGTGCAGAGCGAAACCGCCGTTGCGGATGGTGCAACGAGTGGAGTGTGTGCGGCTGCCTCGAACACGTACGCTTCAGCGCGCCCCGGAGGGTCACTCCATGAAGCTCCCCGTTCCCGTCATGGAGTACGGCAACACCGACACCGCCGGTCACGTACGGGACGGCGGACTGCTCGACGTCACCAAGACCGAGTCGGAACGGCCCCGGCCGTGGACGCTCGCGCCGTCGGCGGACTCCTTCCGGCGGGTCTTCGGACAGCGGGAATTCGGCCGCCACTTCGTCAACAGTCTCGTCGCCGCGGGCACGGTGGTCGTCGTCTCGGGGCCGATCGCCTTTCCCGCCGCGACCGCCGTGACACGATTCCGGTTCCGCTTCCGGACCACCCCGCTGACCATGTTTCCGGTGGCCCGGACGGTGCCCGTGGAGGCCCTCGCCGTTCCCCTGTTCTTCCCACTGCGGGACTTCGGTCCGCTGAACACGCTGGGCTCGCTGATCCTGCCGCACATCGCCTTCTCACCGCCCTTCGCGAGCTGGATGCTGCGGGGGCGCGAAAGGGGCGCCGCGGGCGCTGGAGGAGGCCGCCCACATCGACGGGGCGAGCCGGTCGCGCTATCTCCGGCAGACCCTTTTCCCGCTCGTGCCGCCGGGCCTGGTGGCACGAGCGTGTTTTCCTTCATCTCCGCCCGGAACGACTTCCTCTTCGCCAAGTCCTGCATCATCAGCGACACTTCGCGGTCGACCCTGCCGATGGCGCTGCCGGCGTTCTTCGAGCCCGACGACCCGGACTGGGGCGGGGGCATGGCGGCCTCCACGGTGATGACGATTCCGGTGCTGGTGTTCTTCGTACTCGTTCAGCGACGGCTGGTCTCCGGACCGGGCGGAGCGGTTAAGGACTGACATGGCGGACGTGATTCCCGAGCCCCGGAGCATGGCCTCCCACGGGGACGGATTCTTCGAACCGGACGCGGACACCGCGCTGGTGGCGCAGGTGGGCACGGAGCGGACCGCCCGCTGGCTGCGCGACACCCTGGGGGCCGCCTGCGGCCTGCCGCTGCCGTCGCGGCCGGACACCGGCGACAACGCCGTACGGCTGTCCCTCGACCCGGCGGTCACCGAGGACCTCGGTGCCGAGGGCTACCGCCTCGCGGTCACGCCCGCCGGTGCGCACCTCGCGGGCGGCGGCCCCGCCGGACTCTTCTGGGGCGCCCAGACGCTGCGCCAGCTGCTCGGGCCGGACGCCTTCCGGCGCGCCCCGTTGCCCGGCCGCGCCTGGCGGCTGCCGCTGTGCCGCATCCAGGACTCACCGCGATTCCGCTGGCGCGGCCTCATGCTCGACGTCGCCCGGCACTTCATGCCCAAGGACGGCGTCCTGCGCTACCTGGATCTCATGGCGGCGCACAAACTCAACGTCTTCCACTTCCATCTGACGGACGACCAGGGCTGGCGCATCCGGATCGAACGCCACCCCCGGCTCACCGACGTCGGCTCCTGGCGCACCCGCACGAAATTCGGCCACCGGGCCTCACCGCTGTGGGAGGAGAAGCCGCACGGCGGCTTCTACACGCAGGACGACATCCGGGAGATCGTCGCCTACGCGGCCGAGCGGCATATCACCGTCGTCCCCGAAATCGATGTCCCCGGCCACTCGCAGGCCGCCATCACCGCGTATCCGGAACTCGGCAACACCGATGTCGTCGACACCGCCTCGCTGACCGTCTGGGACTCCTGGGGGATCTCCCCGAACGTACTCGCCCCCACCGACAACACCCTGCGCTTCTACGAGGAGGTGTTCGAGGAAGTGCTCGAACTCTTTCCCTCGGAGTTCATTCACGTCGGCGGTGACGAATGCCTCAAGGACCAGTGGCGCGCGTCCCCCGCCGCGCAGGCCCGCATCAAGGAACTCGGGCTGGCCGACGAGGACGCGTTGCAGGCGTGGTTCGTCGGCCACTTCGCGACGTGGCTCTCCGCGCGCGGCCGCCGGCTGATCGGCTGGGACGAGATCCTGGAGGGCGGCATCGCCGAGGGCGCGGCCGTGGCGTCCTGGCGCGGGTTCGGCGGCGGGATCGCGGCCGCGCGGGCCGGTCACGACGTCGTCATGTGCCCCGAGCAGCACGTGTACCTGGACCACCGGCAGGCGGACGGCGCGGACGAGCCCGTACCGATCGGATATGTGCGCACCCTTGAGGACGTGTACCGGTTCGAGCCCGTTCCACCGGGACTCGACGCATCCCTGACGCACCGGGTCCTGGGGACCCAGGCCAACCTCTGGACCGAGGTGATGGAGGACCCCGCGCGCGTCGACTACCAGGCCTTTCCCCGGCTCGCCGCCTTCGCCGAGGTCGCCTGGAGCGCCCTGCCGGCCCCGGCGGAACGGGACTTCGCCGCCTTCGAACGCCGGATGGCGGCCCATTACCGGCGGCTCGACGCCCTGGGAGTCGGCTACCGCCCACCGGCCGGCCCGCTGCCCTGGCAGCGCCGCCCCGGCGTGCCCGGCCGCCCGATCGACGGCCCGCCGCCGATCCGGTAGCCGCCTCCGCGACACCTTCCCGTCCCGAACGCGTCATGGAAAAAGACCTCAAGGGTCACCGAAGAGTGTCAATCGGCATCCATCGGCGATGGCGTACGAAATCGGGCCAAGCAGCCGGTGAGGTGGGCGAATGCCTCCTAGCGGACCCGTGCGTTCGAGGCTTGCGAAGATGTGCCAGAGTTGCCACGTCCGCCCTGTGAGCACGTACCGTACGGCCACACAGGTGGGACCAGGTGGGGGCAGCGGGAAGGGGCAGCCGGTTTTGACCACGCACGCACCGCAGGCGGGGCAGTCCGTCACGCTGCCCACGACACTGAACGAGGCCGTGGCGGCCCTCACCGCGATGCCCGCCGCCGTTCCCGTGGCCGGTGGCACCGACCTGATGGCCGCCGTGAACTCCGGCCAGCTGCGGCCCGCCGCCCTGGTCGGTCTCGGCCGGATCAGCGAGATCCGCGGCTGGCAGTACCAGGACGGCAACGCGCTGCTCGGCGCCGGACTCACGCACGCGCGCATGGGCCGCCCCGACTTCGCCGCTCTGATCCCGGCGCTCGCCGCGGCCGCACGGTCCGCCGGTCCGCCGCACATCCGCAACGCGGGCACCCTGGGCGGCAACATCGCCACGGCCGCGCCCACCGGCGACGCGCTCCCGGTGCTCGCCGCCCTGGAGGCGACGCTGATCATCGCCGGGCCGGGCGGGTCCCGCCGGGAGATCCCGGTCTCGCACCTGCTGGCCGGCGTCGAGATGCTGCGCGCGGGCGAGTTGATCGCCTTCGTCCGGGTGCCGCTGCTGCACGCCCCGCAGGTCTTCCTGAAGGCCACCGGCCGTACCGGGCCCGGCCGCTCGGTGGCCTCCGTGGCGCTCGTCCTCGACCCCGCGCGGCGCGGGGTCAGATGTGCCGTCGGAGCCATAGCGCCGATGCCGCTGCGGCCGCTGGAGGCCGAGCAGTGGGTGGCGCGGCTGATCGACTGGGACAACGACCGCGCGCTCGTCCCGGAGGCGCTGCACGCCTTCGGCGAGTACGTCGCCGCCGCCTGCATCCCCGACCCGGCGCCCGAGCCGGACGGCTCGGTGCCGCCGCTTCCGCCTGCCGTACTGCACCTGCGGCGCACCGTCGCCGCGCTGGCCCGACGAGCACTGGGGAGGGCGCTGTCATGACCGACGACCAGCACGAAGAGGGCGCGCCCTCGGGCGGCGGCCGCTGGGACCCGCTGCCGCAGGGCGACTACGACGACGGCGCGACAGCCTTCGTGAAGCTCCCCGAGGGCGGCATCGAGGCCCTGCTGTCCGGCCACAGCCCCCTGGCCGCACCCGGGCACGGGTACGTGCCGCCGCAGATAACGGTGGCACCCGGCACCGAGACCTGGGGCGGGCAGGGCGACGGCGCGCAGTGGCCGGACCCGAACACGGTCCCGCAGGAGCGGCCCGTCGACGACCGGTTCACCTACCAGCCCGCCGCGACCCAGCAGTGGACCTACGAGGAGCCGCCGCCCGCGCCGGGCCACGACGTGACCGGACAGTGGTCGATCCCGGTCGCGAGCGGCGATGTTCCGGACGAATCGGGCGAGTTCACCACATCCGCGCTCATGGAGCAGTGGGGCGGCACACCCCCGGCGACCCTGCCCGGCGGCGCCGCCGCACCGTGGGCGTCCGAGCTCCCGGCCTGGGAACACCCCGCGGAGGCCCCTGGGGGCCCCTCAGGCGCCCCGATGGACCACGGGGGCACACGGACCCCGGACGCCCCGCCCGAGGCCGCCGACGCGGCGCCTGCGCCCGGCGTGACCGCGGCGAACGAACGCGACGAACGCGACGAGCAGGGCGATACGGGCGAATTCCACGGGCTCGGCGAGCCGACCGCCCCGCCCGCCCGTGACACGCCCGGCGCGGCGGCCGAGCACCAGGACGGCGCCCCGGCCGCAACCGGCGAGGCGGACGATCCCCACGCCACGCCCGCCCGCCACCCCGGCCCGCCGGCCGCCGACGGCGACACGCCCCCGCCCGCGCCGGACGGCGAGGCTCCCGCGCCCGCCGAGGCCGCGGCGGAATCCGCCGAGCCCGCACCCGAGGCGATCGACGAGCACCCCCTCGCCTCCTACGTCCTGCGCGTCAACAGCACCGACCGCCCCGTCACCGACGCCTGGATCGGCGAGTCGCTCCTCTACGTGCTCCGCGAACGCCTCGGCCTGGCCGGCGCCAAGGACGGCTGCTCCCAGGGCGAGTGCGGCGCCTGCAACGTCCAGGTCGACGGCCGCCTCGTCGCCTCCTGCCTGGTGCCGGCCGTCACCGCGGCCGGCAGCGAGGTCCGCACGGTCGAGGGCCTCGCCCAGGACGGCCGGCCCTCCGACGTCCAGCGCGCGCTCGCCCTGCGCGGCGCCGTCCAGTGCGGCTTCTGCGTCCCCGGCATGGCGATGACCGTCCACGACCTGCTCGAAGGCAACCCGGCCCCGACCGAGATGGAGACCCGCCAGGCGCTGTGCGGCAACCTCTGCCGCTGCTCGGGCTACCGGGGCGTGCTGGACGCGGTCCAGGAGGTCGTCGCCGAACGCGAGGCGCACGCCGCCGCCGACGCAGAGACGGACGGCGACGAGGCCCGCATCCCGCACCAGGCGGGACCGGGCGCCGGTGGCGTCAACGCGTCGGCCTTCGACTCCCCGGGCACCTTCGCGACGCCCGCCCAGCGCGAGCAGTCGTCCTACGACGCCCGGCACGAGCAGTCGTACGACCAGACGTTCGCCGGGGACCAGACGTTCGGCGGCGACCAGACGTTCGCCGGGGACCGGACGTTCGGCGACCAGACGTTCGGCGGGGACCGGACGTTCGGCGACCAGAGCCAGAGCTACGGCGACCAGCCCTACGGCTCGGACGGAGGCCAGGCGTGACCAACGAGACCGTCACCACGACCACCGCCGCGGACAGCGCCGACCCCGGCCCCGAGCCGCCCCCGCACGGCCTCGGCGTGTCGCTGCCGCCCGCCGACGCGCGGGCCAAGACCGAGGGCACCTTCCCGTACGCGGCCGACCTGTGGGCCGAGGGCCTGCTGTGGGCGGCCGTCCTGCGCTCCCCGCACCCGCACGCGCGCATCGTGTCGATCGACACCACCCACGCGCGCGAGATGCCCGGCGTACGGGCCGTCGTCACCCACGAGGACGTGCCCGGCACCCCGCTGCACGGCCGCGGCACCCCCGACCGCCCGGTGTTCGCCGCCGAGGTCGTACGGCACCACGGCGAGCCCATCGCCGCCGTCGCCGCCGACCACCCCGACACCGCCCGGATGGCCGCCGCCGCCGTCATCGTCGAGTACGAGGTGCTCGACCCGGTCATCGACCCCGAGCAGGCCTTCGAGGCCGAACCGCTGCACCCCGACGGCAACCTGATCCGGCACATCCCGCTGCACCACGGCGACCCGGAAGCGGCCGGCGAGATCGTCGTCGAGGGCCAGTACCGCATCGGCCGCGCCGACCCGGCCCCGATCGGCGCCGAGGCCGGACTCGCCGTGCCCCGCCCCGACGGCGGGGTCGAGCTGTACCTGGCCTCCACCGACCCGCACACCGACCGCAACACGGCGGCCGCCTGCTTCGGCCTGTCGCTGGAACAAGTGAAGATCGTCGTCACCGGCGTGCCGGGCGCCACCGCCGACCGCGAGGACCAGGGCTTCCAACTGCCGCTCGGCCTGCTCGCCCTGAAGACCGGCTGCCCGGTCAAGCTCACGGCCACGCGCGAGGAGTCCTTCCTCGGCCACGCCCACCGCCACCCCACCCTGCTCCGTTACCGGCATCACGCCGACGCCGAGGGCAAGCTCGTCAAGGTCGAGGCACAGATCCTGCTCGACGCGGGCGCCTACGCCGACACCTCCGCCGAGTCCCTGGCCGCCGCGGTCTCCTTCGCCTGCGGCCCCTACGTCGTCCCGAACGCCTTCATCGAGGGCTGGGCCGTGCGCACCAACAACCCGCCCTCCGGCCACGTCCGCGGCGAGGGCGCCATGCAGGTGTGCGCCGCCTACGAGGCGCAGATGGACAAGCTGGCGAAGAAGCTCGGCCTCGACCCGGCCGAGATCCGCCTGCGCAACGCGCTCGCCACCGGCGACGTGCTGCCCATCGGCCAGACGGTGACCTGCCCGGCCCCCGTCGCCGAACTGCTCCAGGCGGTACGGGACTTCCCGCTGCCCACGCTGCCCAAGGACACCCCCGAGGACGAATGGCTGCTGCCCGGCGGCCCCGAGGGCGCGGGCGAGCCGGGCGCGGTGCGCCGGGGCGTCGGCTACGGACTCGGCATGGTCCACATGCTCGGCATCGAGGGCGCCGACGAGGTCTCGACGGCCACCGTCAAGGTCCACGACGGCATCGCGACCGTGCTCTGCGCGGCCGTGGAGACCGGCCAGGGCTTCACCACCCTGGCCCGCCAGATCGTCCAGGAGACCCTCGGCATCGACGAGGTCCACGTGGCCCCGGTCGACACCGACCAGCCGCCGGCCGGCGCCGGCTGCCGGGGCCGTCACACCTGGGTGTCCGGCGGCGCCGTCGAACGCGCCGCCAAGATGGTCCGCACCCAGCTCCTGCAGCCCCTCGCCCACAAGTTCGGCATGTCCACCGAACTGCTCCAGATCACCGACGGCAAGATCACGTCGTACGACGGCGTCCTGTCGACCACCGTCACCGAGGCGATGGACGGCAAGGAGCTGTGGGCCACGGCGCAGTGCCGTCCGCACCCCACCGAGCCGCTGAACGCGGAAGGCCAGGGCGACGCCTTCGTGGGCCTCGCCTTCTGCGCGATCCGCGCGGTCGTCGACGTCGACATCGAACTGGGTTCGGTGCGGGTCGTGGAGCTGGCCGTCGCCCAGGACGTGGGCCGGGTCCTCAACCCGGCGCAGCTCAACGCGCGGATCGAGGCCGGTGTCACCCAGGGCCTCGGCATCGCGCTCACCGAGAACCTGCGCACCCCGCGCGGGCTGATCCGCCACCCCGACCTCACCGGCTACGCCCTGCCGACCGCGCTGGACGCGCCGGACATCCGGATCGTCAAGCTCGTCGAGGAACGGGACGTGGTCGCGCCCTTCGGCGCCAAGTCGGTCAGCGCGGTCCCGGTCGTGACGTCCCCGGCGGCCATCGCCTCCGCCGTCCGCGCGGCCACCGGCCGCCCGGTCAACCGCCTCCCGATCCGCCCGCAGGCGGCGGTGGTCACCGGCCAGTGAGCCGGCCGACCGGCCTCCGCCGCCGGTCCCGCCGCTCGCCCGCTCGCCGCTGACTCCGCTCCCGCCGCGGCCCTGGGGTCCCGTCCGCGGCCGTGGGACGGGCGGTGGCGGTGACGTGCTCCGGGACGGAACGTTCCGGCGCCGCCCTGCGTCTGTTCTCCACGGGGCGTTGTCAGTGGTGCGGCGTAGTGTTCTGGCAGTGGGGGACGGCCGTTTCGGAGGGGAAGCCCGGACGGTGGGCCATGCCCTGCTCAGGACGGCCTGCGGCACACCACTCCGACCCACTTGCATGTCTGAACTCTTTGATCGCGGGGGCAGCGATGAGCACGACCAGCACGACCGGCAGCGGTGCGGCGGCGATCACGCTGACCGAGGCGGAACTGGACCGATACATCACGCACGAACCGACCCGCATGTGGCTCACCGGACCCGGACTCCCCGACACCGGCGGCCTGCTGACCTTCGAACCGCTGCGCACCGCCGGCCTGCGCAGGCTCGCCGACGTCACCGACGCCGCATCCGGTCCTTCCCGGCTCGCGGAGGAACTCCGGGACCGGCTGGTGATCGGCGAACTGCTGGCCCCGGCGGGCCTGGACACGGAGTCGATCCTCCTCGACGGCGGCACCGGCGAGATCAGCACCGCCTACCTCGTCGACCCGGCCGACCCGCGCCCGCTGGCACCCTCGCTGGAGACGCTGCTGCGCTTCGCCTCGGTCACCGAGGAACTGACCGGTCTGCGCGGCCGTTTCGCCTCCCTCGCCGGCACCCACGGGACCAAGGCGGCCACCGAGGCCTCCCGCACGCTGCTGGAGCTCTTCGAGGAGGGCACGGCGGGACAGGTGCCGCCGTACTGGAAGGCGACGGCGCTGATCCGTCCCCTCAGCCTCGTCGCGGGCCCCGGCACCGACTCCGGGCTCGCCGTCGACCTGCCGGTCCGGCTGCTGGACCAGGAGTTCGGGCAGGGCCGGGTGGCCCGCTTCGAGGAGGTCGACTTCCCGCCCACGCTCACCCACGAGCCGACCCGCCGCTTCCTGCGCGAGACCGGACTCCCGGAGGACGCGGTCCTCTTCCACCTCGACCCGGACGCCCCGCTCCCCACCCTGCGGGAGTACTACACGGACCTCCACACCGGCGACTTCCCGCCGGAGGCGCTGCCGGCCCACGCCGACCGGCTCATACGCCTGGGCTACCTGGTCGAGGAGAACAGCCTGGTCGTGGACGGCACCACGGGCGCGATCCTCAACTTCTCCGAACCCGAGGCCACCCTCTACCCGCTCAACACCGACATCTCCACGCTCGCCTTCACCCTCTGGCTCCTGCACCACGAGCGCACCATCGACGAGCACCTGGGCCACGAACTCACCACGGAGGCCTACGACCAGCTCGCCGCGACCATGCTCCACACGCTCGCGACGATCGACCCGACGCCCACCACCATGGACGCCGAATGGCACTACTGGACGGAGCTGTTCCAGGACGAGGCGGGCGGGGTGCTCTGAGCCGACCGCCCGGTCAGACCACCAGGCCCCGCCGGTAGGCGTAGACGACCGCCTGGACCCGGTCGCGCAGGTCGAGTTTGGTGAGGATGCGGGAGACGAAGGTCTTCACGGTCTCCGGGCTGATCTGGAGGGTCGCGGCGATCTCGCCGTTGGAGAGGCCGTCCGCGATCAGCCGCAGGACCTCCAGTTCGCGCGGTGTCAGCGGGATGTCGTCGGGGGTGCCGCCGTCGGCCGGGCGGATCCGGGCGGCGTACCGGCCCACCAGCCGGCGCGTCACGTCGGGGTCCAGCAGGGCCGCGCCGGTGGCCACGGTCCGGATGCCGTGCAGCAGCCGGTCCGGCGGCGCGTCCTTCAGCAGGAAGCCGCTCGCTCCCGCCCGCAGCGCCTCGTACACGTACTCGTCCAGGTTGAACGTGGTCACCACGAGCACCTTCACGGGGTGCGCCACCCCGGCCCCGGCCAGCAGCCGGGTGGCCTCGATGCCGTCGAGCACCGGCATCCGTACGTCCATGACGACCACGTCCGGGCGCAGCCGGCCGGCCAGGTCGACCGCCGCCCGTCCGTCCCCGCACTCACCGGCCACCGCCAGATCGGGCTGCGCGTCGATGATCGTCGCCAGCCCGGTGCGGATCAGGACCTGGTCGTCGCAGACCAGGACCCGGATCGGCGCCGCCTCGCCCGCGGCGGTCACGACGGGTTCCCGGCGGGTATCCGGGCGCGTACGACGAAGCCGCCGCCGGGCGCGTGCTCCGCGCTGAACTCGCCGCCCAGCACGTCCACGCGCTCCCTGAGCCCGGCCAGGCCCCGTCCGCTCCCGCCGACCGGCACGGCGGCCGAGCCGGACCCGTCCGTGCCGACCTCCACGGTGATCTCCTTCGCGCCGTGCCGCACGCGGACCGAGGTGCGGCTGCCGTGGGCGTACTTGAGGGCGTTCGTCAGGGCCTCCTGCACCACCCGGTAGGCCACCAGGTCGGCGCTGCCCGATGATCGCGCAGGCATGCCCTCCTCGGCGAACTCCACCGGCTGCCCGGCCCGCCGCGTCTGCTCCACCAGCGTGAGCAGCCGCCCGGCGGACGGCGCCCTGACACCGCCGTCGGTGCCGGTGCCGGTGCCGTGGTCGGGGTTGAGCAGGTCGAGCAGATGGCGGAGGTCTGCGATGGCCAGCCTGCCGGTGTCCGTGACGGCCGTCAGGGTCTGGTCGAGCCGGTCCGGCGCGGCGGTCAGATACCGGGCCGCCTCGGCCTGCACGACCATCGCCGTCACGTGGTGGGTCACCACGTCGTGCAACTCCCGGGCGATCCGGGCGCGTTCGGCGGTCCGGGTGTCCTCGGCGACCCGCCGCCGGTGCTCGGCCTCCGCGGCCCGGGTGGACCGCAGCCACGCCCCGGCACCCCACGCCAGCACCAGCGCCAGGTAGAACGTCACGAACTCGCTCGCCGTCTCGCCTCCCGACCCCAGCCGGTGCAGGACGACCGCCAACGGCACGTAGGCCGCGGAGAACAGGAGCGCGGCGGCCCGCCGGTGCCGGCCCAGATGGGCGCCGGTGCTCAGCAGGGCCAGCGGCAGCGCGACCCCCGCGACCGAGTGGTAGGCGCGGACCTGGTCGACGGCGAAACCGAGCGACACGAGGGCGAGGCAGAGCGCCGGCCACCGTCGGCGCAGGGCCAGCGGCAGGCACTCCAGGCCGAGCGCCAGCGCGGTCAGCGCGTCGAAGGGGCGGGTGGGCAGGTCACCGACCCGGGTTCCGTTGCCGTGCAGCGCCGGCAGGAAGGAACCGGCCAGGATCAGCAGCCCGAGCGGCAGATCCCGGACCGTCACGTCGAGCCGGTGCCACCAGCCGGACAGCCGCCGAGGACCGATCACCGGGGCAGTGTAGCGACGGAGCCGGCCGCCGTGCCCCGGCCCCGGCGCGGCACCAAGTGCCCCCGCCGGCGGGCCAGCCGCAGGAAAGCGAGCGTCACCAGGATGCCGAGCAGGACCGAGTAGAGGCTCGCCTCCGGCCCGAACTCCCCGCCGGTGATCAGCTGCGACCCGGAGGTGGAGGCGTCCAGCAGGCCCCGCTGCGCGCCGCTGCCGGAGACCTCGGTGCCGAAGAGCGCCGACTCGGCCCAGTTCCAGCCGAAGTGCAGTCCGATCGGCAGCCAGAGCGTGCGGGTGGCGGCGTAGGCGGCGCCGAGCATGCCGCCGGCCTCGATCGCGATGGCGAGGGCGCCCCACAGCGTCGCGTCCTTGTTGAGCAGATGCATCATCCCGAACACCACACCGGTCGACGTGAGCGCGATCCAGGTCCCGGTGCGTTCCTCGACGATCCGGAACAGGACACCGCGGAAGAGCAGTTCCTCGGTCGCGGCCGCGGCGGCCATGAAGCCCACCAGCCCCACCGCGCCCGTCACCGAACCCGCGCCGTGCACCGTGTAGTCGCCGAGGAGGGCGATGTTCGCGATCACACACGCGAACGTCGCCACACCGATCAGCGCACCCCGCCCGAACGCGGCCCGGGCGCCGTCCCGCCCCACCTCGGTGCTCGGCCGGTGCTCGGTCCGCCGCACCACCCACCCGTAGACGGCCACCGCGGCGACGGACGTCAGCAGCCCCAGCACCAGCGTGAGGAACCAGTTCCCCTCGACCGCGGCGACCGCCTGCCCGCCCACGAAGGCGACCGCGCCCACCGCCACCAACTGCCAGACCAGCCTCATGACGACTCCTCCCAGAACCCGCGGACCGACCACCGCGGAACTGGCCCGAACGCTACGGATCCACCCCGCCGGAATCGTCACCTCGGGGTGGACACCCGCACGTAGCTCGCACGGGGGACAACGCGCCGGGGGAGTGGTGGCGTGGGCGGCCGCCGTCCACGCGAGCGCAAAAAAGGACGGCACCCCCGCGGGGATGCCGCCCTTTCCTCTTGCCAGGTCACGCAACCGGAGGCCATGGCGGGATTCGAACCCACGTAACTCGCTTTGCAGGTTTGTCGGTGCTGGTCAGGGGGCGGTCCGGGTACGTTCAGCGGCGTTCACTCCTGTACTGACACCGCACTCGCCAAGGCTGAGTGAACGGCTCTGGACGACGGTGCACAGCGATGAACGAGACGGAAACTGAGACGGGGATGCCCACACGGAGTTGGTGCCCCATGGTGGGCTCGGCGGGGGTGGCGCGAGGGCGGTCGGGCCGGCGACCAATGGATCACCACGCAAAGTGAGTTAGGCGAGACGGGGCCGCGCCATTGATCACACCGATATGCTGGCCCGGTGACGCATGCAGACGTACCTGGCACGCCAGCGACTGAGCGGTCCGAGACCCGGGGGATCTTCGACGGATTCTCTGGGTACGTGACACCCACCATGGAAGACTGGCAGAACGTGTTGAGCAACGGCATGGTCGTTGTGGATACGAACGTACTGCTGAATCTTTATCGGTACAACCAGGATGCTCGTGCATCTCTCCTCGATGCTCTGGAAAAGCTCGGCGTGCGCCTGTGGGTGCCGAACCAGGTGATGGTCGAATTCTGGCGCAATCGTGAAAACGCACTTGAAGATCCAGAGAGGCAGTTGCAGCAATCCATTTCCGCACTGCGGTCCGATTTGGAGAAGGCTACCGCCGATCTGCGTAGTTGGATCAACCGAGTGTCCCTGGATCGGTCGGCTGCTTTGCAGCTTGAGGGAACCCTCGACAATGCTTTCGATGAAGTAATTGGCTCCATGGAGCGTGTTGTTGATAGCAGTGGGCTTGGAATGGAGCACGACACCACTAAGGATAAGGTTCTATCTGCGCTGACGGTGTTGCTTGATGGCAAGGTAGGGGCGCCACTTGATCCTGGGATTCATTCGAAATGCGTAGCTGATGGTAAGCGTCGACTTGACGAGCAAGTGCCTCCTGGGTATAAGGATAAAAAGAAAGAGGCGCGCGGGGACGACTCCGAAGTAGGAGATTACCTTGTGTGGTTTCAGGTGATGCAAGAGGCTAAGAATCGGTCCACTGATGTCCTCCTCGTCACTGGAGACACTAAGGAAGATTGGTGGCGCCTCCGAAACCGTATGACCTTGGGGCCCCGCAATGAGTTGTCTGAAGAACTCTTGCGTGAAGCGGGCGTGCATCTTTACATGCTGAAGCCGGATCGCTTGCTGGTTCTTGCTCGTGATTTCCTCAAGGTTTCGGTCAGTGAGGACTCTGTTCAGAACGTCGAATTGGTTGATGCTCAATCCACCTCCCCTGATGAGTCGGTTGGGAGTTGGAGTTATGCGTCCCTCATGCCGGTTCTTCGGAAGCTTCGTTTGCAAGCACCGGTACAGGAAGCCACTATCGCTCGCGCTGTTGAGAACGGCGGTTATGTGAGCCGCGAGGAGATTTATGAGATTGGTGGCTACGGACCGGAAAGAATGCTGAAAGGCTTCACGCGCCCCGTAACGCGGATATCGCTGGAGGTTGCGGCGGATCGGGATCTGAGTCGGTTTGATCGCGATCTGCTCGATCCCGTGTATGCAGAGATGAAAGCCGGATTTGGTTGGGTAGACGGATTCCGTGTCGATTCCAGCCTTCATGCTGCGTTGCGTAAAGCGTGGGCGTTGATTGATGAAGTAGATGTCGAAGACTTGATGGACGAACCAGATTACGACCCCGGTGCGTCTTCTTAGGTTTTTTCTTCAAGGATGCCGTATTGAGTATGACGCCGGCGCCTTGTCGCCAAGATTGGGTGAACCGTCTTGGGCCGCTGCGCCGGGGGAAGCTGCCGTTCGGGAACTGCCCAGCCTGCGCCCGGAACGCGTGCGGCGGCCGGCCGAACATGAAGGCGGCAGGCATCTGCGGGTGCCCGGCGCCGTGCCACGCGTGGGCCGCCGCGACCACCGACCCCGCCGTCATCGCCTCGCCCGCGTGGGCGCCGGCGTGGCGGCAGGCGGCGGCGGTCGCATACCACCCCGGCGGCGCCGGCCTCACCGTGGTCGACCTGGACGACGCAACGGCCATCGAGTGGGCCCGCACAACGCTGCCCGCCACCCGCACCGTCACGACGACGCGCGGCGAGCACTGGATCTACCGGGGCACCATGCCGTCCGCCAACGCCGTACGGCCCGGCGTCGACATCAAGTCCCTTGCTGCATATGCCCGTTGGCTCACAGAGGGCCCGGGCGCCACGACGCCTCTGCCGGACTCCGTGCGCGCCCTGGCAGCAAAGGAACCGCCCGCACCCCGCAGGGCGCCACAGAGTCTCACAGGGCCCCTGGGAGGCTGTGGGGGCGTGTGCCCGCACCGTACGCCGACCTACTTGGACCGTGGTGTCTCGATGGCTGTGCAGCGGATCAGCGAGGCCCGCAGCGCCGTGCACGCGACGGTGTACCGGACGTTCCTCGCGGTGCTGTCGACGCACGGCCGGTGCGGCTGCCTCACCGACACCCACGTCGGTCGCGCTGTTCACCGCGGCGCAGGCCAAAGGCGAAACCGCCCGGCACTGCACCGACGCGTGGACCAACGCCCGCACCGCACTGGGGATGTAGCCATGTCCGACGACGAGCAGACACCCGCCCGCAAGGTCATCACCGACTACGCGCAGGCGCACTTCCGGTACTTCCGCACCGTGGACGGCACCGTGTACGCGCAGCGCAACGGCCACCCCGTCGCCCGGCCGATCCGCTCCCAGGGAACGACCGGCAGTCACCGCCAGGAACTCATGGTCGGGCTGTTCAGGGACGGGGTCGGCATCTTCAACGGGACCGCTATGAAGGAGGCGTTGGACCTGATCGAAGCCCTCGCGCTGACCGAGGAGACTAAGGCCGTGCACATCCGCGTCGCGCCCGGTTTCGACGGAGCCACCTGGTTGGACCTGGGGCGGGCCGATGGACAGTCCGTGCGCATCCACGCCAACGGCTGGGACATTGCCGTCCCGGACCCGCGCGAGGTGTGCTGGCGGCGCACCCAGCTCACCGGCGAACTCCCGATGCCGGCCAAGAACACCGACGGCAAGGGCATCGACCTGCTGCTGAGGCTGTGCAACTTCGCCACCGCCGAGACCGAGTGCCTGGCCATCGCGTGGCTGGTCGGCTGCCTCGGTCCGTCCGTGCCGGCGCCGGCGCCGTTCCTCACCGGCCCGCAGGGCGCGGGGAAGTCGACCGGCGGGCGGATGCTCGTGCGGATCATCGAAGGCATGACCGGTGACCTGCGCCGCGCACCCAAGGATGAAGAGAACCTGATCACCGCCGTGGCGGCTGGCTGGGTGACCGCGCTCGACAACCTCTCCCACATGACCCCGGAACTCTCGGACGCGATGTGCTGCATCGTCACCGGAGCCGAGAGCGTCAAGCGTGCGCTGTTCACTGACGGGGACGTCTTCCGTCTCGGCTACCGCCGCCCCCTGCTCCTCACCGGCATCGACGTCGGCGTGATCCGGCCCGACCTGGCGGAGCGGCTGCTGCCGCTCAGGCTGGAGCGGCCACGGGTGCGGCGCACCGAGCACGAGCTGTGGACCGAGTACGCCGAAGTGCTGCCCGTGGTCCTCGGATCCCTCCTGGACCTGACCGTGAAGGTCAGGGGGGTGGACGCGGAAACGCCGACCGACCTGCGCATGGCGGATTTCGCCCACCTGTGCGCCCAGCTCGACGCCGCGACCGGTCTCGGGGCACTCGCCGCGTACCGGGCCAGCCTGGATGACCTGAATGACGATGTCATTGAGGGCGACCTGTTGGCACAGACCGTGCTGCAGCACGCGGCTGAAATCGAACCGGGGACGGAGCAGCGGATGACGTCCACGGAGTGGCTGCACTGCCTCAGCCGCGTCTACACCAGCGACGACTTCCGTGCCCTGCCCAAAGGGTGGCCGACCACGGGAAAGGTGCTCTCCGACCGGCTCAAGCGGCTACAGCCCACCCTCGCGGCCCGCGGCGTGTTCATTGACTCCGGTCGCACGAATACGGGCCGGTACATCGAGATGACCCGCGCAATGGCCGTGCCGCCGCACGAGCAGCAGGCGTTCTGACCGCTGTCGCTGTTCAAGCAAGAGGAGCACCCCCGGCCGGGCGTGCTCCTCTTGCTGTTCGGCGCTCGCGCCGCCCCAAGGTCGCGCCGCGCAGCGGCCCGTCATTCACGCTCTGAGCCGCGCCAGACCACTACAGACACCCCCCTCTTTTTCCTAAGTAGGGAAGGTCTGCGTCACCTGCGTCACCCGACCCCGGAAAACGCGCCCTGAGCTGCGCGGACGGCGGTGACGCAGACGGCGAATCCTGCGTCACACCTGCGTCACCTGCGTCACCGATGACGGAGAGCCTGCGTCACCGGTGACGCAAGCCAATGCCTCTGCGTCACCCCAAACTCGCAGGTCAGAAGCTTGCATGACGCAGGTGACGCAGGTGACGCAGAAATCCCCACCTCGGACAGGCGCAGGCTCCTGAGATGCCCCTCGAAGCAACCACGCCCCGGCCCACATCCCCTTGCCCCTAGGAGATCCCGCGTGAGCATCGCCAGTGTGGACACCCTCCGGCGCGTTGACGCCGGCGCCCCGGCACCCGTTCTCCTGACAGTCGAAGAGGCCGCCTACTGCCTCCGCATAGGCCGGACCACGTGCTTCGGTCTCATCCGTACCGGAGAGCTGGAGTCCCTGTTGGTCGGTGGGCTCCGGCGCGTTCCCGCCGACGCCCCCGCGGCCTACCTCGCCCGCCGACGCGCAGAACAGCGCGCGGCCTGACCTTCCCCTCATCGGAGCGCCGCCCACCACGGGTGGCGCTCCGGCTGTTTCCACCCACCCCGAAGGAGTCCGCCCGTGGCGGAAGACAAGACGCGCACCCGCCAGCCCAACGGCCGCAGCTCGATCTACTTCGGCAAGGACGGCAAATGGCACGGCCGCGTCACCGTCGGCGTGCGCGACGACGGCACGCCGGACCGTCGCCATGTCGAGCGCAAAACCAAGACCGAAGTAGCTGACGCTGTTCGAGAGCTGGAGAAACAGCGCGATGCCAAGACCGTGAAGAAGCCCGGCAAGGCGTGGACGGTCAAGGCGTGGCTGACGCACTGGGTTGAGAACGTCGCGCCCCTCGCCGTCAACGACAACACGATGGTCGGGTACGGCGTTGCGGTCCGTAAGCACCTCATCCCCGGCTTGGGCGCCCACCGGCTCGACCGGCTCAAACCTGAGCACATCGAGACGTTCTATGCCAAGATGCAGGCCAACGGCAGCAAGCCCGCCACCGCACACCAGGTGCACCGAACCCTGCGCACCGCTCTTAATGAGGCCGTGCGGCGCGGCCATCTCGGCAAGAACCCCGTCCTGTTAGCCAAGGCACCGAAGACGGGGGATTACGAGGTGGAGCCCTACAGCGTCCAAGAGGTACAGCGACTGTTGAAGGCCGCTGACCAGCATCGCAACTCCGCACGATGGGCCGTCGCGCTCGCCCTCGGACTGCGTCAAGGGGAGGTACTGGGGTTGACGTGGGACGACGTGGACCTTGAGGGCGGACTCCTCGTTGTCCGCCGTAGTCGCCACCGCCCGCAATACGCCCACGGGTGTGCGGAGCCCTGCGGACGCAAGGCCGCCGGGTACTGCCCCCAGAGGCGACGAACGAACCCCGAGTTGTCCACCACCAAGTCGCGCGCCGGCCGTCGTGCGGTCGGTCTCCCCGATCAGCTCGTTGACCTACTCCGTGCGCACCTCAAGGCGCAGGGAGCGGAACGAACGAGCGCAGGGAAACGCTGGCAGGACAAGGGCCTGGTCTTCCCGGATGAGTACGGCCGTAGCCCGTCCCATCGCAGGGATTGGGCTGAGTGGAAGGCGCTGTTGACCCAGGCGAACGTCCGAGATGGGCGCCTCCACGACGCCCGCCACACGGCCGCGACGGTACTGCTGATTCTGGGTGTTCCAGAGCGCGCTGTCATGGGCCTTATGGGGTGGTCGACTACCGCCATGGCCGCTCGATATCAACACATGATCGATGCGGTGCGTGCCAACGTTGCCAGTCAAGTCGACGATCTCATTTGGAAGTCAGGCAACGAGCGATCTCGAAGCTAAGCGCGAGGTCTCGGGGCAGCCGCGGTTAGGGCTGCCCCGGGACTCGTTCTCCGGGTAACCGTCGATGGACCAGTGGGATGCATCGGTGATCGGGGCACTGGCGTAACTAGCGCATGAGGTAGGGCCTGCCGCTAATTCTTGGCCCGCTGTCGACGCAGTCGACGCAGGCCCCAAGTGGCGCTCGCAACGACTAGGGCCGCTGCTAGTGAGCCAAGGAACTCAGGCACTGCGGCCAAGAGGAAATCCTCGGCTGCTTTCGACAGGGCAGATGAGGCCAGGACGTTGACGAACCCGTTCGGAGCGGAGTACACGGTCAGCATCTCCTTGCTGTTGGCCCAACCCCTCTGCTGGCTGGGCGGTGTGAAGGTGACGATGAACCGCTGTCTGTCGGTCCCCAAGTGCTCTCGGGACAGCCAGGGACGGCCAGGGACAAGCTGGGACGCGCGATCGCGCTGGAGCAGCCCCTGTCGTGCATCATGGCTGTAACACTGGTGCTGTCCCTGGGACTTCGTGACTGTTCTAGGGGAAGACAGGGTGAGGTGAGCGGGGTGAGCATGGCGGCCGTACACACGCCATCAGGGGGTGCGGGTGATCCACGCGAGGAGTTTGCGACCTTCCTTCAGCGTCAGGCGGAACAGGGTGGCTTGAAGGTTCGGGACATTGCCGAGCGTTTTGAGCAGGAAGCCAGGAGAGAAGAGCAGGCTGTCGAGGGCGGTTCCGGGAGCTTGCCGGAACATCCTGTCCGTAAGATGGCGTTTTCCAAGTCGCACCTTGCCCGCCTATTCAAAGCCCAGGCTCTGCCTAACCCACCCTGGGCGTTCACGCTGCAATTCCTGCGGATCACTAGCAGAGCGGCCGGTCTTTCCAAGGAAGAGCATCAGGAGCGCTGTAACCAGGCACGTGCCCTACTCAGTGCAATCTCCGCGCTGCCCAAGACCGTGGTCGTGCCAGTACCGGCCCCGTTTTCCGCAGTGAGTTCGCCCAGTCCACATGAGACAGTTGTCGCTCTACAGCATGAAGTCGAACTTGAGCGCGCGCGACACACGGAGACCCGTCTTCGATATGCGCTGAGAGACGCCCAGTTCCTTGCAACCACTCTGTGGCGCATCATCAGCGCCCTAAGAGACATCATCTGCGACCATGACATCCTGGTAGCCCAGGCCCAATACAGCAGTACTGGCCCAGGTGTACTTGAACAGTTGCGTAAAGAGACCGAGCAAGCATTCGCCCATAGGGGAACTGCTCAGAAGCAGGTTGACCTCGCCACTGCGCGCATCCGGGCCCTAGAGGTGACCTGGGAGCAGGCCCGCGCTGAGGTGAACCGGTTGCTCATGCACCCAGACGCTGCTGACCTCATGGGGCCCCTCGCGGGCGCAATTCCGCCGCAAGGCATGCTTCCTGACGACCTTCTGGCTCAGCCGACTCTCGACGACATCGCCACTGCCCTGGATAAGGCCCAGGCACTGAACACCCAGGAGGAACGCACAGCTCGCGATCTGCAGCATTCGCTTGCGTCAACGAGCCCACTTCAGCCGGATGACGAACGTGCTGTGCTGCTCGCCGCAACCAAACTCACCAGCAACGCTCCGGCCCAGCAGGCCGCAGCAGAAGGACTGGCGCGCGGGTGGTCTGGGGACGTCGAAGCTCGCGATGCCCTCATTCGACTTACCCATGCTGACTCCTATGAGGTGCGGGGATCAGCCGCGCAAGGGTTGGCGCAGGGATGGTCCGGTGACGTCGAAGCTCGCGATGCTCTCATCCGACTCACTCATGACCAGTATCAGATCGTCCGGGGCACCGCCGCTGTAGGGCTAGGGAAAGGCTGGCCCGGTGATACCGCGGCTGGCAACGCACTCTTCCCACTCGCCGAGGATTCGGTCGGAGAGGTCCGGCAGGCTGCCCTGTCAGTGCTAAAGGCGGGCTGGCCCAAGGCTACGCGTGGGCCAGAGTTTCCATCCAAGGAAGCGGCGGTGCTGCCGATCCATCCAACGGATGAAGGTTAGGTGCCCGCGTCCGAAGTCTTTGGCGCCCATGCTTCGTGAGTGGGTCGGCCCCACGACAACTGAGACGGACGGCACAAGGGCGGCACCCTTTCGGGGATGCCGCCCTCTTGTTTTGCCTGGTCACGCAACCAGAGGCCATGGCGGGATTCGAACCCACGTAACTCGCTTTGCAGGCGAGCCCCTGAACCACTCGGGCACACGGCCGGGAACTGCTTCTTCAGTCACGGCCGTGGTGGGATTCGAACCCGCGTGACTCCCCGCGAGCGGAGCTCGCTGATGGATGCAGCGCAGGCGAGCCCCTGAACCACTCGGGCACACGGCCGTTGCCGGTCGGGTCGTTGTCGGCCCTGTCGGTGATCTGAAGGTAGGCCGGGGCCGGGGGTGGGCTCAAGGGGACGCGTGGGGCTGCAATGGGACTGCCATGTGCCGTTCATGAACGGGGCTCGGGGTCTACGACCAAGGTCCGAGGCCGGGTAGGGCTCGGGACAGGGGTCAAGGGCGGGAACGGGGCTTACCGTGGTCAGCATGACCACCCCCCAGCGCAGCGACGCCGTCGTCGCGGACGAGACCGCCGACAGAGTCGATGACCAGGGAGTCCTCGGCCGGTCGTACCGGGCGCTGAGCGTCGGGATCGTCTCCGTCGTGCTGCTGATCGCGTTCGAGGCGACCGCCGTCGGGACGGCGATGCCGGTGGCGGCGCGGGAGCTGGACGGGGTGTCGCTGTACGCGTTCGCCTTCTCCGGGTACTTCACGACCAGCCTGTTCGGGATGGTGCTGGCCGGGCAGTGGTCGGACCGGCGAGGACCGCTCGGCGCGCTGACGACCGGGATCGGGGGCTTCGCCGCGGGGCTCGTCGTCGCGGGGACCGCCCAGGCCATGTGGGTGTTCATCCTGGGGCGGGCCGTGCAGGGGCTGGGCGGCGGGCTGGTCATCGTCGCGCTGTACGTGGTGGTCGGCCGGGCCTACCCGGAGCGGCTGCGGCCCGCGATCATGGCCGCCTTCGCCGCCGGCTGGGTGGTGCCGTCGATCGTCGGACCGCTGGCCGCCGGCGCGGTGACCGAGCACCTCGGATGGCGGTGGGTGTTCGTCGGGATCCCGGTGCTCGTGGTCTTCCCGCTGGCGCTCGCCCTGCCGCAGATCCGCCGCCGGACCGGTGGGCCGGTCGCCGACGAGCCGCGGGAGCCCTTCGAGCGGCGGCGGATCCGGCTCGCGTTCGCCCTCTCCGCCGGTGCGGGCCTGCTCCAGTACGCGGCCCAGGACCTGCGCTGGGTCTCCCTGCTGCCGGCGGCCGTCGGGGCCGCGCTGCTGGTTCCCGCCGTCCTCGGGCTGCTGCCGCGCGGGACCTGTCGCGCGGTCCGGGGGCTGCCGTCGGTGGTGCTGCTGCGCGGGGTCGCGGCCGGCGCGTTCATTTCCGCGGAGTCGTTCGTGCCGCTGATGCTGGTGACCCAGCGTGGTCTCTCGCCCACCCTCGCCGGGTTCTCGCTGGCGGCCGGCGGGGTGACCTGGGCGCTGGGCTCGTGGGTGCAGGCGCGGCCGCGGGTGGCGCCGTACCGGGAACGGCTGATGGGCCTCGGTATGGTGCTGGTCGCCGCGGCGATCGCGACCGCGCCCAGCGTGCTCCTGCACGGCGTGCCGGTGTGGATCGTGGCCGTCGCCTGGGGCTTCGGCTGCTTCGGGATGGGCCTGGTGATCGCCTCGTCGAGCGTGCTGATGCTCCGGCTCTCCGCTCCGCACGAGGCCGGGTCCAACTCGGCCGCCCTGCAGATCGCCGACGGCCTGTCGAACGTCGTCCTGCTCGCCACGGCCGGTGCCGCCTTCGCCGCGCTGGGCGGCGGCAGCACGACGGATGCGGCCGGTTCCGGCGCCCACCCGGCCGCCTTCGCCTTCGTCTTCCTGCCGATGGCCGCCGTGGCGCTCGTCGGGGTGTGGGTGACGACCCGGCTTCGTGATCTGTGACGTGGGTCCCACCCGAGGGGCAGGCGGGCTCGTCTCGCGTCGACCGTGACGGGACGCCGGTAGGGTGGCCCGGTTGTCATACGCATACGTAGCCGCCCGACCCCTTACTACGGAGACCGTGACTACCTCCACCGCTTCTGCCTCCTCGTCCTCCCACCACCTTTCGCCGGCCTTCCCGGGCCGGGCGCCCTGGGGCACCGCCGGCAAGCTGCGGGCCTGGCAGCAGGGGGCCATGGAGAAGTACGTCCAGGAGCAGCCGCGCGACTTCCTCGCCGTCGCCACGCCCGGCGCCGGCAAGACGACCTTCGCGCTGACCCTGGCGTCCTGGCTGCTGCACCACCACGTCGTGCAGCAGATCACCGTCGTCGCTCCCACCGAGCACCTGAAGAAGCAGTGGGCGGAGGCCGCGGCGCGGATAGGGATCAAGCTCGACCCGGAGTACAGCGCGGGGCCGCTGAGCCGGGAGTACGACGGGGTCGCCGTCACCTACGCCGGTGTCGGGGTGCGGCCGATGCTGCACCGCAACCGGTCCGAGCAGCGCAAGACGCTCGTCATCCTCGACGAGATCCACCACGCCGGTGACTCCAAGTCCTGGGGCGAGGCCTGCCTGGAGGCGTTCGAGCCGGCCACCCGCCGGCTGGCGCTGACCGGTACGCCGTTCCGGTCGGACACCAACCCCATCCCCTTCGTGACGTACGAGGAGGGGCAGGACGGGATCCGGCGGTCCGCCGCCGACTACACCTACGGATACGGCAACGCGCTCGCCGACCATGTCGTGCGGCCGGTCATCTTCCTCTCCTACAGCGGCAGCATGCGCTGGCGGACCAAGGCCGGTGACGAGATCGCCGCCCGGCTCGGCGAGCCGATGACCAAGGACGCCGTCAGCCAGGCGTGGCGCACGGCGCTGGATCCGCGCGGCGAGTGGATGCCGGCGGTGCTGCGCGCTGCGGACCAGCGGCTGACGGAGGTGCGCAAGGGGATCCCGGACGCCGGGGCCCTGGTCATCGCCTCGGACCAGGAGTCCGCCCGCGCCTACGCCAAGCTGATCCGCGAGATCACCGGGACCAAGGCCACCCTCGTCCTCTCCGACGACACCGGCGCGTCCAAGCGCATCGACGCCTTCAGCGCCGGCGACGACCGGTGGATGGTCGCGGTGCGGATGGTGTCCGAGGGCGTCGACGTGCCCCGTCTCGCGGTGGGCGTCTACGCCACGACCATCTCGACGCCGCTCTTCTTCGCCCAGGCCGTCGGCCGTTTCGTGCGGTCACGGCGGCGCGGCGAGACCGCGTCCGTGTTCCTGCCGACCGTCCCCGACCTGCTGACCTTCGCCAACGAGATGGAGGTCGAGCGCGACCACGCCCTCGACAAGCCGAAGAAGGACGGCGAGGAGGACCCGTACGCCGAGTCCGAGAAGGAGATGGACGAGGCGAACAAGGAGCAGGACGAGGACACCGGCGAGCAGGAGCAGTTCGCCTTCGAGGCGCTGGAGTCCGAGGCGGTCTTCGACCGGGTGCTGTACGACGGCGCCGAGTTCGGCATGCAGGCGCACCCGGGCAGCGAGGAGGAGCAGGACTACCTCGGCATCCCGGGGCTCCTCGAACCCGATCAGGTGCAACTGCTGCTGCAGAAGCGGCAGGCCCGGCAGATCGCGCACAGCCGCAAGAAGCCGGACGACGAGGCCGACCTGCTGGAGCTGCCCGCGGAACGGCGGCCGGTCGTCTCCCACAAGGAGATGATGGAGTTGCGGAAGCAGCTGAACACGATGGTCAGCGCGTATGTGCACCAAAGTGGCAAGCCGCACGGTGTGATCCACACGGAGCTGCGCCGGGTGTGCGGAGGGCCGCCGAGCGCGGAGGCCACGGCGGGGCAGCTGCGGCAGCGGATCGCCAAGGTGCAGGAGTGGGCCACCCGCATGCGGTGACCGGCGGGGACCTTGTGGTGACACCGAGGCGTGCGGCGTACATACCAGCACATACGGAAACAGTCCGTACCGGAGCGTGACCGGATTCTGGACGAAGGCTTCCGCTCAGCGAACCCCCTTCGCTACTGTCCGCCTACGCACACGCCCCGTGGCAGCGCCGCCGCGGAGCGCAGCCGTGAAGCGACTGGGCCCGGAGCCACCGGGCCCTTCTGCCGATCGGCGGCCTCTGAAGCGCGTCGCTGACGGGACTCGGTGACGCATCCGCCGCATCGGAGGCTGCCGGCCTCACCACTTAAGGAGTGGGCGTCGTGACCGCGGAGACCTCTCAGACGCTCGACCGGGGCCTCAGGGTCCTGAAGCTGCTCGCCGACACGGACCACGGGCTGACCGTCACCGAGCTTTCCACCAAACTGGGCGTGAACCGGACCGTGGTGTACCGGTTGCTCGCCACGCTTGAGCAGCATGCGCTGGTACGGCGTGACCTGGGCGGGCGAGCCCGGGTCGGCCTCGGAGTGCTGCGCCTGGGACGGCAGGTGCACCCGCTCGTCCGGGAGGCCGCCCTGCCGGCCCTGCGGTCGCTCGCCGAGGACATAGGGGCGACGGCGCACCTGACGCTGGTCGACGGGACCGAGGCGCTCGCCGTCGCGGTCGTCGAGCCCACCTGGACCGACTACCACGTGGCGTACCGGGCCGGGTTCCGGCATCCGCTGGACCGGGGGGCCGCCGGGAAGGCGATCCTGTCCGCGCGGCACTCGCCGAAGGACGACCCCGGGTACACGCTGACCCACGGGGAACTGGAGGCCGGTGCGAGCGGCGCGGCCGCTCCGCTGCTCGGCGTCACCGGGGTCGAGGGGAGCGTCGGGGTCGTGATGCTGGCCGACGCCGTGCCCGAGCGGGTCGGGACCCGGGTCATGGACGCGGCGCGGGAGGTCGCGGAGGCGTTGCGCTGAGGGGCCGGGGCGGTGGCCCGGCGTGGCCGCCGCGTTAGATTGACTCCGTGCTCTCACGTCTCACACGTCTCCAGGCCGTCGCCGTCTGCGCGCTTCCCGTCGTGGCCCTGATCGCCACGGCCGTCCTCGCGCCGCTGCCCTTCTCGGTGGCCCAGCCCGGGATGACGGCGAACGTGCTCGGCGAGAACCAGGGCACCCCGGTGATCACCATCGCCGGGGCGCCCGTCCGGCCGACCGGCGGGCAGCTGCGGATGACGACGATCGAGGCGACCGGACCGGACGCCCGGGTGTCGCTGGGCGACGTCGTCGGCAACTGGTTCCGCACGGACCGCGCGGTGATGCCGCGCGACGCGGTGTACCCGGGCGGCGGTGACGTCAAGGAGATCGAGCGGCACAACACCGAGCAGATGGAGCAGTCGCAGGACGCGGCGGCGCAGGCCGCGCTGACGTACCTGAACCTGAGCGCCGACAAGGTCAAGGTGACCCTGAAGCTGGCGGACGTCGGAGGACCGAGCGCCGGGCTGCTGTTCTCGCTCGGGATCATCGACAAGCTGGACGGGAACGGGAGCGGCGGTGACCTGACCGGCGGGAAGAACATCGCCGGTACGGGGACGATCAGCGCCGACGGCACGGTGGGCGCCGTGGGCGGGGTCGCGCTGAAGACGCAGGCCGCGCGGCGGGACGGGGCGACCGTCTTCCTGGTGCCGAAGGACGAGTGCGCCGACGCCAAGTCCGAGCTGCCCGAGGGGCTGCGGCTGGTGCCGGTGACGACGCTCAAGGGCGCCGTGGCCGACCTGGTCAGGCTGGAGAAGGGGACGAAGGTCCCCGGCTGCTGAGTCCGGGGCGCGGCGGGCGGGGACCGGTCGTGCGGTTCACCGTGGCTGTCAGGTCGCCGGTGCCGGGGCCGTCAGGCGCAGGCCCACTTCCACCAGGGTCCAGTCCAGGCGGGTGCGCGGTTCCTGCCGCGGGGGCAACGCCTTCTTTGCATCGAGGTCTTCGGAACTCCGCGCCGACGGCCGCTACTTGACGAACCCCTCCGCCTTCATCCAGTCCAGCGCCACCTGGTGCGGGTCCTCCCCGGCCACGTCCACCTTCGCGTTCAGCGTCTGGGCCACCGTGTTGTCCAGCTTCGCCGTCACCGGGTCCAGGACCGTCGCGATCGCCGGCCACTTCTCAAGGGCCTTGGTGTTGATCACCGGTGCCGCGTTGTAGTTGGGGAAGAACTTCCGGTCGTCCCGCATCAGCACCAGGTTCATGGACCTGATGCGGCCGTCGGTCGTGAACACCTCGCCGTAGGTGCAACTGCCATTCTGAACCTGGGTGTAGATGATCCCGGTGTCCATCTGCGTGATGTTCTTCGCCGGCACGCTCATGCCGTACGCCTTCTCCATGCCGGGCAGACCGTCGGCCCGGTTGGCGAACTCGCCCTCCACGCACAGGGTCACCGCCCCGGGATCCGACCGCGACAGGGCCGCCACGTCCGACAGCGTCCTCGTGCCGTACTTCCGGGCGTTGGCCTGGTTCATGGCCAGCGCGTAGGTGTTGTCGAGCCGGGAGGGCGGCAGCCAGGTCAGGCCGTTGCCGAGATCCGCGTCGTGGACCGCCTGCCACTGCCGCTGCGGGTCGGTGATGGGGTGGCCGTTGCCCAGGTAGGTGATCCAGGCCGTGCCCGTGTACTCGTACATCCCGTCCGCCTGACCGGACTTGACCGCCTCGCGGGCGCCGACCGAACCCTGGATCCCGGTGCGGTCGAGGACCTTCGCGCCCGCCGCCTCGAAGGCGATGCCCATCACGGCGCCGAGGATCAGCTGCTCCGTGAACTCCTTGGAGGTGACGGTGAGATGGGCGCCCTTGAGCGGCTCGCCCGCCCCGATCGAGCCCGGCGACACGTCATCCACCATGGGCGAGCCGCTGGTCAGGCCGCAGCCGGCGGCCGGCAGCAGGGCCAGCAGCAGGGCCAGCGGCAGCGCCGTGGGCGCCCGGAGCCCGCTCACCGGCCCGTCTCCAGGCCCCGCGGCCGCAGCAGGACCTCCGCCAGCGAGGCCAGCCAGTCCACCAGCAGCGCGAGGGCCACGGTGAGGACCGAGCCGAGGACCAGGACCGGCATGCGCTGGTTGGTGATGCCGGTGGTGATCAGGACGCCCAGTCCGCCGCCCCCGCCGAAGGTGGCCAGGGTCGCCGTACCGACGTTGAGGACCAGGGCCGTCCGGACGCCCGCGAGGATCAGCGGGACCGCCAGCGGCAGCTCCACCGTGCGCAGCACGCCCAGCGGGGACATGCCGATGCCGCGGGCCGCCTCCAGGAGCGTCGGGTCGTTCGCCTTCAGGCCCGCGATGGTGTTGGAGAGGACCGGCAGGATCGCGTAGACGATGATGCCGATCAGGGCCGCCTTCTCGCCGACGCCCAGCCAGATGACCAGCAGTGCCAGCAGGCCGATCGCCGGGGTCGCCTGGCCCGTGTTGGCGACGGCCATCGCGACCGGCGTGGCCCTGCGGAAGGCCCGGCGGGTCAGCAGGACGCCCAGCGGGATCGCGATGATCAGCACGAAGAACGTCGAGATCACCGTCAGCCGCACGTGCTGCCACAGGCACGTGGAGACCTGGCCGTGCGCCAGGGCGTTCGCGGAGATCGTGTCCAGGCGGGCCTGCTGGAACCACAGCCAGGTGGCCAGCAGCAGCGCCACCAGGAACGCGGGCAGGAACGTCAGTTTCCGCCACGTGATCCGCCTGCCCGGCGGGCCCTGCGGCGGTGGCGGTGCCTCCTGCTCCGCCTCGCCCTCGTCGCGGAAGACCAGGCCACGGACCTCGTGCTCGCCCTCGGGCCGGGTGCCGGGAGACGTGTTCACGCCTTCTGCTCCCCTTCCTCGCCCTCCTGCTCGGCGTGGGTCCGGTCGGCCCTGGCCTCCTGGAGTTCGTGCTGGTGCTCCATCGCTTCGAGGCGGTCGGCCTCCAGCAGCTCGTGCACCGAGTTCATCAGGGTCTCCATGTCCACGACCCCGATGAACTCGCCCCGCCGCCCGGTCACCGCGACGCGGCCCGCGTTGTCCGTCAGCACCGCCTCCAGGGCGTCCCGCAGGGTCGCGTCCCGGGTCACCGTGTCGTGCACCAGCGTCCCGGCGCGGGCCAGCGAGCCCCTGGCCCGCATCAGGTCGCCGCGCCGCAGCCACTTGTAGGGACGGCCGCGCTTGTCGAGCAGCAGGATCTCGTTCGTGCCGCTGCCCCGCAGCTTGTTGAAGATCTCCTGGAGCGGGGTGTCCAAGGTGACCGTCGGATAGTCGCCCATCTCCACGTCCCGGACCCGGGTGAGGTTCAGCCGCTTCAGGGCCGCGCCCGCGCCGACGAAACCGGAGACGAAGTCGTCGGCCGGGTTGGTGAGGATCGCCTCCGGGGTGTCGAACTGGGCGATGTGCGAGCGCTCGCGCAGCACGGCGATCCGGTCGCCGAGCTTGATCGCCTCGTCGAAGTCGTGGGTGACGAAGACGATGGTCTTGTGCAGTTCGCGCTGGAGCCGGATCAGCTCGTCCTGGAGATGGTCGCGGGTGATCGGGTCGACGGCGCCGAACGGCTCGTCCATCAGCAGGACCGGCGGATCGGCGGCCAGGGCCCGTGCCACGCCCACCCGCTGCTGCTGGCCGCCGGAGAGCGCGCGCGGATACCGGCCGTGGAACTCGCCGGGGTCCAGGCCGACCAGGTCGAGGAGTTCCTCGACGCGGGCGCGGATCCGGGCCTTCGGCCAGCCGAGCATCTTCGGCACCAGGGCGATGTTCTGCGCGACCGTCATGTGCGGGAAGAGCCCGGCGGACTGGATGGCGTACCCGACCTTGCGGCGCAGCTTCACCGCGTCGATGTCGGTGACGTCCTCGCCGCCGATCCTGATCCGGCCGCCGGTCGGCTCGATCAGCCGGTTGATCATCTTCAGCGTGGTCGACTTGCCGCAGCCGGACGGGCCGACGAAGATCACCGTCTCGCCCGCCCCGATCTCCATGTTCACGCTGTCCACGGCCGGCTGCGCGCTGCCCGGATAGCGCTTGGTCAGGTGATCCAGCTCGATCGAGGCACCATGGGACTCAGCCACGGATCCCCCTCGGAATGGTCAGCCGTCCGAGCAGGACGTACGCCGCGTCGAAGAGCAGCGCGAGGATGACGATCCCGACGGTGCCCGCCAGCACCTGGTTCAGCGCGTTCTTGCTGCCCAGGGAGGCCAGCCCGCGGAAGATCTCGTTGCCGAGGCCGGGACCCGAGGCGTACGCGGCGATCGCGGCGATGCCCATCAGCATCTGCGTGGAGACCCGGATGCCGGTCAGGATCGGCGGCCAGGCCAGCGGCAGTTCCACCCGCAGCAGCCGGGCGGCCCGCGACATGCCGATCCCGCGGGCCGCGTCCACCAGCATCGGGTCGACCCCGCGCAGGCCCACGATCGAGTTCCGCACGACCGGCAGCAGCCCGTACAGCGTCAGGGAGATCACCGTCGGCGGGACGCCGAGGCCCACCACCGGGATCAGCAGGCCGATCATGGCGAGGGACGGGACGGTCAGGACGGTGGCGGTCGCCGTGGTGGCGAGGTTGCCGGCCCATTCGCTGCGGTAGGTGACCACCCCGATCAGCACGCCGAGGAGGGTCGCGGCGACCATGCACTGGAAGACGGCGCTGGCGTGCTGGTAGGCGTCCGCCAGCAGGGTCTGGTGCCGGTTGCCGAGGTACTCCCAGAAACTCACGCGCGCTCACCCCCGACTGTGGACGGGTCAGGTCGTCCCTTCGCTGTCCGCGGCGGCCTGCTCCACCAGCGGGATGACCCGCAGCGGAACGGGGTTCTCCATGACGATCGCCGTGGAGGCCCGGACAATGCCATCAAAGCCGACGACCCGGTCGATCACCCGCTGGAGATCGGCGTTGGAGCGGGCCACCAGCCGGCACAGCATGTCCCCGGTGCCGGTGGTGGTGAGCAGTTCCAGCACCTCCGGCACGGTCGTCAAGTGCGCCCGCACGTCCGGGCCTTGGCCCTGGCGGATCTGGAGCGTGGCGAACGCGGTGACCGGGTAGCCGAGGGCCGCCGGGTCCACCTGCGGGCCGAATCCCTGGATCACTCCATTCGACTGAAGCCGGTCCAGCCGCGCCTGCACGGTCCCGCGCGCCACCCCGAGCCGGCGGGACATCTCCAGCACGCCGATCCGCGGTTCCCTGGCCAGCAGCACCAGGATCCGCCCGTCCAGACGATCGATCGCCATGCCCGCCTCCGGATGGTTGGTCATCCTGTACAGAAAGTCCGCCGATACGGCCGTACCGCTGAACATGTTGCCCACTCGAAACCAGAACTATTGCGCACCTTGTGTGCCAGGGTCACCCTTCGACCATGACGCAGACCACAGAGCACACTCCCGACGCGACCACCCGGCAGGACGACCCCTTCCCGGTCAAGGGAATGGACGCCGTCGTCTTCGCCGTCGGCAACGCCAAGCAGGCGGCGCACTACTACTCCAGCGCCTTCGGCATGCGGCTGGTCGCCTACTCCGGACCGGAGAACGGCAGCCGGGAGACGGCGAGCTACGTCCTGGAGAACGGCTCGGCGCGGTTCGTCCTCACCTCCGTCGTCCGCCCCGAGACCGAGTGGGGCACCTTCCTGGCCCGGCACGTCGCCGAGCACGGCGACGGCGTCGTCGACCTCGCCATCGAGGTCCCCGACGCGCGGGCCGCGCACGCCTACGCCGTCGAGCACGGCGCCCGGTCGCTGGCCGAGCCGTACGAGGTCAAGGACGAGCACGGCACCGTCGTCCTCGCCGCGATCGCCACCTACGGCGAGACCCGCCACACGCTCGTCGAGCGGACCGGCTACGACGGCCCCTACCTGCCGGGATTCGTCGCCGCGTCCCCGATCGTGGAGCCGCCCGCCCGCCGCACCTTCCAGGCCGTCGACCACTGCGTCGGCAACGTCGAACTCGGCCGCATGAACGAGTGGGTCGGCTTCTACAACAAGGTCATGGGCTTCACGAACATGAAGGAGTTCGTGGGTGACGACATCGCCACCGAGTACAGCGCGCTGATGTCCAAGGTCGTCGCCGACGGCACCCTGAAGGTCAAGTTCCCGATCAACGAGCCCGCCGTCGCCAAGAAGAAGTCCCAGATCGACGAGTACCTGGAGTTCTACGGCGGGGCCGGCGTCCAGCACATCGCGCTCAACACCAACGACATCGTCGAGACCGTACGGACCATGAGCGCGGCCGGCGTCGAGTTCCTCGGCACCCCCGACTCCTACTACGACACCCTCGGCGAATGGGTCGGCGACACCCGCGTGCCCCTGGACACCCTGCGCGAGCTGCGGATCCTGGCCGACCGGGACGAGGACGGCTACCTGCTGCAGATCTTCACCAAGCCGATCCAGGACCGCCCGACGGTCTTCTTCGAGATCATCGAGCGGCACGGCTCCATGGGCTTCGGCAAGGGCAACTTCAAGGCCCTCTTCGAGGCGATCGAGCGCGAGCAGGAACGCCGCGGCAACCTCTGACCGCCCCGGCCGGTGCCCTCAACCGCCGCTCAGCGGGGCAGGTCCTCGCTGGGCGGCTGGTCGCCCAGGGTGCCCAGGGTCGCGCGGGCCACCGGGGCCTGCAACGGCGAGAAGTACGGGTTGATGCGCAGGGCGTCCTGGAGGTGCCGCCGGGACGATGCGTCCAGGTCCAGATCGTGCTCGATCATCCCGCGGTGGAAGGCGTACGACGCGCTGCGGACCCCGCCGCCCTTGGTCGAGTCCGTCGCGATCGCGGCGTAGACCATCGCCTCCTTGTCGTCGCCGGCCCGGTGCAGCGCCCACCCGAGCGCGTCGGCGACCTCGATGCCGGGCTGCCGCTCCCACTCCGCCGACAGCCGCTGCACCGCCTCCTCGGCGTCCCCGTGGTCCGCCTCGTACCGCCCGAGCAGCAGCTCGTCGTCGACCCCGGCGTCCGTCTCGCGCCGCACCTGCGTCTGCAGCAGCGCGTACCGCGCCTCCGCCTGCTGCCCCATCCCCAGCGACTCGTACAGCTCGGCCAGCTCCAGCGTGACGTCCGGGGCCTGCCGGTGCGCGAGGGCTTCCTGATACGCGGTCAGCGCCTCCTGCGTGCGGCCCAGCGCCGCCAGCGCCCGGCCCTGGCCGGCCCGCGCCGCCGCCTGGCCCGGGTCCAGGCGCACCGCCGCCGTGAAGTGCCGCAGCGCGTCCTCGCGGTCCCCGCGCTCGAAGGCCAGATCCCCGGCCTGGGTCAGGTACGCGGCCTGTTCGGCGGGGGTCCCGGCAGCCGCCGCCGCGTCGGTGATCTGCGCGGCCGCGTCCTCCCGCCAGCCCCGGTCGCGGTACACCGCGGCGGCCCGCGCCATCACGGCCGGCTTCGCGGCCGCCCCGGGCTTGAGCGCCATCAGCTTGTCGAGCGCCGACCGGGCCGCCTTGTAGTCGCCGAGCCCGTCGTAGGCGTCGATCAGCGCGGGATACGTCGACCACCGCTTCGGCGCCGCCTTCAGCGCCTCCTCGCCGAACCGCCTGGCCTCCGCGAAGTCCCGGCGGGTGTTCGCGAGCGCGGCGAGACCGGCCAGCGCGTCGGTGTTCCCCCGCGCCGCCACCTGCAGGGAGGTCCGCAGGGCGTGCTCCGCCCGCGGATAGTCGGCGACGTCCGCGGTCCTGCGCGCCCGCTCCACGTACGCGGCCCCCAGCACCGCCCAGGCCCGCGCGTCCCGCGGCCGCGCCCGCACCAGGCTCTCGCGCGCGCCGATCAGCGAGGCGAGGTCCGGCAGCGCGGCCGGCAGGCCGTCGAGGACGGCCGTCTGTGCCGCCGCCTGGGCCGCGGCCTGCGCCCTCGCCCGGACCCTGGCCTCCGCCCCTGCCGCCGGGGACGGAGCGCCCCGGTGCTCCGGCGCGTGCGGCCACAGCAGCAGCGCCGCACCGGCCGCCGCCCCGCCCGCCAGCGCGACGACCAGCAGCCGCCGCAGCACCCGGCGCCGGGGGCGCGGCTGCCGCGGGTCCGTGAACAGCGAGGTGGTGGGCCCTGACGGTCGGTTATCGAGCGCGCACATGCCCGCCACTGTGCGTCACCGCGACGACCGCGCCCCGGCGGCCCAAGGAGGGCGCCCACGGGGTTCACACCGATGGCCCCGAGTGCGACGCTGTGATCATGAGCCGTATCGAAGCGCCTCGGGACGAGACCACCGGCAACCTCACCGACCGGCTCCTCGCGGGTCTGCCGGCCGACGCGGTTCTCGTGGATCCCGACGTGACCACCTCCTACGCCCACGACATGGCGAGCTTCTGCCCGGCGGGCGCCCCGGCCGTCGTCGTACTGCCGCGCACGGTCGAGCAGGTCCAGCACGTCCTGCGCACCGCCACCGAGCTGCGGGTGCCGGTCGTCCCGCAGGGGGCCCGCACCGGCCTGTCCGGCGGCGCCAACGCCACCGAAGGCTGCATCGTGCTGTCCCTGACCAGGATGGACCGCATCCTGGAGATCTCACCGGTCGACCGCATCGCCGTGGTCGAACCCGGCGTCGTCAACGCCACCCTCTCCCGCGCCGTCGAGGAGCACGGCCTCTCCTACCCGCCGGACCCCTCCAGCTGGGAGATGTGCACGATCGGCGGCAACATCGGCACGGCCTCGGGCGGGCTGTGCTGCGTGAAGTACGGGGTGACCGCCGAGTACGTGCTCGGGCTGGACGTCGTGCTCGCCGACGGCCGGCTGATGTCGACCGGCCGCCGTACCGCCAAGGGCGTCGCCGGATACGACCTGACCCGGCTGTTCGTGGGCTCCGAGGGATCGCTCGGCGTCGTCGTACGGGCCGTCCTCGCCCTGAAGCCCAAGCCGCCGCGGCAGCTGGTGCTGGCCGCCGAGTTCGGGTCCGCCGGCGCCGCCTGCGACGCGGTGTGCCGGATCATGGCGGGCGGACACGTGCCGTCCCTCCTCGAACTGATGGACCGTACGACCGTGAAAGCGGTCAACGACCTCACCCGCATGGGCCTGCCGGAGTCCACCGAGGCGCTGCTGCTGGCCGCCTTCGACACCCCGGACCCGGCCGCCGACCTCGCCGCGCTCGGCGCCCTGTGCGAGGAGGCCGGCGCCACCCAGGTGGTACCGGCCGACGACGCCGCCGAGTCCGAACTCCTCCTCCAGGCCCGGCGGACCTCGCTGGTCGCCCTGGAGGCCGTCAAGGGCACCACGATGATCGACGACGTGTGCGTGCCCCGCTCCCGGCTCGGCGACCTGATCGAAGGGGTCGAGCGCATCGGGGAGAAGCACCGGCTGACCATCGGCGTGGTCGCCCACGCGGGCGACGGCAACACCCATCCCACGGTCTGCTTCGACGCGCGGGACCCCGAGGAGTGCCGCCGCGCCCGCGAGTCCTTCGACGAGATCATGGCCCTCGGACTGGAACTCGGCGGCACCATCACCGGCGAGCACGGCGTCGGCGTCCTGAAGAAGGAGTGGCTGGCCCGGGAACTCGGACCGGTGGGCGTGGAGATGCAGCGGGCCGTGAAGGCAGCCTTCGACCCGCTGGGCCTCCTCAACCCGGGCAAGCTGTTCTAGGCCCCCGGCACGGGCCCTCACTGCGCGAGCAACTGGTCGAGTGCGTCGTCGATGCCGAGCCGGCCGGCCTCGGTCCCCGGGGGCACCACCCGCAGCGTCCGCTCCAGCCAGGCGGACACCTGGGCGACCGGCGCTTCGAGCAGGGCGTCCCCGTCGGGTGAGCTGAGCGCCATCAGCACGACGCTGCGGCCCTCCACCTTCGTCGGCCACACCCGCACGTCCCCGTGCCCGCACGGCCGGAACACCCCTTCCACCAGCAGGTCCCGGGCGAAGGTCCACAGGACGGGGGTGTCGGAGGTGACGTGGAAGCCGACGTGGACCGCGTACGGATCGTCGGATCGGTAACGGAGCCGGGCCGGGACCGGGATGCTCCGCTCGGGGGACAGGATGAGCCGCAGCTCCAGTTCGCGCTCCACCACGGTGTGCTGCATGACGTTCGTTCCTCTCGGCCGGTCGTGCGGGCGCCTTGGACGGGCCCGTACGAGGAGAGAGGCGCCGGGGCCGCGAGCATTACGCGGGTCGCGGGAAGTTTTTCCACCGGGCCGTGGGGCGCACGGGAATGCCCGGAAAGGGGCGGGTCCTGCGGGACTGGCGGTGGCGGGCACGCGGGTCTGGTAGATGTGGAGCCTCCCACACGACCCCCGAGCAGATACGGGATGACGGACATGACCGCCCCTACCCCGGCACCCGGTGACGAACGGCCCCGCGAGGGCTACTACCCGGACCCGTCCATCCCCGGCTACGTCCGTTACTGGAACGGCGCCGCGTGGGTGCCGGGCACCAGCCGCCCGGCCCCGTCCGGCGGCGAACAGCTCGCGCCGCCGCCCGGCTCCCGCCCCTCGACCCCGGTGGTGGAGCAGACCGGCCCGCACTTCTTCGACGAGGACCCGCAGCGGGGCGCCTCGGGCTGGGCGGCCGAGGGGAGCCCGTGGGGCACCGACCCGCGGGCGGCGGCGGGTTCGCCGGCCCAGCCCGACGGCCGGTCCTCCCACACGGACGGTTCGGCGACGATCCCGCCGGCCGACCAGGAGGACGTCGACTCCGGCGGCACGTTCATCTTCCGCAGGCCCACCCTGGGGCCCGCGTCCGCTCCGGGGACCGACCGGCCGCCCCTGGACGACGGCACGCTGACCTTCCGTCCGATCCGCACCGACGGCGCCCCGGGCACCGGGAACGCGGCGCCCGCCGCGGGGTCCGGCGCCGCGTCCGGCGCGGGCGGGCCCGGCGCGCAGGGTCCGTCCGGCGCCCCCGCGAGCGCCCGCCCCGGCTTCGGCGCCGGAAAGGCCGCCGCCGAACGGGCCGCCGCGACCCCGGCGCCCGCCGCGCCCCAGGCCGTGGCGCCGCCCGTGCCCCCGCAGTCCGCGGGCTCCCGGCCCGGGTCCGGCGCGCCCATGACCTCCGGGCCCGGCGGCGGCCAGTCCTCCTGGGCGCAGCAGGTGCACCGGCTCGCGGGCGACCAGCAGGCCGCGCCCTGGAAGCCGCCGGTGGAGGACGTCTTCCAGGCGGCCGCCCGGCGGCAGGCCGCGGCCCGTCCCGCCGGGCTCGGCAAGCGGTTCGCCGCGCGGCTCGTCGACAGCCTGATCGTCGGCGTGCTGACCGCCGCGGCCGCGGTGCCGCTGGGCAGCCGCGCGGCCGACCACGTGCAGGAGAAGATCGACGTCGCCAAGCTCTCCGGCCGTACCGAGACCGTCTGGCTGCTCGACGGCACCACCGGCCTCTACCTCGGCATCGTCCTCGCCGTCCTGGTCGCCGCGGGCGTCCTCTACGAGGTGTGGCCCACCGCCAAGTGGGGCCGCACCCTCGGCAAGAAGCTGTTCGGCCTGGAGGTGCGGGACATCGAGGGCCACGCGCCCCCGGCGTTCGGTGCCGCCCTGCGCCGCTGGCTGGTGTACACGGTGCCGGGTCTGCTCGGCATCGGGATCGTCGGCGTCGCCTGGTGCCTGTTCGACCGGCCCTGGCACCAGTGCTGGCACGACAAGGCGGCGCACACCTTCGTCGCCGGCTGACGGGGCGTCGTACCCCGTACGGCCTCGCGCCGGGTGCGGCCGGGGCGGCTTCGCGGTCCACTCGGGCCATGAGCACCGAACCGCCCCCGGGCTCCGGACAGCCGCCGGAGGACGACCCGTTCAGGAAACAGCCCCCGTCCGGGCCGCCGGACGAGGGCCAGGGGCCGGGCTCGCCGTACGACACCCCGTACGGCGGCGCGCAGCCTCCGCCGCCCTCCTACGGCGGCGGCCCCTACGGAGCCGGGGGCGGCGGCCCGTACGGAGCCGGGGGCGGCGGCCCGTACGACGGAGGGGCCGGCGGCTATCCGGCCGATCCGCTCGCCGGGATGCCGCCGCTCGCCGACAGCGGCCGGCGCACGCTCGCCCGGATCATCGACATGATCCTGGTGCTCATCGTGGTCTGGCTGCTCACCTGGGCGTTCGGGGTGCGCGAGTACGAGGTGAACGGCGACAGGATGGAGGTCGGCAAGTCCTTCGCGCAGTCGCTGGTCGCCGCCGTCCTGTTCATCGGCTACGACACCCTGATGACCGCCAGGTCGGGCCGCACCCTCGGCAAGAAGTGGCTCGGCATGCGGGTCGCCGACCTGTCCGACGGCTCCACGCCCTCGGCCCGGACCTCGCTGGTGCGGGCGCTCGTGCTGTGGCTGCCGTTCGCCTTCTGCTGCGCCTGCGTGTGGACGGTCATCTGCGGCGGCTGGAGCTTCTTCGACAAGCCGTACAAGCAGGGGCTGCACGACAAGGCCGCCAAGACGGTCGTGGTCACTACGCGGAACTGACCCCGGGGCGCGCACAAGCAGCCGGCGGGTCCGTCAGTCTCACGGACCCGCCGGCTGCTTGTGCGCGCGGTGCTTGTCGGGGGTACGGGGGTCAGGGCTCCCGGACGGAGTCGGCCGCGGCGGCGGCCACGGTCTCCCGGCGGCGGGGGACCCGCACCCCGGGCGAGGTGATCGGAGCGGGCTCGGGCTGGGCGGCCGCGCGCGGCCGGGGGAGCGGGACGGTCATGGCGACCAGCAGTCCCAGACCGAGCGCCGCGAGCGCGATGACCGCGATCCCGATGCCCGAACTCGTCTGTGACAGCAGCAGCATGGCGAGCGTCGAGCAGATCACGGTGCACGAACCGTAGACGAGCTGTGCCGGGGTCGGACGAGGCATGGCAATCGTGTCCTCGGAAGATGTGGGGGTGAGACGGGGAGCCGGCCTTGCTTTCCACCGGCTTCCGGGCGTTCCACCGTTCGACTCTATTCGCGTGCATGCCCGACGGGAACGTCCGGTAAGCGTGACCTAACCCACGGTACCGGTGCACAGGGGGCGCACGGTCGCATGGCATACGGCGCTCGGCGGCATATGCGCGCCGGGTGAGCGTGCTCGGCGGGGTCTCCCCTATCACGGTGTCCGTAAAGCGAACTTCCTCTCCGCATAGTGCAGTTGAACTGTCCAAGTCAAGGTCTGTCTTTTCTCGTAAACCAGTAGTCAAATGACGTCACTTGAATCGACGCGTTGAACGTGCGCGCACGGATCCTTCCATGCATCCGGACCCCCCTTCCGTGCGCGCGGCGCAGGGGAGGACCTCAAGTGACCAACAGATCCTTGACGTTGAGAGCGCTCGCCATCGGGGTGACCCTCGCGACGGCGTCCGCGGGCTTCACCACCTTCGCGGTCGCCCAGGCCGCCACGAAACAGGCGAGCACCACCGTCGACCGCAAGGACCCGTCGACGAAGCAGGACGATCACGACCTCGACGGGCCCCTGAGCAAGACCCAGGAGGCCCAGCGACAGGAAGCCCTCGACCAGGTCATATCCGGCAAGGCCCAGGTCAAGGACCGGGACGGCTCGAAGGTCGTCCAGCTCAAGGGCAAGAAGGGCGACGGCAAGTACGTCGAGCTCGGCCGGGAGAAGACCGACAAGATCTTCACGATCCTGGTGGAGTTCGGCGACCAGACCGACCCCCGCTACGGCGGCACCGTTGGCCCGCTGCACAACCAGATAGCCAAGCCGGACCGCACCAAGGACAACTCCACGGCCTGGCAGGCGGACTACAACCAGGCCCACTTCCAGGACCTGTACTTCGGCACCGGCAAGAAGAGCGAGTCGCTCAAGAAGTACTACGAGAAGCAGTCCTCGGGCCGCTACTCGGTCCAGGGCGAGGTCACCGACTGGGTCAAGGTCCCTTACAACGAGGCCCGTTACGGCAACGACGCCTGCGGAAGCCACGTCTGCGCGTCCGCTTGGAACGCGGTCAGCGACGGTGTGACCGCGTGGGTCGCCGGGCAGAAGGCGGCCGGCCGGACCGACGCGGACATCAAGGCCGACCTCGCCCAGTACGACCAGTGGGACCGCTACGACTACGACGGCGACGGCAACTTCAACGAGCCCGACGGCTACATCGACCACTTCCAGATCGTGCACGCCGGCGAGGACCAGTCCGCGGGCGGCGGCGCACAGGGCGACGACGCCATCTGGGCCCACCGCTGGTACGCCTTCGGCACCGACGCCGGCGCCACCGGCCCCGCGAACAACAAGCTCGGCGGCACGCAGGTCGGTGACACCGGCATCTGGGTCGGCGACTACACCATGCAGCCGGAGAACGGCGGACTCGGCGTCTACGCGCACGAGTACGGCCACGACCTCGGCCTGCCGGACGAGTACGACACCGACGGCGGCGAGAACTCCACCGGTTTCTGGACCCTGATGTCCTCCGGTTCCTGGCTCGGCACCGGCAAGGAAGCCATCGGCGACCTGCCCGGCGACATGAACGCCTGGGACAAGCTCCAGCTCGGCTGGCTCAACTACGACGTGGCCAAGGCCGGCAAGAAGTCCAGCCACAAGCTGGGCGTCGCCGAGTACAACACCAAGAACAAGCAGGCCCTGGTGGTCACGCTGCCCGACAAGGCGGTCACCACCACCGTCGTCGCCCCGGCCCAGGGCGCGACCCAGTGGTGGAGCGGCAGCGGCGACAACCTCAAGAACACGCTGACCCGTGCGGTCGACCTGACCGGCAAGTCCTCGGCGACGCTGAGCCTGGACGGCTGGTACGACATCGAGGCCGGCTACGACTACCTCTACGCCGAGGTGTCCACCGACGGCGGCGCCAACTGGACGGCCCTGGACGGCACGGCCGACGGCCAGGCCATCCCGCGCGACGGCAGCGACAAGCCGGCGCTCACCGGTTCGTCCGCCGCGTACACCAAGCTGTCGTACCCGCTGAACGCCTACGCGGGCCAGAAGATCCAGCTGCGCTTCCGCTACCAGACCGACGGCGGGGTCGCCCTCAAGGGCTTCGCGGCCGACGAGATCACGGTGACCGCGGACGGTTCGGCGCTCTTCTCCGACAACGCCGAGTCGGCGGACCCGGCGTGGACGGCGGCCGGCTTCTCCCGCATCGGCGCGTCCTTCACCAAGGACTACGCGCAGTACTACATCGCGGAGAACCGCCAGTACGTGTCGTACGACACGACCCTGAAGACCGGTCCGTACAACTTCGGCTTCTCGACGACCCGTCCGGACTGGGTGGAGCACTACCCGTACCAGAACGGCCTGTTGATCTGGAAGTGGGACACCTCCCAGGCGGACAACAACACGCACCTGGGCGACGGCGGCCACCCGGGCACCGGTCTGATCCTCCCGATCGACTCCCACCCGACGGCGCTGAAGTGGTCCAACGGCACGCTGATGCGCAACCGCGTGCAGGCCTACGACTCGCCGTTCAGCCTCTACGCGAGCGACGGGATCACGCTGCACAACGCGGACGTGGCGACCAAGATCAGGCAGTCCTCCGGGGTGTCGGTCTTCAACGACCACAAGAGCGACTACTACGACGCCTCGAACCCGACCGGTGGTGTCAAGATCACTGACACCAACACGAAGATCAACATCGTCACGGAGGCCAAGGACGGCTCCACGATGTCCCTCCAGGTCGGACCCGCGGTGAAGTAACGCGCATCTGCGCAGGTCAGAGACGTATCGGCGGCGACCCCCTGGCGGGTCGCCGCCGATCGTGTTTAGGTGCGTCCTGTGGCTTTCTTATTGACACCTACTCGTACGGGGGTATGACCGCATGGCCGCAGGAGGGTTCTGTAAGCTGCCGAACGGCAGCGTGGTGGTGGCACTGAACCTGCCCAGCCCCGCCCCCGCCGGGGGTGCCTCGGGGGTCCGGGTACTGGTCCTCGCCCAGAACCGCGCCCGCGCCCTGACCAGGCTCCGGAACCTCGGCATGCGAGCGGTCTACCTGCGGGGCAACGCCGCCCCGCCGACCCCGGACGAGATCACGGCCGTCCTGCACCACCCCGACGGCCTCATATGGCGCACCGCACCTGACAACGGTGTCACCGCCACCGAACTGTGGCACCCGATCAGAGCCCTCCTCCGAAGATCGGCGGCAGCCTGACCACCGCCCACCGATGACGCCCCGACCTCCAGAGACACGAGGATCTGCGCCCCGGGCCCCCAGGGGCGCGGGGAACTGCGCGCCCCGCCCCCACCGGCCCGCGGCCGCACCACGGCCGTGCGCCGCACCGCCGGCGGGCCGGTAGCAGCCGGGACCGCTCATCGCCGGGGGCACGCCCGACCTCCAGGGGCGCGGGGAACTGCGCGCCCCGCCCCCACCGGCCCGCGGCCGCACACCGGCCGTGAGCCGGGGCGCCGGTAGCAGCCGGGACCGCTCATCGCCGGGCGCACGCCCGACCTCCAGGGGCGCGGGGAACTGCGCAACCCGCCCCCACCGGCCCGCGGCCGCACCACGCCCGTGAGCCGCACCGCCGGGGCGCCGGTAGCAGCCGGGACCGCTCATCGCCGGGCGCACGCCCGACCTCCAGGGGCGCGGGGAACTGCGCAACCCGCCCCCACCGGCCCGCGGCCGCACACCGGCCGTGCGCCGCACCGCCAGGCCGCAAGCAGCCCTCACCACGCCGCCCAGGCGAACGCGGAGGTCACACCACCGGCTTGCCCGTCAGCTCCACGCCCGCCGCCCGCAGCTCCTCCAGCGCCCGCCCCGTCGTCTCCTCCGAGACCCCCGCCGTCAGCTCCAGCAGGACCTGGGTGCGAAACCCCAGGCGGACGGCGTCCAGCGCGGTGGCCCGCACGCAGTGGTCCGTGGCGATCCCGACGACGTCCACCTCGGTGATCTCCCGGGCCCGCAGCCAGTCGCCCAGCGGGACCTCGTTCTCGTCGGCGCCCTCGAAGCCGCTGTAGGCCCCGGAGTACGCGCCCTTGCTGAACACCGCGTCCACCGCCCCGGAGGCGACCGCCGGGGCGAAGTTCGGATGGAAGCCGACGCCCTCGGTGCCGGCCACGCAGTGCGCCGGCCAGCTGTGCACGTAGTCGGGGTTGTCCGCGAAGTGGCCGCCCGGCGCGATGTGGTTGTCGCGGGTCGCCACCACGTGCCGGTAGCCGGCCGGCGCCTGTCCGATCAGCTCCGTGACCGCGGCGGCCACGTCGGCGCCGCCCGCGACCGCGAGGCTGCCCCCCTCGCAGAAGTCGTTCTGCACATCGACGACGATCAAGGCGCGGCGCATGGTCGGTGTCCTTCGCGTTCGGTATCGGGTCGGTCGAGGGGGGAGACGCAGAAAAACAGGGTGCGGGCCCGGCCTGAACTTCCGAGCGTAGAGACTTACGGAGGCTTAGGGGAGGGGGCTTCGCGGGGCGCGTACGCGGGCTCCCGCTCTAGCTACCCGAGCGCCCCTGGACGTACTCCGTCGGAAGGACCGCTTCTCCGCGGGAGAGCTGGGTCGCGGACAGCGGCAGGCCGGCCTTGGCCGCCGCGTGGCGCGCGCGGGAGGCGTCCAGCGGTTCGCGGGCGACCACCTGGCCGGACTTCACCAGCTCGACCAGCAGCTGCTGGTCGACCAGCTCGGCCGGCACCTCGCCGGTGCCGACGACCTCGGCCTCCGCGATTCCGTCGGCGTCCAGCCGCCGCGCCGCCCACTTGCGGCCGCCGACGGACGTCTTGCCGCCGGTGGACTTCTTCGCGACCGGCAGCAGCGGAGCCTTCGGATCGGCGGACTCGGCGCGGGCGACCAGCTTGTAGACCATGGAGCAGGTGGGGTGCCCGGAGCCGGTGACCAGCTGGGTGCCGACGCCGTACGCGTCCACGGGCGCCGCGGCCAGCGACGCGATGGCGTACTCGTCGAGGTCGGAGGTGACGACGATCTTCGTGTCCCGGGCGCCCAGCTCGTCGAGCTGCTGGCGGACGCGGTGGGCGACCAGCAGCAGGTCGCCGGAGTCGATGCGGACGGCGCCCAGCTCGGGTCCGGCGACCTCGACGGCCGTCCGGACCGCCTCGGCGACGTCGTAGGTGTCCACCAGCAAGGTGGTTCCGCGGCCGAGCGAGTCGACCTGGGCCTGGAAGGCGTCCCGCTCGCGGTCGTGGAGCAGGGTGAAGGCGTGGGCGGAGGTGCCGACGGTGGGGATGCCGTAGCGGAAGCCGGCGGCGAGGTCGGAGGTGGTGGCGAAACCGCCGACGTAGGCGGCGCGGGAGGCGGCGACGGCGGCCAGCTCGTGGGTGCGGCGGGCGCCCATCTCGATCAGCGGCCGGTCGCCGGCGGCCGAGGCCATCCGGGAGGCGGCGGCCGCGATCGCCGAGTCGTGGTTGAGGATGGACAGGATCACGGTCTCCAGCAGCACGCACTCGGCGAAGGAGCCCTCCACCCGCATGACCGGCGAGCCCGGGAAGTAGACCTCGCCCTCCGGGTAGCCCCAGATGTCGCCGCTGAAGCGGTAGCCGGCGAGCCAGCGCAGGGTGGGCTCGTCGACGATCTCCCGGTCCGCCAGGAAGCCGAGGACGTCAGGGTCGAACCGGAAGTTCTCCACGGCGTCCAGGACGCGTCCGGTGCCCGCCACGACGCCGTACCTGCGTCCCTCCGGGAGCCGCCGGGTGAAGACCTCGAAGACGCTGCGCCGCTCGGCCGTCCCGGCCTTGAGGGCGGCCTGCAGCATCGTCAGCTCGTACTGGTCCGTGAAGAGTGCCGTCGAGGGAACGTCCACCGGCAGCCCAAGGTCCGCTGTGTTCATGGCAAGCATGCTACCCCCATCTCGTCAGTGTGACGATTTGTGGGCCGCGTGGCAGCATGGGCGATGTGACGTCACCCGCTCCCGTAGAGATCGAACGCCCCGAGTCGGCGGAGGAGGTCTTCGCCGTACCCGAGCCCGACGTCCCCTGGGTGACGATCGTGCACAACGACCCCGTCAACCTCATGAGCTATGTGACGTACGTCTTCCAGACGTACTTCGGCTATCCCAAGGACAAGGCCACCAAGCTCATGCTGGACGTCCACCACAAGGGCCGGGCGGTCGTGTCCAGCGGCTCCCGCGAGGAGATGGAGCGCGACGTGCAGGCGATGCACGGCTACGGCCTGTGGGCCACCCTCCAGCAGGACCGGAAGTAGTCACCCCCTCCTCGACTCGACTCCTCGACCAGGACCGGAAGCAGCGAACCCCCTCCATGCCAGGAATCTTCGAACCGCTCCCCGGCGGCGGCGCGGCCGTCGCGCTCGACGACGTCGAGATCTCGATCATCCGGTCGCTGGCCGTCCAGCTCCTGGAGCTCATCGGCCCCGGCCCCGCCGAGGACGCCCCCGACGACCCGCTCGCCGAGCTGTTCGCCGAGGGGCCGAGCGAGGCGCCCAGCGACCCGGTGCTGCGCCGGCTCTTCCCGGACGCCTACTCCGACCCGGAGCGGCTGCCCGGCTCCGCGCGGGAGGCCGAGGAGCGCACGGCGCACTCGGCGGAGTTCCGCCGCTACACCGAGAACGACCTGCGGGCCGGCAAGCGGGAGAGCGCGCTCGCGGTCATCCGCTCCCTGGACGCGCTGGCTCCGGTGGGGGAGGGCGGCGCGGTCCTCGAACTGGCGCCGCAGGAGTCCCGGCAGTGGCTCGGCGCCCTGAACGACCTGCGCCTGGCCATCGGGGCCCGCCTCGACATCACCGACGAGGACGACACCGATCTGCTGTACCAGCTCCCCGACGAGGACGCGCGCAAGCCGATGGTGATGGCCTATCTGTGGCTCGGCGGCCTCCAGGAGACCTTGATCGCCACCCTTATGTCGTAATCCGCCCTGCTTTCGCGTTCGCTCAGAGGACGCTCAAATCCGGATAACGATCCAGTCACCGTTGTGGCCCGGTATGGCTGATTCGGCTCATCTTTGTCCGGTTCTTTCTGTGGTGTGCGCCACAATGCCTCGCGGGCGATCCCTGTGATCAGTGTGGCGACCGTGATAAATCTTCACGACCGCCCGGCGGCACCACCCACGTGCCCGTCCGGGTGCGCCACCGAGCCGACCATCGTCGGCCAGGCACCACTCCAGCAATCCGGGGGGATCGAAACCCGATCCGCGGCCGACCAGAGGCCCGGGTCGGCATGGAGAAAGGCGCACACCACACATGACCTCCGCTCAGGTCGACACGTCGGAGCAGTCCTCCGAAGCCTCGGGAGAGGGATACGAGCGCGGACTCGGCAGCCGCCAGGTCCAGATGATCGCCATCGGCGGCGCCATCGGCGTCGGCCTCTTCCTCGGCGCCGGGGCGAACATCGCCAAGGCCGGTCCCAGCCTCATCCTGATGTACGCCCTCGCCGGCGGCATCATCTTCTTCATCATGCGGGCGCTCGGCGAACTGCTTCTGTACCGCCCGGTCTCCGGGTCCTTCGCCGAGTACTCACGGGAGTTCCTCGGCCCGTTCTTCGGCTACTTCACCGGCTGGACGTACTGGCTGATGTGGGTCGTCACCGGCATGGCCGAACTGACGGCCGCCGCGATCTACGTCAACTACTGGTTCCCGTCCGTCCCCCAGTGGGTGACCGCGCTGGTCTTCCTGGTGATCCTCTTCGGGGTCAACCTCATCTCCGTGAAGGTCTTCGGGGAACTGGAGTTCTGGTTCTCCATGGTCAAGGTCACCGCCCTCATCGGCATGATCGTGATCGGTCTCGGCGTCCTCACCTTCGGCTTCAGCGCCGCCGGTGACACCGCGTCGGTGGCGAACCTCTACCAGTTCGACGGCTTCTTCCCCAAGGGCGTCGGCTCCTCCCTGATGACCCTCCAGGGCGTCATGTTCGCCTACCTCGCGGTCGAGCTGGTCGGCGTCACCGCCGGCGAGTCCGAGAACCCGGAGAAGACCCTCCCCAAGGCGATCAACACCCTCCCCTGGCGCATCGCCCTCTTCTACGTCGGCGCGCTCACCGTCATCCTGTGCGTCGTCAAGTGGACCGAGTTCGCACCGGGCGTCTCCCCGTTCGTCGCGGCCTTCGCGAAGATCGGCATCCCGGCCGGCGCCGGCATCGTCAACTTCGTCGTGCTGACCGCCGCGCTGTCCTCCTGCAACTCCGGCATGTACTCCACCGGCCGGATGCTGCGGAACCTGGCGGACAGCGGCGAGGCCCCGGCCGCGTTCCGGAAGCTGTCCGCGTCGAAGACCCCGGCGTTCGGCGTCACCGTCTCCGTGCTCTTCATGGGCATCGGCGTGATCCTCAACTACATCGTCCCGGAGAAGGCGTTCGGGTACGTCACCTCGGTGGCCACCGCGGCCGGCATCTGGACCTGGCTGATGATCCTGATCAGCCACGTCCTCTACCGCCGCGCGGTCGACGCGGGCCGGCTGCCCGCCTCCCCGTTCCCGGCGCCGGGCGGCGCGGTGTGCAGCTGGATCGCCATCGTCTTCCTGCTCTTCGTGACCGGCCTGATCGCCTACGACGGCGACTCCCGGGTCTGCCTGTACGTGATGGCCGGCTGGGCCGCAGCCCTCGGCGTCGGCTGGCTGGTCCTGAAGAACCGCCGTCCGGAGGTCACCGAGCGGCGCGAGCGGACGTCGCTGGAGAAGGTGAGCTGACCCCCTCGCCACCCCCTCAGGACGTCCCGCCGCGGGGAGCTCTCGTGGCGCCCCCCGCGGCCGCCGCTCAGGACGTCCGGCATGTGGGCCGCCCCGTACCAGCCTTCGGTACGGGGCGGCCCTCTGCTTATCCTGGCCGACATGCTGACCATCACCCAGGAACTCGTCGACCGGATCGTCGCCCACGCGCGCAAGGACCACCCCGACGAGGCGTGCGGCGTCGTGGCGGGAGCGGCCGGATCGGACCGCCCCGAGCGGTTCGTCCCGATGCTGAACGCGGCCATGTCGCCGACCTTCTACGAGTTCGACTCCGGCGACCTGCTCAGGCTCTACCGCGAGATGGACGACCGCGACGAGGAGCCGGTGGTCATCTACCACTCCCACACCGCGACGGAGGCGTACCCGTCCCGGACGGACATCAGCTACGCGAACGAGCCCGGCGCGCACTACGTCCTGGTCTCGACGGCCGACACCGACGGCGGCGGCGACTTCCAGTTCCGTTCCTTCCGCATCGTCGAGGGCGAGGTCACGGAGGAGGAGGTCAGGACCGTCGAGGCGTACTGACGCCCGGCGGCCCCGCACGCCCCGGCGCCCCTGGGGTGTCTCATTCCTCGGCCGGAAAGTGTCCGTCATCCGAGATCACACTCGGGGATGGGCGCCGGGAATCGATACGATGACCCCATGGTTCTGAACGACGTGAGCGACAAGGCGCGGAGCACCCTGCTCGTGGCGCGGCTGCACGTCGACCTGTGCAGGCTGAACAGCGCATTCTGTTGACGTTCCCTGCCGCCGTACGGCCGTGAGCCGCGGCGTGCCGCCGCGCGCCCACCCACCCAGACTTTCCGACAGGAGCCCTGAGCCATGGCCATCGAGGTCCGCATCCCGACCATCCTCCGCCAGTACACCGACGGTCAGAAGGCGGTGGACGGCAGTGGTGGCACCCTCGCCGAGCTGTTCGCCGACCTCGAGAGCAGGCACCCGGGCATCCAGGCCCGCATCGTGGACGACGGCAAGCTGCGCCGCTTCGTCAACGTGTACCTCAACGACGAGGACGTCCGGTTCGTCGACGGCATCGAGACCAAGCTGACCGACGGCGACACCATCACGATCCTGCCGGCCGTGGCCGGCGGCATGGCCTGAGATCGGCATGCGCTACGACTCCCCGTTGGCCGCGGTCGGCAACACCCCCCTGGTGCGCCTGCCGCGGCTCTCGCCCTCTTCCGAGGTGCGGATCTGGGCCAAGCTGGAGGACCGCAACCCGACCGGCTCGGTCAAGGACCGCCCCGCCCTGCACATGATCGAGCAGGCGGAGAAGGACGGCCGGCTCACCCCGGGCTGCACCATCCTGGAGCCGACCTCGGGCAACACCGGGATCTCGCTGGCGATGGCGGCGAAGCTCAAGGGCTACCGCATGGTGTGCGTGATGCCCGAGAACACCTCGCAGGAGCGCCGGGACCTGCTGGGCATGTGGGGCGCGGAGATCATCTCCAGTCCGGCGGCCGGCGGTTCCAACACCGCCGTGCGGGTGGCCAAGGAGATCGCCGCCGAGCACCCGGACTGGGTGATGCTCTACCAGTACGGCAACCTGGACAACGCGGGGGCGCACTACGCGACGACCGGGCCGGAGATCCTCGCCGACCTCCCCTCCGTCACGCACTTCGTCGCCGGACTCGGCACCACCGGCACGCTCATGGGCGTGGGCCGCTATCTGCGCGAGCACAAGCCGGACGTGCGGATCGTCGCCGCCGAACCCCGCTACGACGACCTCGTCTACGGGCTCAGGAACCTCGACGAGGGGTTCGTGCCCGAGCTGTACGACGCCTCGGTGCTCACCACCCGCTACTCGGTGGGCTCGGCCGACGCCGTGACCCGGACCCGTGAACTCCTGCAACAGGAGGGCATCTTCGCGGGCGTCTCCACCGGCGCCGCGCTGCACGCCGCGATCGGTGTCGGGAAGAAGGCCGTGCAGGCCGGCGAGAGCGCGGACATCGTGTTCGTCGTCGCCGACGGCGGCTGGAAGTACCTCTCGACCGGGGTCTACACGGCCGCCACCACCGAGGAAGCCATCGAGACCCTCCAGGGTCAGCTCTGGGCATAGCCCTCATCATGCACGCGCCAACCCCCTCCTATGAGGGGGCTAAGCGCTGTCCATGCCGTAGCAAAGATCTTCGTCCGGGGGGACCGGCCTCCGTGGAACCCGGCTAGCTTCTCCTCGTCCTGTTCATGCCATGCATGTCGGCATCCCAGGGTGTTCGAAGTGTCATGCTCATGACTGCGCGCACTCTGCCGCCGCTACGCGCGTCACGGGCCTGCCTGTAACCCCACCGATGGAGGCAGTACCCCCATGCGTGAATCTCGACGGAGCCTGCGAAGACTCCTGGCCGTCGCCTTCCCCGCCCTCGCCCTCGCCGTCTCCGGATTCGCCGCGGCACCCACCGCCGGAGCCGTCCAGCCCGCGGCCCCCCACGCCACCACCAGGGCCACCCAGAACGCCAAGGCCCTGACCGACCCCGCCCACCAGGCCGTGCACGGCACGGGCAAGGCCGGTCAGAAGGTGCCCACCGAGCACCTGTGCGCCACCGCCACCAAGGCCGGCCAGGTCTCCTGTTTCGCGCAGCGCCGCACCGACATCAAGCAGCAGCTGGCCTCGGCGCTCGCCGCCGCCCCCTCCGGCCTGAGCCCCTCGAACCTGCACAGCGCCTACAACCTGCCCTCGACGGGCGGTTCCGGCCTGACCGTCGCCGTGGTCGACGCGTACAACGACCCCAACGCCGCCTCGGACCTGGCCACTTACCGCTCGCAGTTCGGCCTGTCGGCCTGCACCAAGGCCAACGGCTGCTTCCAGCAGGTCAGTCAGACCGGTTCGACCACCTCGCTGCCCACGAACGACTCCGGCTGGGCCGGCGAGGAAGCGCTCGACATCGACATGGTCAGCGCGGTCTGCCCGAACTGCAACATCATCCTCGTGGAGGCCAACTCCGCCAACGACACAGACCTCGGCATCGCCGAGAACGAGGCCGTCGCCCTCGGCGCCAAGTTCGTCTCCAACAGCTGGGGCGGCTCCGAGTCCTCCTCCCAGACCGGCGAGGACACCTCGTACTTCAAGCACCCGGGCGTGGCGATCACCGTCTCCGCCGGTGACGAGGACTACGGCGCCGAGTACCCGGCGACCTCCCAGTACGTGACCGCCGTCGGCGGCACCGCGCTGTCCACCTCGTCCAACTCCCGCGGCTGGACCGAGTCGGTGTGGAAGACCAGCTCCTCCGAGGGCACCGGCTCCGGCTGCTCCGCCTACGACGCCAAGCCGAGCTGGCAGACCGACACCGGCTGCTCCAAGCGCATGGAGTCCGACGTCTCCGCGGTCGCCGACCCCGCCACCGGCGTGGCCGTCTACGACACCTACGGCGGCTCCGGCTGGGCCGTCTACGGCGGCACCAGCGCCTCCTCGCCGATCATCGCCGGCGTCTACGCCCTCGCGGGCACCCCGGGCTCCGCCGACTACCCGGCGAAGTACCCCTACTCCCACACCGGCAACCTGTACGACGTCACCAGCGGCAACAACGGCTCCTGCTCGACGTCGTACTTCTGCACCGCCGGCACCGGCTACGACGGCCCGACCGGCTGGGGCACCCCGAACGGCACCACCGCCTTCACCGCCGGCAGCACCTCCGGCAACACGGTGACCGTCACCAACCCGGGCAGCCAGTCGACCGTCACCGGCAGCTCGGTCAGCCTCCAGATCTCGGCGACCGACAGCGCGGGCGCCTCCCTCACCTACAGCGCGACCGGCCTGCCCACCGGCCTGTCGATCAGCAGCTCCGGCCTGATCTCCGGCACGGCGTCCACCGCGGGCACCTACCAGGTCACCGTGACGGCCAAGGACTCCACCGGCGCCACCGGTTCGGCCTCGTTCGGCTGGACCGTCAGCACCAGTGGCGGCGGCACCTGCACCTCGTCCCAGCTGCTCGGCAACCCGGGCTTCGAGTCGGGCAACACCACCTGGACCGCCTCCAGCGGAGTCATCACCAACGACACCGGCGAGGCGGCGCACGCCGGCTCCTACAAGGCCTGGCTCGACGGCTACGGCTCCACCCACACCGACACGCTCTCCCAGTCGGTGACGATCCCGTCCGGCTGCAAGGCGACCTTCACCTTCTACCTGCACGTCGACACCGCCGAGACCACCACCAGCAGCCAGTACGACAAGCTGACGGTCACCGCCGGTTCGACGACCCTGGCCACCTACTCCAACCTCAACAAGGCCACCGGGTACGCCCAGAAGTCCTTCGACCTGTCGTCCTACGCGGGCTCGACCGTCACCCTGAAGTTCAGCGGTGCGGAGGACTCCTCCCTGCAGACCAGCTTCGTCGTCGACGACACGGCCGTCACGACCGGCTGATCCGTCCGTGACATGACCGGATCCCGCACCCGGAAGCCGTCCGGGTGCGGGATCCGTCTGTCCGGGGCATACGTCACATCGGCATCAAGGGTTCCGTTCCCCGACGGAAAGGCGGACACCCCATGCGCCGTACGACGGCCCACCGCACCTCGCTCGCCGCGGCGACCCTCCTCCTGCTGGCGGGCTGCGGCTCGCAGAGCGCGGACACCGACCAGGGCAGCGGCAAGGTCTCCTCCCCGCCGTCGTCCCCCGCCCCCGCCACGAGCCCCGGCGCGAGCGGCTCCGCGGCCGGCTGCACGCCCCGGACCTCCGAACTCACCGCCGCCGACGACCGCGGCACGGTCTGCGTGCAGGTCGGCGGACAGCTCCGGCTCACCCTCGACGGCACCCGGCAGCGCCCGTGGAAGGCCGTCACGGTCGACGGCGACGGACTGCGGGCCACCAACGGCGGGATCGTGCTCCAGCCCGGCGACGCCACCGCCGCCTACACCGCCGTGGCACCCGGCACCGTCACCCTCACCTCGTCCCGGCCGCTGTGCGCCGAGCCCGCCACCCCCGGCGGGGTCTCCTGCAAGGGCATCCAGGAGTGGCAGGTCACCGTCCGGGTGCGGTGACCCTCAGGGCGCCAGGTGCCGGACCTGGTCCCAGAGCACCGGGTCGACCACGCCCACCCGGCGCCGGAACTCGCCCACCGACACCTCGCGCAGCTCGTCCGTCTCCAGGAAGCTCGGCCGGCCCCGGGCGTCCCCGACCGAGCCCGGCGGCAGCGGGATCACACCGGCCCGCTCGTCGTGGTACTTGCTGGTGATCTTCGCGACGGTCGCCCGGCCGCCGCGCACCGCGAGCACCAGACAGGGCCGGTCCTTGGCGCCCGGCCCGTCCTCGTAGGGCACGTTGGCCCACCAGATGTCCCCGGGCCGGGGCCTGCCGGTCTGCGCGCGCGGCGGACGCGGATGCCCCGGCGGCCGGGTGCGCTGCCCGCGCGGACGATGCCCCCGGCCCCACCCGTCGACGAGTGTGGCGACCAGCGCCAGCAGGACGACAGCCGCGAGCGCGAGCCACCATGACGTGTCCATACGACGACGTTACCGGCGCGAGATGACCAACGCGCGCCCTTGTGCGATCCTCATCCGCCCCTAGTCCAGCCGAACCGGTGACAGCACAGGTGAGTTCGCCCACAACGGCCCCTGGCAGAGGAGCGACCGGCCCTTTTGCGCCTTACGCTCGACAAACCGCACGACCCGCTCCCCCCCCCGCTCACCTCTCTGTTCTCCGACTCCAGTTCCCGGTCGTACCGGGTGTTCCGCCAACGGAGGTTTCTGCTTCATGAAGCTCACCGTCGTCGGCTGCTCGGGGTCGTTCCCGTCCGCGGAATCGGCCTGCTCGAGCTACCTCGTAGAGGCCGACGGCTACCGGTTGCTCCTCGACATGGGCAACGGCGCCCTGGGCGAGCTGCAGCGCCACTGCGGTCTCTACGACCTCGACGCGATCTTCCTGAGCCATCTGCACGCCGACCACTGCATCGACATGTGCGCCTACTTCGTGGCGCGCTACTACCGCCACGACGGCGGCCCGTGCCCGCCGATCCCGGTCTTCGGACCCGAGGGCACCGAGCACCGTCTCACCACGGCCTACGCCGACACCCCGAGCGCCTCCTCGATGAGCGAGGTCTTCGACTTCCACACGGTCAAGCCGTCCACGTTCGACCTCGGCCCCTTCACGGTCCACACCGAACGGGTCCGCCATCCCGTGGAGGCCTACGCCGTCCGCGTCGAGCACGCCGGGAAGTCGCTGACGTACTCGGGCGACACGGGCGTCACGGAGGCGCTGGAGACACTGGCCCGGGACACCGACCTGTTCCTGTGCGAGGCGGCTTTCACGCACGGCAAGGAGAACATCCCGGACCTGCACCTCAACGGCCGCGAGGCCGGCGAGACCGCGGCCCGCGCCGGCGCCGGGCGCCTGGTCCTCACCCACATCCCCCCGTGGACCGACCCGGCGGTGAACCTCGCCGACGCGCGCGAGGTCTTCGACGGTCCGGTGGACCTGGCGGTGCCCCGCGCCGTCTACGAGATCTGACCCGCCGCACCACGGGGTTCAGGCCTGTGGGCACGGCAAAGGCCCCCGCAGCCGCCGGGCTGCGGGGGCCTCGTCATGGCCGGGCCGGACTCACGCCTTCGTGAGGTCCTCGACCTCCTCCTCGGGCTCGCGGCCCGGGGTGGGGAGGTTGAACCGGATGATCGCGAACCGGAAGACGAAGTAGTAGATCGCGCCGAAGACCAGACCGATCGGGATGATCAGCCACGGCTTGGTCGCCAGGTTCCAGTTGAGCGCGTAGTCGATGACACCCGCGGAGAAGGTGAAGCCCGCGTGGACGCCGAGCGCCCAGGTGATCGCCATGGACAGGGCGGTCAGCACCGCGTGGATCGCGTACAGCAGCGGCGCGATGAACATGAAGGTGAACTCGATGGGCTCGGTCACACCGGTCACGAACGAGGTCAGCGCCATCGACAGCATCATGCCCATCACGGCGGCACGGCGCTCCGGGCGGGCGGTGTGCGCGATGGCCAGGGCGGCGGCCGGCAGGCCGAACATCATGATGGGGAAGAAGCCGGACATGAACTGACCGGCCGTCGGGTCACCGGCGAAGAAGCGGGTGAGGTCACCGTGGACGATCTGGCCGGAGGCGTTCTTGAAGTCGCCGATCTGGAACCAGGAGACGGTGTTCACGAACTGGTGCATGCCGACCGGGATCAGCGCACGGTTGATCAGGCCGAACAGACCGGCACCGAAGGCGCCGAGACCGGTGATCCACTGGCCGAAGTCGGAGATGCCGTCACCGATGGGCTTCCAGATCAGGCCGAAGAAGACACCCATGACCGTGCCCACGAAGGCCATGATGATCGGGACGAGCCGGCGGCCGTTGAAGAAGCCGAGCCAGTCGACCAGCTTGGTCCGATGGAAGCGCTGCCAGACCACCGCGCCGAGGAGACCCATGATCAGGCCGCCCAGCACACCGGGGTTGTTGTAGGTCGCGGCTATGTCCGCGCCCGCCTGGACCTTCGCCTCGGTGACGGGGAAGGCCTTGAGGACGTTGCTGTAGACGAGGAAGCCGACCAGGGCGGCCAGTGCGGTGGAGCCGTCGGACTTCTTGGCGAAGCCGATCGCCACACCGATGCAGAAGAGCATCGGGAGGTTGTCGAAGATCGCGCCACCGGCCGTCGCGAACACCGCGGTGACCTTGTCGGGCAGGTGCAGCTTGTCGTGGATGTCCTGCTGGCCGAAGCGGAGCAGCAGACCCGCGGCCGGGAGAACGGCGATCGGGAGCTGTAGGCTGCGGCCGACTTTCTGCAGGCCTTGGAACAGCCCGGATCCCCGCTTCTTTGCGGGGGCCGCCGCGGGCACGGTGGCGGTGCTCATAGACTTCCTCCATCGGTGGTGGTCTACACCACTCAGTGGTGTAGACCTGTTGTACACGATGGGGGCGGTATAAGGAACCCGTCAATTCCGCAACAGGAGAATCACGCTTTGTGCGCCGTCCGGTGACCTTCCGGCTAGGCCTTCGTGACGTCCTCCACCTCGTCCTCCGGCTCCCGGCCCGGCGTCTTCAGATCGAACCGCGTGATGGCGAACCGGAAGACCGCGTAGTAGACCACCGCGAAGCACAGACCGATCGGAACGATCGCCCACGGCCTGGTCGCCAGGTTCCAGTTGATGACGTAGTCGATCAGCCCCGCCGAGAAGCTGAACCCGTCGTGCACCCCGAGCCCCCACGTCACCGCCATCGACACCCCGGTCAGCACCGCGTGCACCGCGTACAGCAGCGGCGCGATGAACAGGAACGAGTACTCCAGCGGCTCCGTGATCCCGGTGACGAACGACGTCAGCGCCACCGACAGCATCAGACCGCCGATCTCCTTGCGCCGGTGCGGCTTCGCGCAGTGCGTGATCGCCAGCGCCGCCGCCGGCAACGCGAACATCATGATCGGGAAGAACCCCGACGTGAACTGACCCGCGTCCGGATCACCCGCCAGGAACATGTTGATGTCGCCGTGCACCGTCAGACCGTCCGGCGTCGTGTAACTGCCGAACTGGAACCAGATGGGCACGTTCAGGAACTGGTGCAGCCCGATGACGAGCAACGCCCGGTTCGCGACCCCGAACACTCCCGCACCCCAGGCACCCGCCTCCCGCAGCCAGTGGCTGAAACTCTCCAGTCCGGCACCGACCGGCGGCCACACCCACAGGCACACCACCGCGAAGACGATCGCGACGAACGACATGATGATCGGCACCAGCCGCCGCCCGTTGAAGAACCCCAGCCAGTCCACCAGCCTCGTGCGGTGGAAACGAGCCCAGAAATACGCGGTCAGCAGCCCCATCGCGATCCCGCCGAAGACCCCCGGGTTCTGGAACGCGAACGGCGACACCGAACCGTCGCTCACCTGGCAGCCGATCCCCGGCAGCACCCTCGACCCGCCCGGACAGTCCTGCGGGAACTGACGCAGCACCCCGTAATAGACGAGGAAGCCCGCCACCGCGGCCAGCGCCGTCGACCCGTCCGCCTTCCTCGCCATCCCGATCGCGACGCCCACACAGAACAGCAACGGCAGCCCCGTCGACCCGTCGAGCAGCGCGCCGCCCGCGCCCTGCATCACCTTGGAGACGTCCGTCCAGCCAAGACCCTGGTCACCGAAGACGTCCGGCTGCCCCAGCCGGTTCAGGATGCCCGCCGCCGGCAGCACCGCGATCGGCAGCTGCAGACTCCGCCCCATCTTCTGCAGCCCCTGGAAAAGAGCGTTCCACCGCTCCCGCCCGGGACTGACCGTGCTGTCGGCGCTCTCGGCACTCATGGGCGCGTCCTCCGGACCGCTCGGCTCCACCGCAGGGGTTTGGCGACCGCCCGCCCGCTGGTGTAGACCAGTTGGCGACGGTTCCGCCGCAGTGCTCGCCATCATTCGGCAGGCGCGGCACGGCCGCTCGAAAAGTTGGGCCAACTGTGGGTTACTGCGACAAAGCGGTTCGAATCAGGGAGAAGGAACATGGCCAGCAAGGCTGAGAAGATCGTCGCCGGCCTCGGCGGAATCGAGAACATCGACGAGATCGAAGGCTGCATCACCCGGCTGCGCACCGAGGTCCACGACGCCTCGAAGGTCGACGACGCCGCCCTGAAGGCCGCCGGAGCCCACGGCGTCGTCAAGATGGGAACCGCCATCCAGGTCGTCATCGGCACCGATGCCGACCCCATCGCCGCGGAGATCGAAGACATGATGTGAGCCACCCCGGCCCACCCGAAGGGGCTCCTCCCTCCTGGGAGCGAGCCCCTTGTGCTGCTCCCGATAGGCTCATGGCCATGTCTCGACACGACGGCCGCACCCCCGAACAACTCCGCCCGGTCACCATCGAACGCGGCTGGAGCAAGCACGCCGAGGGCTCCGTCCTCGTCTCCTTCGGCGACACCAAGGTCTTCTGCACCGCCTCGGTCACCGAAGGCGTCCCCCGCTGGCGCAAGGGCAGCGGCGAGGGCTGGGTCACCGCCGAGTACTCCATGCTCCCCCGCGCCACCAACACCCGCGGCGACCGCGAATCCGTCCGCGGCAAGATCGGCGGCCGCACCCACGAGATCTCCCGCCTCATCGGCCGCTCCCTGCGCGCGGTCATCGACTACAAGGCCCTCGGCGAGAACACCATCGTCCTCGACTGCGACGTCCTCCAGGCCGACGGCGGCACCCGCACCGCGGCGATCACCGGCGCCTACGTGGCCCTGGCCGACGCCGTCACCTGGGCGAAGGAACGCAAACTCGTCAAGGCCGGCCGCCAGCCCCTGACCGGCACCGTCTCCGCCGTCTCCGTCGGCATCGTCGGCAAGGTCCCGCTCCTCGACCTCTGCTACGAGGAGGACGTCCGCGCCGAGACCGACATGAACGTCGTCTGCACCGGCGACGGCCGCTTCGTCGAGGTCCAGGGCACCGCCGAGGCCGAACCCTTCGCCCGCGACGAACTCAACGCCCTCCTCGACCTCGCCGTCGCCGGCTGCACCGACCTGGCCACCATCCAGCGCACGGCGCTCGAAGCGAACCTGCCCCACTAGCACGCCGAGTAAAGGGAAACAAAAATCCCGAGGTACGCGACGGCAACCCGGGCGGCCGACCCGGCGTCCCCATAGGTACGGGCGCACGGTATGAACACCGTGCGCCCGGCCAGTCAGTCAACGGGAGGGGAACACCGTCATGGCCGCCAGCCGACGCCGAGGCCGCCGCATCACCGCCATCGCCGCCGTGACCGCGACCGCCGCACTCACCCTCGGCCTCACCGGCTGCGACGCCGTCGACAAGGCCCTGGACTGCGTCCAGACCGCCGACTCCATCGCCGACAGTGTCACCGACCTCCAGCAGGCCGTGGAGAACGCCGCCGACGACCCCACCCGGACCGACGCCTCCCTCGACTCGATCCAGAGCAACCTGGGGAAGATCGGCGACAAGACCGACGACGCCGACGTCAACAAGGCCGTCGACCACCTCGACCAGGCCGTCGACAACGTCCGCACCGCCATCAGGAACGGCGACTCCACCCCCGACGTCACCCCCGTCACCGACGCCGCGGGCGAACTCACCAAGGTCTGCACGCCGTAACCGCCGGTCCCGGCCCTTGGGATACTGCCTGGCATGACGACCCGCCTGATCCTCGCCACCCGCAACGCCGGCAAAATCGCCGAACTCCACGCCATCCTCGCCGAGGCGGGACTGCCCCACGAACTCGTCGGCGCCGACGCCTACCCCGACATCCCCGACGTCAAGGAGACGGGCGTCACCTTCGCCGAGAACGCGCTCCTCAAGGCCCACGCCCTGGCCCGCGCGACGGGCCTCCCGGCGGTCGCCGACGACTCCGGCCTCTGCGTCGACGTCCTCAACGGCGCGCCCGGCATCTTCTCCGCCCGCTGGGCCGGCCGCCACGGCGACGACCAGGCCAACCTCGACCTCCTGCTGGCCCAGCTCGCGGACATCGCCGAGGAACACCGCGCCGCCCACTTCGCCTGCGCGGCGGCCCTGGCCCTGCCCGACGGCACGGAGCGGGTGGTCGAGGGCCGGCTGGAGGGCGTACTGCGCCACACCCCGTCCGGCACGAACGGCTTCGGCTACGACCCGATCCTCCAGCCGGAGGGGGAGACCCGGACCTGCGCGGAACTGACCCCGTCCGAGAAGAACGCGATCAGCCACCGGGGGAAGGCGTTCCGGGGGCTGGTGCCGGTGGTGCGAGAGCTGTTGGGCTGAGTGGCCGCCGAGGGGCGCCCGTCGGGCGCCCCTCGGTGTATGTACGGCCGGTGGGACTCGAACCCACACGGGCTTTCGCCCACTGCGCCCTAAACGCAGCATGTCTGACCAATTCCATCACGGCCGCCCCAAAGCGGTCATCATGCTCGACCGGCGGCACTCAGTGTACGGGGCTTCCGGGACGCTCGGCGAGTGGGACTCTGCTCTTCCGGCGACACCAGGTGTCCGTCAACGCACGGCAATTGGGGCACAGGTGGCGAAGGTTCTCCCGGCGATCAGGGCTTGGTGAAGACGCGACTTCCGGCGCCGGCCGCTCCCTGGTGTACGTACCGGCCCCCATCGGACCCCCTCCGTTCCGGCCGCGTGTTCGCCGCCCGTACGGAGCAACGAACCGGTTGTCGCACCGTCACGCCCGCAGGGGTCCAGGGAAAAGGGGGACGGCCCGCGCCGGGGGATCCGGTGCGGGCCGTCGAGGGCGGTCGGGGGGTCAGATGCCCAGGTCCTTGATGATCTTGGCGACGTGGCCGGTGGCGCGGACGTTGTAGAGGGCGCGTTCCACCTTGCCCTCCTCGTCGACGACGACCGTGGAGCGGATGACGCCCAGGTACGTCTTGCCGTAGTTCATCTTCTCGCCGTACGCGCCGTACGCGTCCAGGACCTTCTTGTCGGGGTCGGCGACCAGGGTGACCTTGAGGTTCTCCTTGTCGCGGAACTTGCCGAGTTTCTCCGGCTGGTCGGGGGAGACCCCGATGACGTCATAGCCCGCGCCGGCCAGCAGGTCGAGGTTGTCGGTGAAGTCGCAGGCCTGCTTCGTGCAGCCGGGCGTCAGCGCCGCCGGGTAGAAGTAGACGATGACCTTGCGGCCCTTGTGGGCGGAAAGGGACACCTCGTTGCCGTCGGCGTCGGGGAGGGTGAAGTCGGGGGCCACGTCCCCGGGCTGGAGTCGCTCGCTCATCGGTCCAGCGTAACGGGGGGTCCTGACAGTGCGGCGGCGAGGAGAACTGACAGACTGTCCAGAACATGCAGCACGGCAGACTTCGGAGGCCTACGGTGGCGGAGACGTCGGACACCAGAACCCCGGCGCAGATCGAGGCGGACATCAGGCGACGCCGCGATGTGCTGGCCGAGACGCTGGACGAGATCGGGGTGCGGGTGCACCCGAAGACCATCGTCGGCGATGCGAAGGCCAAGGTCGCGGCCAACGTCGATCACACACTCGGACGGGCCTACGTCCAGGTCAACCGGGTCGTGAGCGAGGTGCGTGCCCAGTTCGTGGACGAGGAGGGCGCGCCGCGCCTGGAGCGCGTCGTGCCGGTCGCGCTGGTCGTCGTGGGCGTGACCGGACTGCTCGTGTTCGGCGGCCGACGGCGCAGGGGCTGAGCGGAAACAGGTAGGTTCAGGAGCGTGAGCGCCAACAGGAACGACACCCATCACGACAAGCTGCCCATCCGGATGCTGCACGACCGGGTCCTGGTCAAGCAGGACACCGGTGAGGGCGAGCGCCGGTCCGGCGGCGGGATCCTGATCCCCGCCACGGCGGCCGTCGGGCGCCGGCTGGCCTGGGCCGAGGTGGTCGCGGTCGGGCAGAACGTGCGCACGGTGGAACCCGGCGACCGGGTGCTGTACGACCCCGAGGACCGTGCCGAGGTCGAGGTGCGCGGAGTGGCCTACGTGCTGATGCGGGAGCGCGATCTGCACGCGGTGGCCGCCGACCGCTTCGAGGGCTCGGAGGATTCGACCGGCCTGTATCTCTGATTCGGTGGCCGGAAGAGGCCTGGTGACTGCGGTCACCAGGCCTCTTTGTCGTTTCTTTGCTACCTTCGAAGGAGCCAGCCCGACGAGACGCGCCGTACCGGGACCGTGCAGGCAAAGACGACGCACCCCGTTCAGCGAAACGTCTCGGAGGTGCCTGTCATGGCCTGGGTCCTGCTCGTCGTCGCCGGTCTGCTGGAGGTCGGCTGGTCGGTCGGCATGAAGTACACCGACGGTTTCACCCGGCTCGTCCCCAGCCTGTTCACCGGCGGCGGCATCGTCGCCAGCATGCTGCTGCTCTCGTACGCCGCCCGGACCCTGCCCATCGGTACCGCGTACGGCGTGTGGGTGGGGATCGGGGCGGCCGGGGCGGCGGTGTTCGGGATGATGGTGCTGGGGGAGCCGGCCACCGCCGCGCGGATCTTCTTCGTGTGCCTGCTGCTGGTCGCCGTGGTGGGGCTGAAGGCGACCAGCGGTCACTGACCGGGCCGGGCGCCGGGCCTACGGGATCCCGAAGCCGCCTCCGTCGGCGCCGGCGGTCGTGCCGGCCGGCCCGCCGTTGTCGCCGGTTCCGCTGGTCGTGCCGGTGCTGGTGCCGGTGCTGGTGCCGTCGGTGGTGCCGGTGGACGTGCCGGAGTCGGTGCCCGAGGTGGTCGTCCCGGCGTCCGTGCCGGAGGTCGTCGTGCCGGACGTGGTGGAGCCGTCGGTGGTGGAGCCGTCCGTGGTGCCTCCGTCGGTGGTGCCCGCGGTGGTGGAGCCGTCGGTGGTCCCGCCGGTGTCGCCGCCGGTGGTGGTGCCGCCGTTGCCCTGGTCGCCGCCGGTGGTGCCGCCGTTGTCCTGGCCGCCGGTGCCCGGGGTCGCCGGGCTCCGGGTGGCCGGGGCCACGGTCTCGGCGCCGGACTGGAGGTCGAGGTCGAAGGCGGAGGCCACGACGCCCTTGAGGGCGGCCTTGGTGTACTGCGCCCAGATCTCGGTCGGGGCCCCGCCGCCGTTGATGCGGTCCAGGCCGAGGGCGCCGTACAGCGGCTTGTGGGCGGCGGTGACCGGGTCCTGGCCCATCACGGAGACGACGGTGGCGAGGTCGGGGGTGTAGCCCGCGAACCAGGCGGCGGTGTCCTCCTCGGCGGTGCCGGTCTTGCCGGCCGCCGGGCGGCCCGCGCCCTGGGCGGCGGTGGCGGTGCCGTTGTCGACCACGCTCTGCAGGATCGAGGTGGTGGTGTCGGCGGCCTCCCGGCTGACGGCCTGCCTGCTCCTGGTCTTCGGCAGCGTGATCTCCTGCGTGCCGTCCTTGGTGACCTTCTCGACCATCGAGTACGTGCCGTGCCTGCCGTGGTTGGCGAGCGTGGCGTAGGCCTCGGCCATGTCCAGGACGCTGGCGGTGGCGGTGCCCAGCGCGATGGACGGGTAGGGCTGGAGGTCCTTGGTGTCGGAGGGGATGCCGAGGTCGACGGCGGTCTGCTTGACCTTGGACGGGCCGACGTCGACGGCCATCTGCGCGTACACCGCGTTCACGGACAGGTCGGTGGCCTTGCGGACGGTGATCTGGCCGTAGGACTTCTCGTCCTCGTTCTCCGGCGCGTAGCCGCCGCCGGGCCAGCCCTGGACGGGTCGCTTGTTGGTGCCGTCGTAGTAGGTGTTCGGGGTGATGGTCTGGCCGGACTGGGTGGTGGAGTCGTGGTCGACGGCGGAGGCGAACACGAAGGGCTTGAAGGTGGAGCCGACCTGGAAGTCACCGCGGGTGGCGCCGTTGGTGTACTGCTTCACGTAGTCGATGCCGCCGTACAGGGCGACGACCTGGCCGGTCTTCGGGTCGACCGAGGCGCCGCCGGCGCGGACGTAGGTGTCGGCCTTGCGGTTCTTCTTGTCGAGCTGGGAGATCAGCTTGTCGTCGACCGCCTTCACGAAGGCGTTCTGCTTGTCCTTCTCGATGGTGGTCGTGATGCGGTAGCCGCCGGCCTCCAGGGCGTCGGCATCGACGATCTTGTTCTTGACCAGGTAGCTCTTGACGGCCTCGACGAGGTAGCCGCGCTGGCCGGACATGCCGGTGGAGGCGGTCTGCTCCCTGGGCATCGGGAACTTCATGCCGGCCCGGTCGGAGGCGCTGAGCCAGCCCTTCTTGACCATGCCGTCCAGGACGTAGTTCCAGCGGGCGACGGCCGCCGCCTTGTTCTCCGGGTGGGCGACGACGTCGTACTCGCTGGGCGCGTTGACGAGGGCGGCGAGGTAGGCGGCGCGGGCCGGGTCGAGGTCGGTGGCGTCCTTGCCGTAGTAGGCCTGGGCGGCGGCCTGGATGCCGTAGGCGTTGCGGCCGAAGTAGCTGGTGTTGAGGTAGCCCTCCAGGATCTCGCCCTTGGACTCGCTGCGGTCCAGCTTGATCGAGATGAAGAACTCCTTCACCTTTCGGGTGACGGTCTGTTCCTGCGCGAGGTAGTAGTTCTTCACGTACTGCTGGGTGATCGTCGAGCCGGACTGGGTGCCCTTGCCGGTCGCGGTGTTCCAGGCGGCGCGCAGCATCGCCTTGGGGTCGACGGCGGACTCGGTGTAGAAGTCGCGGTCCTCGGCGGCGAGCACGGCGTGCTGGGCGTCCTTGGAGACCTGGGCGAGGGTCACGTTCTCCCGGTTGACCTCGCCGTCCCGGGCCAGCTGGGAGCCGTCGGCGTACAGGTACACGTTGGACTGCTTGGTGGCGAACGCGTTGGCCGCGGGGATCTTCACCATCGAGTAGCCGAGGAAGAACAGTCCGATCAGCAGGAGTATGCCGATCACGAAGGTGCCGAGCAGCATGCGCCAGGTGGGGAGGATCCGCCGCCATCCGGTCCGCTTGGGCCGCTTCATCTTCTTCTCGCCCCCCTTCGTCTCCTGGACCGCCGTCGATGGTGCTGTCGGGCCTTCGCCGCTCTGGTTCGGCTGCTGCGGCTGCGGCTCGTCACTCATGGTGTGCGCGGACTCCTGTGCTGCGGTGCGTCGTACGTCCCGGCGGGCGGTACGTCTTCGGCGCAAACGGCGCCTTCGTTACGGGAGGCTACTCATGCCTCCTTTGATGAAGACTGTCCCATCCGCCGATCAGTTCCCTTACCACGGCACGCGTCGGGTGACCTCGCGCACTCCGGAAAAGGACAGGCGCGGCGGCCCGGTCTGCGCATAGGCTTCGGCGCTTCGGTGCCGACGGGCGGGGGAGGGGTGGGGTGTGGGCGCGGGACGGTTGTACGCCGCCGTCGCGGCGGGAGGATTCCGGCGCTATGCGACGTACCGGGCGGCGACCGCCGCCGGGGTGTTCACGAACACCGCCTTCGGGGTCATCCTCGTGTACACGTATCTGGCGCTGTGGGACGAGAAGCCGCATCTCGGGGGCTACGACCAGGCGCAGGCGGTCACCTACGTGTGGCTCGGGCAGTGCCTGTACGCGACGCTCGCCATCCAGGGCGGCGGCGTGGAGAAGGACCTGATGGAACGGATCCGTACGGGTGAGATCGCGATCGATCTGTACCGTCCGGCCGATCTGCAGCTGTGGTGGCTGGCGACGGACCTGGGGCGGTCGCTGTTCCAGCTGCTGGGCCGCGGGGTGATCCCGTTCGTCTTCGGCGCGCTGTTCTTCCCGATGGCCCTGCCCACGGACCCGGCGACCTGGGCGGCCTTCGCCCTCTCCCTGCTGCTGGCCATGGTCGTCAGCTTCGGCATCCGCCACCTCGCGGCGCTGAGCGTGTTCTGGCTGCTGGACGGCATGGGCGTCAACCAGGTCCTGATGGTCCTGGGGATCTTCTGCTCGGGCATGACCCTGCCGCTGAACGTCTTCCCCGGGGTCCTCGGCGACGTCGTGCGGATCCTGCCGTGGGCGGCGCAGCTGCAGGTGCCGGCGGACGTCCTGCTGGGCGAGACGGTGCCGTGGGGCGCGTACGCCTTCCAGGCGGCGTGGGCGGTGGCGCTGCTGACGGCGGGGCGGCTGCTCCAGTCGGCGGCGACCCGGCGGGTGGTGGTGCAGGGTGGCTGAGCTGATGCCGGAGAGCGCCGCGGGGCCGCGGGCGTCGCGGCCGGTGGAGGGCGTGCGGGCGTACCGGCTGATCGCCGCGATGTGGATCCGGTCGTCGCTGACCTACCGCACGTCCTTCGTCCTGACGATGCTCGGCAACCTGACGGTGACCGGCCTGGACTTCGCGACGATCCTGCTGATGTTCACGCAGGTCGACCGGCTCGGCGGCTGGTCCATGCCCGAGGTGGCCCTGCTGTACGGCCTGTCGACGACCGCGTTCGGCCTCGCCGACCTGGTCTTCGGCTCGATGGACGTGCTGGGCGCCCGGATCCGCGACGGCTCCTTCGACACCCTGCTGGTGCGGCCGGCCCCGGTGCTCGCGCAGCTCGCCGCGGACCGTTTCGCGCTGCGCCGCCTGGGCCGGGTGATCCAGGGCGGTCTGGTGCTGGGGTACGCGCTGGCCGCGGTGCCCGTCGAGTGGACGGCGGCCAAGGTGCTGCTGGTGCCGGTGACCGTGATCAGCGGTGCGGTGATCTTCTGCGCGCTGTTCCTGGTGGGGGCGACGTTCCAGTTCGTGGCGCAGGACGCGGCCGAGGTGGAGAACGCGTTCACCTACGGCGGGACGACGCTGCTCCAGTACCCGCCGACGGTGTTCGGGCGGGACTTCGTGCGAGGGGTGACCTTCCTGCTGCCGCTGGCCTTCGTCAACTGGGTGCCGGCCGCCCACCTGCTGGGGCGGCCGTATCCGCTGCGGCTGCCGGAGTGGACGGTGTGGTCTCCGCCGCTGGTAGCGGCGGTGTGCTGCGCGCTTTCGGGCCTCGCGTGGCGGGCGGGGCTCAGGTCGTATCGGAGCACGGGGAGTTGAAAGGAGCGCGGGGAGTTGACGGTGTTCATCGAGGTGGACGGGGTCGAGAAGGTCTTCGACGTCCGGCGCAGGACCGGTTTCCTGAAACGGGAGCGGCGCCAGGTACGGGCGGTGGACTCGCTCTCCTTCACGGTGGCGCGCGGCGAGATGGTCGGCTACATCGGTCCGAACGGGGCCGGGAAGTCGACGACGATCAAGATGCTGACGGGGATCCTGACGCCGAGCGGCGGCCGGCTGCGGGTGGCGGGCATCGATCCGTCGCGGGAGCGCACGAAGCTGGCCCATCGCATCGGTGTGGTCTTCGGGCAGCGCACCACCCTGTGGTGGGACCTGCCGCTCATCGACTCCTACCGCCTGATGCACCGCATGTACCGCATCCCCGACGCGCGGTACCGGCAGAACCTGGACCGGCTGGTCGAACTCCTGTCCCTGGAGAGCCTGCTGGACGTCCCGGTACGGCAGCTCTCGCTGGGCCAGCGGATGCGCGGCGACATCGTGGCGGCGCTGCTGCACGATCCGGAGGTGCTGTACCTGGACGAGCCGACGATCGGCCTGGACGTCATCTCCAAGGCCAAGGTCCGGGAGTTCCTGCGGGAGTTGAACACCGAGCGCGGCACCACGGTCCTGCTGACCACGCACGACCTCCAGGACATCGAGCAGTTGTGCTCGCGCGTGATGGTCATCGACCATGGGCGTCTGGTGTACGACGGTCCGCTCGCCGGTCTGCACGAGGCGGGGGAGAGCGAACGGACCCTGGTGGTGGACCTGGAGCGGGAGTTGCCGCCCGTTGTGGCGGGCGGTTCGGCGCGGGTGGTGAAGGTGGAGGGGCCGCGGCAGTGGCTGGCGTTCCCGGCGTCCCAGTCGGCGGCGCCGCTGGTGGCGCGGATCGCGGCGGAGTACCCGCTGGCCGACCTGTCGGTCCGGGAACCGGACATCGAGACGGTGATCGCGAAGATGCTGCGCGGTCCGCTGGGGGAGCCCGACGGCGTAGTGCCCGGCGACCGGAACTCGTAGTCTGCACTCATGACCGACGAAGCCCCTCAGCTGCGTGCCTCCGACGCCGACCGTGAACGCGTCGCCGAGATCCTCAGGGACGCCCTCGCGGAGGGCCGGCTGGACATGGAGGAGTTCGAGGAGCGGCTGGAGGCGACGTACAAGGCCCGTACGTACGGCGACCTGACGCCGATCACCAGGGACCTTCCGGCCGGGGCGGCACCGGTGGTCTCGCTGGACAAGGGGCCGGTGGACCGGGGCGGTTGGGGCGGCCGGATCGTGGGCGGCGAGGGATCGTCGACGTGGGCGGTGGCCGTGATGTCCGGCTTCCAGCGCAAGGGCCGCTGGACGGCGCCCCGGCGCTTCAACTGCGTGGCGTTCTGGGGCGGTGGCGAGATCGACCTGCGCGAGGCGAACTTCGCTTACCACGAGATCGAGATCAACTGCGTGGCGGTCATGGGCGGGGTGAACGTGATCGTGCCGCCGGGCGTCGAGGTCGTGGTGCGCGGCATCGGCGTCATGGGCGGCTTCGACCACCGCGAGGAGGGCACCGTGCCGGACCCGGCCGCGCCGCGGGTGGTCGTGACGGGCTTCGCCTTCTGGGGCGGCGTCCAGGTGGAGCACAAGGTCACCCGAGCGGAACGCCGCCGCCTCAAGGAGGACCGCCGCCGGGACCGCCGCCAGGACCGGCTGGACCGCAGGACCTCCCGCCACGAACTCCGCACATCCCAGCGCGAGAACCCCGACGACCACTGACCCCAAGTCCGCCCCGCCCCACCCAGGGCCGCGGAGAACCGCGCACCAAGCCCCACGGCCCGAGAGGCCAACCCCAGCAGGCGGCACCGCACCCCGCCCCGGACCCACCCCACCCAGGGGCGCGGGGAACTGCGCGCCAAGCCCCCACGGCCCGAGAGGCCAACCTCAGCAGGCGGCACCACACTCCGCCCCGGACCCACCCCACCCAGGGGCGCGGGGAACTGCGCGCCAAGCCCCCACAGCCCCGCAGATCCCCACGGCCCGCGGAACCCCCTGCCCCGCAGGAACCCCCTGCCCCGCAGGAACCCTGCCTCGTAGGAACCCCCTGCCCCGCAGGACCCCCCCTCCAGCCGCCTCAGAGCGTCGCAGACCCCCCACCCCTCAGATCCGCCAACGCGAACACCTCCGCCATCCGCGCGAAACCGCTGTCGTTCGGGTGGAGACGGTCCCCGGAGTCGTAGTACGGCCGGAGCCGGTTCGGCGCGTACGGATCCCGCAGCGCCTTGTCGAAGTCGGTCACCGCGTCGTACACCCGCCCCGACCGAATCCGCGCGTTGATCTCCTGGCGAACCGTTTCCTTGGCCGGTGACCAGCCCAGATGCCCCTGGAACGGCATCAGCGTCGCCCCCACCACCTTGATCCCGCGCGCATGAGCCGCACGGACCAGCGTGCGCAGCCCGGCGACGACCGCGTCCGGGTCGGCCAGCCGGCGGTTGCGCAGGATGTCGTTGATCCCGAGGTCGATGACGACGACCCTGACGTTCGGACGGGACAGGACGTCACGGCCGAAGCGCCCGACCCCGCTCTCGTTCTCCGCCGGCCGCCCCAGCCCGTCCGCGAGGACCTGGTTGCCGCTGATCCCCTCGTTGACCACGCTGTAGCGCGGCACGGCGGCCCCCGCCGCGAGGGCCTGCCGCAGCCGCCCCGCGAGCACGTCCGGCCACCGCCGGTTCGCCCCCACCGTCGAGGTGATGCCGTCGGTCAGCGAGTCCCCGAACACCACGACCGTGCCGGCGGAGTCGTCGCTGAGCACGTCCAGCGCGGTGAGGTACCGCCAGTACGGCGTCTGCCCGGTGTACGCGTCCGCGCCCGCGTCCTGCGTGTGGTCGCCGTCCGCGACGTACGACGTCTGACGGGCCCGCGGGTGGTAGGTGACCGGCCCGGAAGGCGTCGGCGAGTACGTCGTGACCAGCACGTCGTCACCGCGCTCCACCCGGATCGGCACCGCGTCGCTGACCACCTGCCCGCCCGCCGGGACCACGACGGACGCCGCGCCGCCGAAGGTGAGCCGCCGCAGCGTCCCGGCGTCGGCGGCCGCCGTGCCGTGACCGGCCGCGAGGGCGACGGAGGCGTGGGAGAAGGTGAGCGCCGACTGCCCGTACAGGTTGGAGAGCGTGATCCGGGCACTCGTACCGGAGGCGGTCGGGTGCACCACGTTGCGCACCGAGCGGCCCGCCAGCCCCTCGGTCTCGGTGCCGGGTTCGCCGCCCACCGGGGACGCCGACCAGGCGCCGACCCAGGTGCCGGCCGAGACGGGTGCCGCCGAGACACCGTGACGGCGGCCGCCGTCCGGGGCGGCGGCGCGCGGGGAGGTGCCGCCGGCGGCCACACCGGCGTAGAGGGCGGCGGACAAGGCCACGATCAGCGCGGCGACCGCACTGAGCAGGGCGTAACCGTGGTGACGCCGGGGCATGCGTGTTCAGTTCTCCTCGAACGACGGGCAGGGCGCCGTCGCGCGGACCTGCCGGAGTTTTCCGAAGAGACAGACGGTGGGAACTCCCGTTCCGTTCCAGGAGTAAGCCAGGAAGGGACACTATGTGCGGGATCACCAAGAGGGTGGACCGCTGCGAACGGGTGGAGCAGATGGCGGAACGTACAAAGACGCCGGACGGCGGGACGGACAGCGCCCCGTCCTACAAGTCCATGAACGCCTTCACCCCCGCCGACGAGGAGCGCCGGCAAGGGGTACGGCGCATGAAGGCGACGGCGACCGGCCTGCTGCTGTTCGTCGCCCTGGTGTACGTGCTGGCCAGGTGGGCGTCCGGCGCGGGCGCCGGCTCCTGGGCGGACTACGTGGCGGCGGCGGCCGAGGCGGGCATGGTCGGCGCGCTCGCCGACTGGTTCGCGGTGACGGCCCTGTTCCGGCACCCGCTCGGCCTGCCGATCCCGCACACCGCGATCATCCCGACCAAGAAGGACCAGCTGGGCGTCTCGCTGGGCGAGTTCGTCGGCGAGAACTTCCTCTCCGGGGACGTCGTGCGCCAGCGGCTGCGTGCCGTCGGCATCGCGGGCCGGCTCGGCGCGTGGCTGGCGGAGCCGAAGAACGCCGACCGGGTCACCGCGGAACTGGCGACCGCGCTGCGCGGTGCCCTGACCGTGCTGCGCGACTCCGACGTGCAGGCGGTGGTCGGCGAGGCGATCACCCGGCGGGCCGACGCCCAGGAGATCGCCCCGGGCATCGGCAAGATGCTGGACCGGGTCGTCGCCGACGGCGGTCACCGGCGGGTCGTGGACCTGGTGGTCGGCCGCGCGCACGACTGGCTGGAGCTGCACGCGGACTCGGTGATGGACGCCGTGCAGGGCGGCGCGCCCGGCTGGACGCCCCGGTTCGTGGACCGCAAGGTCGGCGAGCGCGTCTACAAGGAACTGCTGCGCTTCTGCACCGAGATGCGGGACATGCCCTCGCACCCGGCGCGCGGCGCCCTCGACCGCTTCCTGGCCGACTTCGCGAACGACCTGCAGTCCGACACCGAGACCCGGGCACGGGTCGAGCGGCTCAAGGGCGAGGTGCTGGGCCGCGGCGAGGTGCAGGACCTGATCGCGTCCGCCTGGACGGCCGTACGGTCCATGATCGTCTCGGCGGCCGAGGACGAGCGCAGCGAGCTGCGGCTGCGCGTGCGCGCCTCGCTGATCTCCCTGGGGGCCCGGATGGCGGGCGAGGCCAAGGTCCAGGACAAGGTCGACAGCTGGGTGGAGGGCGCGGCCGTGCACGTGGTGTCGACGTACCGCACGGAGATCACCTCCCTGATCACTGAGACGGTGGCCGGCTGGGACGCCGAGCACACCACCCGGAAGATCGAGGCGCACATCGGACGTGATCTGCAGTTCATCCGGATCAATGGCACGGTGGTGGGGTCGCTGGCCGGAGTGCTGATCTTCACGGTGTCGCGGGCGCTGGGCGCGTAGGGCGCTTCGACCGCCGGGGGCGGGGCACCCGAGCCAGGATGTCGGTTCCCTTCCCGGTCGAGGAGGCGCGGATGGCTATGGGTGCGGACGTGGGCGTGCACGGGGCGGACGGCTCCGGCCGGACGATCACCACCCGGATCCCGGCCCGCCTGGACCGGCTGCCCTGGTCCCGCTGGCACTGGACGATCGTCGTCGGCCTGGGCACGGTGTGGATCCTGGACGGCCTGGAGGTCACGGTCGTCGGCAACATCGCGAGCCGCCTGTCGGAGCCGGGCAGCGGACTGGCGATCTCCTCGTCCCAGGTGACCGGACTGGCCGCCGCGCTGTACGTGGCGGGCGCCTGCGTCGGAGCGCTCTTCTGGGGCCGGCTGACGGACCGCCACGGCCGGAGGAAACTCTTCATGATCACCCTGGTGGTCTATCTGGCCGCCACCGCCCTGACGTCGCTCTCCTTCGCCCCGTGGTGGTTCTTCATCTTCCGTTTCCTGACCGGTTTCGGCATCGGCGGCGAGTACGCGGCCATCAACTCCGCGATCGACGAACTGATCCCGGCCTCCTACCGCGGTCGTGTGGACCTGGCCATCAACGGCAGCTTCTGGGTGGGCGCGGTCGGCGGCTCGCTGCTCTCGATCGTCGCGCTGAACACGGACTTCCTGGCCAAGGACGTCGGCTGGCGGCTGACGTTCGCGCTGGGCGTGGTGCTGGGCCTGGTCATCCTGCTGGTACGGCGCAACGTCCCGGAGAGCCCGCGCTGGCTGCTGATCCACGGCAGGGAACAGGAGGCGGAGGAGATCGTCTCCTCGATCGAGCGCCGGGTGGAGGCCGAGAAGGGCGAACCGCTGCCGGAACCGGAGAAGGAGCTGGTCATCCACCAGCGCTCCGGCGTCACCTTCGGCGAGATCGCCCGCACCGTCTTCCACGACTACCGGCGCCGGGCCGTCCTCGGTTTCTCCCTCTTCATCGGCCAGGCGTTCCTCTACAACGCGATCACCTTCGGCTTCGGGACGATCCTCACCACGTTCTTCGACGTGCCGACCGGCGACACGGGGTACTACTTCGTGGTCATCGCGGTCGGCAACTTCCTGGGCCCGCTGCTGCTCGGCAAGCTCTTCGACACCGTGGGCAGGCGGGTGATGATCTCGTCGACGTACCTGCTGTCGGGGGTGCTGCTGTTCCTCACGGCGTGGCTGTTCGACCAGGGCGTGCTGACGGCGGGGACGCTGACGGCGTGCTGGTGCGGGGTGCTGTTCTTCGCCTCGGCGGGAGCCTCCAGCGCCTATCTGACGGTCTCCGAGATCTTCCCGATGGAGACCAGGGCGATGTCGATCGCGTTCTTCTACGCGCTCGGCACGGCGGCCGGCGGCATCAGCGGCCCGCTCCTGTTCGCCGACCTGACGACCACGGGCAAGGTCTCCGACACGGTCCTGGCCTTCGGGATCGGCGCGGGCCTGATGTGCGCGGCCGGGCTGGTGGCGGCGGTCTGCGCGGTGAACGCGGAGCGGCGGTCGCTGGAGGACATCGCCACCCCGCTCACGGCGGCCCCGGCGGGCGGCGCGAAGGGGCTCTCAGCGCCCCAGTGACACCGCGGCCGCCAGGAAGGCGGCGCCCCCGCACACGGCCAGCGTCCAGCCCGCGCAGCGGGCCCGCAGCACGCGGTAGCGCCGCTCGTACTCGCCCCGCAGGGACACCGCGCGGGCGGCGACCCGCTCCAGGTCCTGCCGGGCCCGCCGCAGGCTGTCGTCGACGTAGTGGCGTTCGATCTCGTCGCGCTGGGACGTGGTCAGCCAGTCCATACGGCGGGTGAACTCCCGCGCCCGCTGTTCGGCCTCGGCGATCCGGGCCCGCCACAGCAGGTATCCCTCCACCTGGTTGCCGAGGTCCTGGCCGGTTCCCCGGCGCGGCCCGCCGCCCACGCGATGTCCCGCGTCGGTCATGAGTGCACGCCGTGGGCCTCGGCCTCGGCCAGGGCCATGTCCGGGTGGTGCAGGTCGAACGCCGGGGACTCGCTGCGGATCCGCGGCAGGGTGACGAAGTTGTGGCGCGGCGGCGGGCAGGACGTCGCCCACTCCAGCGAACGGCCGTAGCCCCACGGGTCGTCGACGCCGACCGGCTTGCCGTACCTGGCGGTCCGCCACACGTTGTAGAGGAACGGCAGGACCGACAGGCCGAGCAGGAACGAACCGATCGACGACACCGTGTTGAGGGCGGTGAACCCGTCGACCGCCAGGTAGTCGGCGTACCGGCGCGGCATGCCCTCGGCGCCCAGCCAGTGCTGGACCAGGAAGGTGCCGTGGAAGCCGACGAACAGCGTCCAGAAGGTGATCTTGCCGAGACGCTCGTCGAGCATCTTGCCGGTGAACTTGGGCCACCAGAAGTGGAACCCGGCGAACATCGCGAAGACGACCGTGCCGAAGACCACGTAGTGGAAGTGGGCCACCACGAAGTACGAGTCCGAGACGTGGAAGTCCAGCGGCGGCGAGGCCAGGATGACACCGGTCAGACCGCCGAAGAGGAACGTCACGAGGAAGCCCGTGGCCCACAGCATCGGCGTCTCGAACGACACCGAGCCCTTCCACATCGTTCCGATCCAGTTGAAGAACTTCACGCCGGTCGGGACCGCGATCAGGAACGTCATGAAGGAGAAGAACGGCAGCAGCACACCGCCGGTGACGTACATGTGGTGCGCCCACACCGTCACCGACAGACCCGCGATCGCGATCGTCGCCGCGACCAGGCCCATGTAGCCGAAGACCGGCTTGCGGGAGAAGACCGGCAGCACCTCGGTCACGATGCCGAAGAACGGCAGCGCGATGATGTACACCTCCGGGTGGCCGAAGAACCAGAACAGGTGCTGCCACAGCAGCGCCCCGCCGTTGGCGGCGTCGAAGACGTGCGCCCCGAACTTCCGGTCCGCCTCCAGCGCGAACAGCGCGGCCGCGAGGACCGGGAACGCGAAGAGGACCAGGACGGCGGTCAGCAGCACGTTCCACACGAAGATCGGCATCCGGAACATCGTCATGCCGGGTGCGCGCATGCAGATGATCGTGGTGATGAAGTTGACCGCGCCGAGGATGGTGCCGAACCCGGAGAAGGCCAGACCCATGATCCACATGTCGGCGCCGATGCCCGGCGAGCGGACGACGTCCGACAGCGGCGAGTACGCGAACCAGCCGAAGTCCGCCGCGCCCTGCGGCGTGATGAAACCGCCGACCGCGATGGTCGAGCCGAACAGGTACAGCCAGTAGGCGAACATGTTCAGCCGCGGGAACGCGACGTCCGGCGCGCCGATCTGCAGCGGCATGATCCAGTTGGTGAAGCCCGCGAACAGCGGCGTCGCGAACATCAGCAGCATCACCGTGCCGTGCATCGTGAACGCCTGGTTGTACTGCTCGTTCGAGATGATCTGCAGACCCGGTCGGGCGAGCTCGGCGCGCATCAGCAGCGCCATCACGCCACCGATCAGGAAGAACGCGAACGAGGTGGCCAGATACAGCGTGCCGATCGTCTTGTGGTCGGTGGTCGTCAGCCACTTCACCACGACATTGCCGGGCTGCCGGCCTCGCAGCGGCACCTCGCTGTCGTAATGGGGGACGGCGGAGGGCTCGGGGTCGTTGACAACGGTCACCGGTGTGTGTCTCCAGACGCTCGCGGTTCGCCCGCACCATGGCGTGATCCTCGGGCCATCCTGGCGGCTCCCGGCCGCGAGAGAAGCCCTGAGCCGCCCGCATGCGGCCGAACGGGTGGTCAGGCCCCACGGGTGGAGCAAACCCGCCACCCTCCCGGGGCCCCGCGACCGGTCCGCGGGAGGTCTGGAGACGGACCGGATCAGGCGCCGGTCGTCGACCCCGGCCGTACGATCATCAGGACCGTCACGGCCGCCCAGAGCAGGTTGAACATCCCGGTGAACATGGCGAGTCGGGCGGTGGCCTCCCGGGTCCCGCCGCCGCTCTCCAGCAGGGCGCCCTGCCGGGGCAGCACCAGCACGGCGAGGACGGCCGCGGCGAGCGCGGTGAGCGCTATGGAGATGATCAGCCAGGCGCTGCCCAGCACGTGCATGCTGCTCGCCGTGGCGAACCCGAACACCGGGACGACGACGCCGACCACGGCGTACACCCGGCAGATCCGGTACAGCAGACGCAGGGTCTCCTGGGCCCGGACGTCGTCCGGTGCCTCGACGGCCCGGCGGGCGGCGGGCGGGAACATGCTGGCGGCGACGGTGACGGGACCGATCGCGACGATCGCCGCGAGGACATGGACGGCGAGGAGGAACTTGGTCACGGCCACGACCGTAGGCGGCCGGAGGATCATGCAGAAGCGGCAATACTGACACCGGTCGACGGATTCTCGCCAGCACCCGTGTCGCCGTACGGGCAAGAGTGGACGGGGATTGGCGGAATCCCGTCGAGCGGCTACGTTCCTGCCATGCACACCGTCGCGGTACTCGTCCTGGACCAGGTCATCCCCTCCGACTTCGCGATCCCGATCGACACCTTCGGCTGGGCCCGGCTGCCCGACGGCCGGGACGCCTACCGGGTCCGGGTGTGCGGGCGGGCGGGCGAGGTGACCGCGGCCGGCGGCGCGTTCACGGTGAAGGCGCCGTACGGACTGGACGCGCTGGCCGAGGCGGACACGATCATCGTGCCGGGCGTCGCGGATCCCGCGTACGCGCTCCCGGACGAGGTCGCCGACGCGCTGCGCGCGGCCGCGGCGAACGGCACGAGGATCGCGTCGGTCTGCGTCGGCGCGTTCGTCCTCGCGGCCACCGGCCTCCTCGACGGCCTGCGCGCCACCACCCACTGGGCCGCGGCCGACGCCCTGGCCGCGCTGCACCCGGCCATCGACGTCGACCCGAACGTCCTCTACGTCGACAACGGCCGGCTGCTGACCTCCGCCGGCGCCGCCGCGGCCATGGACATGTGCCTGCACATGGTCCGCACCGACTACGGCTCGGCGGTCGCCGCACACACCGCCCGGATGTCCGTCATGCCGCTGGAACGGGAGGGCGGCCAGGCCCAGTTCATCGTCCACGACCAGCCGCCCGCCCCGGCCGGCACCACCCTGGAGCCGCTGCTGGCCTGGCTGGAGGACCACTGCGACCGGGACCTGACCCTGGAGGAGGTCGCGGCCCGCGCCGGCATGAGCACCCGCACCCTCAACCGCCGCTTCCGCGACCAGACCGGCACGACGCCGCTGCAATGGCTGCACCGGGCGCGGGTGCGCCGGGCGCAGCACCTGCTGGAGACCACGGCGCACCCCGTGGAACGCATCGCGGCCCAGTCCGGCTTCGGCTCCCCGACCGCGTTCCGGGAACGCTTCCGCAGAGTCGTCGGCACCAGCCCACAGGCCTACCGCCGGGCGTTCCGCGGCGCGGAGGCGTCCCAGGTGTACTGACCCGCAGCGTTGTCGACGCGGGTGAGGGGTGGGTGGCCGCCGGGTCCGGCTCAGGCGCGCCGGTCGGCGACCGCCCAGGACGCCAGGGCCACCGCACCGGCCACGCCGAACACCGACGGCCAGGCGCCGACCTTCTTCGCCAGCGGATGCGAACCGGCGAAGGCAGCGACGTACGCCACGGTCAGCGCCCCGGCGGCCTTACCGCCCGCCCGCTGCCGCCACTGCTGCGCCGCGGCGGCCCCGGCGACGGCCAGCACGGCCCCGCCCAGCGGCCGCTTCTTCGTCCACCGGGCCACGCCGTACCCTCCGACGAGCCCACCCGCGGCGATCACCGAACCGGGAACCCTGGCCATGCCTGACTCCTTCTGTCACCTTCTGCCTGCTTTCCCGAGGCTAACCCGGAGGCGACACGAACCGGTCACCGCCTCCACTCGGGGCTGAGCGCGACGGCACGGAGCTGCTTCACGGTCAGCGCCGGTGCGGCGCGGGTCGCGGCGGTCTCCTGGGAGCCGGAGTTGAAGGCACTGATCACCACCCGGAACCCGTCGGTGCGCAGGGTGTCCACGGTCCACATGACGACCCCGTCGCCGCCCTTCTCCCCGGGCCCCTTCCGCTCGGCGACCAGGGTGCCGTCGGGCAGGGTCTCGGACCCGGCGCCGAACAACTTCCCCGCGACGGCCGACATGTCCGGCTGCACATTGATCTGGACGAGACTCCTGCCCCGGCCGTCGTCGACGACGAGGTAGGTGAACCGGGTGTCGTCGTCGGCCCCGTGCGCCACGACCTTCAGCCCCTTGGGCAGCAGCGAGACGAGGGTGTGCCGGAGCGCCTTGCCGTCACCCTGCGGAATCGGCGGTTCCTGGGTCTGCCGAGGGTCCTTGGGGATGGCGTCGACCACGCCCCGCCACTCCCGCGCCGCCGCGAGCTTCCTCAACTGCGCCGGGGACAGCGGCGGGCGGTCCCGGCTGATCGGCGCGTCCTTCTCCGCGGGGGCGTTCCACTCGCTCACGGAGACGTGCCGGCCGTCGGGGGTGACGAGGGCGGCGGTCCAGAGCTTGGTGTCCACCCGCCGGTCGGGATACTCGTACCCCTGGACGACGGTCACGACGGAGGCGTCCGGCAGCCGGGTGGTCGCGCAACTGTCGTACGGTGTGAACACCTTGTCGGGGCAGCGGACGGCCTGCCGGGCGTCGTACCCGCCCGGTGCCACCCGGTTCACCGTGACGCTGACCGCGGCGGCGCCGTGCCCGTCGTCGTACACGACCTGCGCGTACGGCGCCACCAGCGGCTCGTGCTCGTCCACCCCCCGCCCCTGCGCCTTGCTGAACCTGCCCTCGGGCAGCAGCGCTTCGAGGGTGCTGATCATCTGACGGGCGGTCACCGGCGCGGGGGAGGCGGCGCCGGACGGCTTCGGGGTGCCGGTCACGGAGGCCGGCGACCGGTCGGAGGACCCGCCGTCCGACACCACCAGGGCGCCGCCCACCCCCACCAGCGCGACAGCCGCCACGCTCCCCAGCACCGCGGCCCGGCGCCCCCGCCGCAGCCGCCGGCCCCGTTCCGTACCGGCGGCCACGAGCGTGCTCCGGTCGGCGTCGAAGGCGGCGCCGGTCTCGTGCAGGGCGTCGGAGAGCCGCCGTTCGAAGTCCGGCCGCTGCGTGTTCTGTCGGTCGATGGGCATGGCGAACCACCGTCTCCACAAGGTCGATGCACTTGATGTCAGGGGCGGGCGTACTCGGCGAGGTCCTCGCCCAGCAGGTCCCGCAGCCGGGCGAGAGCGCGCACGCACCGGGTGCGGACGGCGGCCGAACTCACGTGGAGAACGTCCGCGGTCTCGTGTATCGAACGGTCCTCCCAGTACCGCAGGACGACGACGGCCCGGTCCTTGGCGGGCAGCCCCGCGAGCGCGTCGAGGAGGGTCAGGCGCAGCGAGGGATCGGCGCCGGCCGCGGCCAGGTCGGGGAACGAGTCGCTGGCCCGCTCGCTGCTGCTGAACCGCCGCCGGTGGGCGAGGAACGTCCGGGTCAGGACGGTCTGCGCGTACCCGGCGGGGTTCTCGACCCGGGAGACCCGGCTCCACCGCAGGTAGATCCGGCCGAGGGTCTCCTGCACCAGGTCCTCGGCCAGATGCGTGTCCCCCGCGGTGAGCAGGCACGCGGACCGGTACAGGTGCCCGGTCCGCGCCGCTGCGAACGCCACGAAGTCCTCCCTGGTCGCCTGACCCATGTGCGAACCTCCCCCGCCTGCGGCGCTCTGCCGTCACACCTCACTGATGCGGTGGGCCCGGGAAAATGTTTCAGGGAATTCCCCGCGCGTCCGGACGGGGTGTCCCGCTACCGGCCCAGCGCCTCCCGTACCGCCTCGACGAGGGCGGCCGCGCGCGGGTCCTCGGCACCTTCGACGATGCTGTTCATGACGTAACCGAAGGCGATGCCGTGTCCGGGATCGGCGAAGGCCAGCGAGCCGCCCCGCCCGGGATGCCCGAACGCGCGCGGACCGGTCAGCGGGGACGTCTCCACGGGCAGCATGTACCCGGACCCGAACCGGGTCGGGACCATGATGACCCGGTCCGCCCCGGCGGCCTGCTCGGCGGTCGCCGACGCGAGCGTCTCCGGCGTGAACAGCCGTACCCCGTCGACCTCTCCGATCAGCGCCGCGTACATCCGCGCCAGCGCCCGCGCGGTCCCGATCCCGTTGGACGAGGGCAGCTCCGCGGCCTGCACCGCGGGGGAGTTGAAGTCGATCTCGGCGGGCTCGGTGACGGCGAACGCCCGGTTGTGCAGCGACCCCGGATCCTGCAACGCGGCCACGAACTCCCGCGCCTGTGGCGGAACGGCCGCCGGCGGTAGCGCGCTCAGGTCGTACTCCGGCTTCGGGTACACCATCCGGCTGACCCGGCCGCGCTCCGCGTCCGGCAGGCCGATGAAGAAGTCCAGCCCGAGCGGCCCGGCCACCTCCTCGGCGAAGAACCGTCCCGGCGTGCGCCCGCTGACCCGCCGGATCACCTCGCCGACCAGCCAGCCGAAGGTCCGCCCGTGGTAGCCGTGCGCGGTCCCCGGCTGCCACGCGGGCCGCTGCCCGGCGAGCGCGTCCGTCATCGGCCGCCACCGCAGCGCCTCCGCCAGCGGCACCGGCGGCTCGACCGTGACCACCCCGGCCCGGTGCGACAGCAGCCACCGCACCGGGATGTCCGCCTTGCCGTGCGCGCCGAACTCCGGCCAGTAGGCGGCCACCGGGGCGTCCAGGTCCAACTCCCCGCGCTGGGACAGCAGATGCGCGGCGGTGGCGGTCGCTCCCTTGGTGGCCGAGTACACCAGCTGAAGGGTGTCCCGCTCCCAGGGCCGCCCCGTCTCCGGATCGGCGACCCCGCCCCACAGGTCCACCACCGGCCGTCCGTCCCGGTACACGCACAGGGCGGCCCCGACGTCCCCGCGCTCCTCGAAACCGGCGCGGAACGCCTCCCGCACACCCTCGAACCCGACCGCTGCTTCCCCGTTGACCGTCGTCATGCCCTCATCCTGGCACCGCGGTCACGCAGGTACATGCCAGGTACGGCACAGCGGTGCCCGGGAGACCGCGGCCTCCCGGGCACCGCCTCGCCCACGGTGTACGGCCGTGGGAGCGTCAGCCGTCGGTCGCCGTGACGTCCGAGGCGTACACGAGACCCACCCGGTGGTTGTACTGGATGGTGTACATCGCCTTGGCGCCGGTGACGACCCTGCCGCTGGACGGGAAGTAGTCGTCGGTGAGGGACGGCGCCACGGTGGCCACGTAGGCCTGGCCGGCCGGCACGGTGTACATGCTCAGCGGCGCCTGCTTGGAAGGCGACAGGCCCGCCGGGTACTCGGCGGCGTCCGGGTAGCTGGAGCCGTACACCGCCACCGGCGAGGCGCCGGCGGCCGTGATCACCTTCACGCCGTGGGCGGGCGTCGTGTTGCAGCCGTGCGGGTTGGGGAACCACACCTTCGAGCCGCCGTACCAGACGGCGGTCCAGTCGCCGTCCTTGTCGGCGACCACGAACTGCTGCCCGGCCGCGGCCATGGCACCCCAGTCGTTGATCCGGTCGGTGCCGGCCGCGCCGGGGTGCAGCGCCTGGTCCCCGAAGAGCGGTGCGGTGTCACTGGGCGCGGTGCGCAGGTACAGGAAGGCGGACGCCTGCTGCGTCTCGGTGCACGCGGTGGTCGCGCCGGTCGGGTCGTCGGACGGGCAGATCTGCACGGTCTGCAGGTTCGTCTCGAACCGCGGGGCGATCGTGACCACCGAGCCGACCGGGCCCACGCCGTGCTGCCGCGCCGGCACGCCGAGCAGGCTCATCAGCCGGTTCCAGTCCCAGGCCGGGCCCGGGTCCCAGTGCATGCCGGAGACGAGGGAGGAGTTCGGTCCGGCAACGTTGTCGTGCCCGACGATGTGCTCGCGGTCCAGCGGTATGCCGAACCGCTCGGAGAGGTACTTCACCAGGTCGGCCGTGGCCTCGTACTGCGCCTCGGTGTACCAGGTGGCGCCGTGCGCGGCGTAGCCCTCGTGCTCGATGCCGATCGAGTGCATGTTGGTCGAGTAGTTGCCCGCGTGGAAGGCGAGGTCCTTCGTCGGCACCATCTGCGTCACCGCGCCGTCCGAGGACCGCATCACGTAGTGCGCGGCGGAGCCGCCCGGCTGCTGGAAGAGGTTGACGGCGGTGTCGTACGACGTCTCCGTGTCGTGGATGACGATGCTGTCGATCCGGATGCCGTTGGCGGGACGGTTGGAGACCTGCCCGTTGGACGCCGCCGCCGGGACGAAGGTGCAGGCGACGGTGGCCGGGCACTCGGTCGCGGTGTCCGCCGCGGACTTGAGGTCCAGGGCCTTCAACTGGGCGGTGGCCGGAACGACATCGCCGTCGGCCGCCAGCCGCACCCGCTGGCCGTCGGCGGTGGTACGGCCGACGCCCTTCCTGATGGTGGCGAACACGCGCCCGGCGAAGGCGGCGGCACCCTGCCGGTCGGCGGCCTGGCTGTAACGGGCCACCGCGCCGTACCAGTTGCCGGGTCCCGCGGCGACGGAGCCGGTCACGTCCTTCTGGTAGGAGGCGAGCAGCGCCGCACCGCCACGGATGTTGGCGGCCGGGTCGGTACGCAGCCGCTCCGCCGGCAGACCGGTCAGCTCGGCGGCGGCCCGCAGGGTGTGCAGCGCCGGAGCGGCGGCCATCCGCTTCAGGTCCTGGCGCCCGGCCGCACCGGCGGCCCCGCCGGCCATCATCGCCGGGGTGACGTCCGTCAGGTGCATCGGCCCGTAGCCGCCGTCGGTGCTGTGCTGTCCGGCGTGCGCGTCCCAGGCGGACTCCTGGTAGGCCACGGCCAGCAGCACCTGGAGCGGGACGTGGTACGCGTCGGCGGCGGCCGCGAAGTCCCGCTGCAGACCGCTCACTTCACCCGCGGTGCCGCCGGCGGCCAGCGCCGGCGCCGGGACGGCCGCACCGCCGCCGATGGCGAGCGCGGCGACCGTGCTGAGCAGGGCCGTACGACGGAGCCTCGACGCGGACCCGCGTCTCGGATTGCTTGTTCTCATGAAGAAGTCCCCGGACCTCGGAGGATCAAATGGCGTTGGCGCAATGGGAGATGCGCGGGCCGGACCATCGGTTCATCGGACGACCGGCACACGCGCGGCCTCGTGACCTTCTCCCTTCGACCGAGGCCAAGTCAACCTCGTTCAGCCGGGCCCGACTTGAGTCACCCCACCCTCTCCCGGACGTTCACGAGGAATCCACCGTTGACAGCATGGGCTAACGGCCTTAGCTTTTAGCTAACAAGATTAGCCAACCGGAGGGATGTCATGACCGAGCACCTTGCAGTCGACGGCGGCACGATCGCCTACGAGGTCACGGGCTCCGGCCCGCTGATCGTCCTCGCCCACGGCATGGGCGACAGCCGCGACGCCTACCGTGCCGTGATCCCGCGGCTGGTGGCCGCGGGCCACCGGGTCGCCGCGGTCGACCTGCGCGGCTGCGGCGAGTCCGACGCCGGCTGGACGGACTGGAGCCGCACGGCCATCGCCGGCGACCTGCTCGCCGTCGTCCGCCACCTGGGCGGCCCGGCCGTCCTGGTCGGCCACTCGATCTCCGGCGGCGCCGCGACCATCGCCGCCGCCCTGGAACCCTCCCTGATCACCGCCGTCGTCGAGCTGGCGCCGTTCACCCGCAAGCAGTCGGTCCGCCTCGGCGACCTGCGGGTCAGGCGCTTCCGGCAGGGCATGCTGCGACTCCTCGGCACCGGCCTGTTCGGCAGCGCGGCGCTCTGGCGCTCGTACCTCGACGTGGCCTGCCCCGGCGTGAAGCCCGCCGACTGGACCGACCGGCTCGCCCGCATCGACGCCCTGCTGCGCGAGCCCGGCCGGATGAAGGCCCTGCAGGGCATGGGCCGCACCACCCCCGCCGACGCCGGCGCCCAGCTCGGCAACGTCCGCTGCCCGGTCCTGGTCGTGATGGGCACGCTCGACCCCGACTGGGCCGACCCGCACGCCGAGGGCTCGGCGATCGTCACGGCCCTGCCCTCCGGCCTCGGCCGCCTTGAGATGATCGAGGGCGCCGGACACTATCCGCACGACCAGTTCCCCGACCAGGTGGCCTCCCTCATGCTCTCCTTCCTGCGATCCCTCCCGTCGGACGCCGCCCGTGCCTAGGGCAGGCCTGGACCCGGCGGCCGTCGTCGCGGCCGGCGCCGCCCTCGCCGACGAGGTGGGCCTGGCCTCCTTCACGATGGGCCTCCTCGCCGAACGGCTCGGCGTCCGCACCCCGTCCCTCTACAAGCACGTCGGCGGCCAGGACGACCTCACCCGCCGCATCGCTGTCCTCGCCCTGAACGAGGCGGCCGACGCCGTCGGCGGTGCGATCCAGGGCTACGCCGGCCGCGACGCCCTCGCGGCGGCGGCCCGCGCCTTCCGCGCCTTCGTCCTGGAACACCCCGGCCGCTACGCCGCCACCATCGGCATGGAACCGACCGGCCCCGACGACCCGCTCGCCGCCGCGGGCACCCGCCTCCTCGAATCCTTCACGGCGGTCCTGCGCGGCTACGACATCCCGGAGCCCGCCGTGGACCACGCCCTGCGCACCCTCCGCAGCCTCTGCCACGGCTACGCGACCCTGCAGGCGGGCAACGCGTTCCAGTGGTCCGTGGACATCGACGAGAGCTTCGAGTGGCTGATCGGGTTCGCGGATCGGGGGTTGCGGGGGGTGTGAGGCCGGCGGCCCGGCACCGGAGTCGACACCGCGTCCGGACCTACGGACGGGGAACCTGGTCGACGTCCCGTGCCCCGGCACCCGCCTGCTCCTGGCCCGGTCCGCTCGCTTGGCCATCCCGGACCGGGCGACCACCGTCACCGACGCGACGAAGACATGCTCACATCGGGACGAACTGTTCCGATGGACAGAACCGGCCGGGGCGACACCCACCCGGACCCCGCCGGCTCGGTAATCCGAGCCGCCGCCGGCCAACGGCTCACGTCCTGCCCCTCAGCTGCTCACAGCTTCGGTTCCACGGGGAACGGCAGCTTGTCGGCCCAACCGGCCAGCGCAGCCGCTGCGATCTCCCTCGTCTCACCACCGACCGAGGTCTCCCGAAGCAGGGTCCGCTCCGCGTTCGGGACGGTGAACTCGCGATAGTACTGAAGGTCCTCGAATCCGCTGACGGCGACGTCATGGCTGGTCGCAGCGTAGACGAGGCGCGGGAGCCGGGCCCAGTAGCAGGCCGCCAGGCACATCGGGCACGGCTCGCTGCTGGAGTACATCACGGCGTCTTCCATGAGGTGCCGCCCGAGCTTCCCACCGGCGGCACGGAGAGCCATGACCTCTGCGTGCGCGGTCGGATCATGGAGTTCGACGACCGAGCTGGTGCCGGTGGCGACGACCTCCCCGTCAATGACGACCAGGGCACCGAACGGAGTCTTGCCCTCGTCCTCCAGCGCGTGGCGTGACAACTCGATGGCCTGGGCGAGGAAGGCGTGGTCCTCGGGAAGTTCGGCGGAGAAAGGCACCTGGTCTCCAAGTCTCTGGTGGGCCGCTCGCGCCCACGCTCACATGTAGATGGAGGGATCGGCGTCGCCGAAGGGGCCTTCCAGATTCATGTCGTAGCCCGTGAGAGGGGTGGTGGCGCCGACCGTATGGATGATGTCCAGCGCCAGCCCGGCCCGCTGGTGGTCGGTCCAGTCGCCGTTGTCCAGCAGTTCGACCATATCCGGGATGGGCGCGGACGAACGGTCACCCGCGAGGATGAGACGGTGGATCCTGGGCGCCGGCCTGCCGTCCGCGCACAGCAGCAGAGCGGCGGCCGACATCCGCAGCTGCCACTCCTCGAACGCCCCGACGGCGGCCGCCGACTCGACCGGCAGACTGTGCAGGACCACGCGGTCGACGGCGAGACCGTCGCCACGGCGCAACTGGGCCTTCATGACCGCATGGTCGATCTCGTTGCGCATGCCGAGGGACTCCGGCCTCAGCCACCTCGGATCGCACTGCACGATGACGGCGGCCGTCACCGCGTCGGACTCCAGCGCGGCCATACGTTCCCGCCAGACGGCCGTGTCCACGACCGGAAACGTCATGTCCCCTCCCCGGTGTCGGTTCCCACCAGCGTCAGTACCTTCAGCCCTACGACGACGACCTCGACCGGATCCGTCCGTGCGACCTCGGACGCACCGGGCAGGACGCGGGCGGCCAGACCGGCGGTGATCCGCAGTCCCACCGAGGGCAGCGCGGCGAGGAAGGTCCGCAGTTCCGTGTCGTCCCCGCCGGGTACGAGCGGAGCCAGCCGGCAGGCGACGGCCAGGATCATGGCGGCGGGCCGGAGCTGCGGCTCCACCTGCGGGGCCGGCACCCGGTACGCACGGCCGGCCCGCCGGTGATGCACGCGTTCACTCGCCGAACCGCTCACGGCCGTACGGGAGACCAGCCCGAGCAGGGCCGTACGTGCCCCCTCCGCCGTGCCGAAGTAGCGGTGACTGGCGAACGTCCGCAGGTACGCGCCCAGCAGCTGACGATCCGGTGTGAACTCGGGCCGCACCAGCTCCGGAGGGTGCGGAACCCGGCAGTCCCGCAGGGTGGCGAGTGCGGCCACCGATGTCAGGGCCCAGAAGTGGTCGTACTCCTCGACGGATCCGAAGGCCCTGCGCGCCGCGTCCGCCGCCGGGTTGTCCACCGCGTCGCCGTCACCGAACAGGGCCCGGCGCAGCTGCGTGAGGATCGACGCACCGTCCCAGTAGTTGCCCATGAACTTCGTGCCGGTGAGGATCTCGTACACGCCGTACAGAGCCCCGGCCTGATGCGCACCGTGGAACTCGGCGAAGTCGGAACTCCACATCAGGACCTGCAGTGGCTTCGGGAGCAGCGTGCCGAGTTCGTCAGGACCGGTGGCGGACTTGGGGTCCGGGTCGACGCATCGCAGGATCTTCAGCCGGGCGTCGGTGGTCAGGGCCACCAGCTCGCGGGCGGACCGGTTGGAGGCGACACCCCGGACCGACATCAACAGCGAGGTGTTGGCCAGCCAGGCCAGGTACCGACTGAGCGCCCCGAGCGCCGGAGCGGGCTCGGGCAGGCTCCGGCACAGCCGGACGACGGAGTCGATCAGCGTGCGACCGCAGGTGGTCGCCTGGATCGGATCGGCCCCGCTGACCAGGGCGGCACGGGCGAGCCGGTGCAGCACGTCGATGTGCAGCGCGATGGCGTTCTCGGCCGCGCCCGCCGCCACGCCGGCCTCGACCAGCTGGTCCACGAGGTTTCCGACCTCGGTCGGGTCGTTGCTGGTCACGGCTTGGCTGAGGGCACTGAGATAGGCGTCGACGACCGGACCGTTCTCGAAGTCGTGGGCCGGTCGCCGGGCGACTCCTCCCGCCGGTCCGAGAGCCTCGGCGAGCGTCCGCCGCAGCAGCCGGTTACGACCACCCACGCTGGCCAGTCCGAAGAGCTGAACGAAGGAGAAGATCCCGAAGATGTTGGCGAGCAGGAACAGCAGTGCGCCGTACGTCGCGCTGACCCTGCTGTCGCCCAGTAACCCGCAAGCGGTGAAGAGAGCGGCGAACCAGCCGACGAGCACCCACTCCCGGAAGGCGATGTGGCTGTCGATGGCCTGCAGGGAAGGCCAGGAACTCGCCGCGGAGAAGGTGAGCGCGAAGATCACGGCCTCGCCGGTGAGCAGGGTGGCGAAGAAGGCGATGCTGAACTGGGTGGCGGCCACGACGTCGTCGGCGCTGCGTGGCTTGTCGACGGCGAGGAGAGCGAGCACGACGGCGCACACGCACAAAAGGACTTGCCGACGCCTCTGCCCCACAGCCCGCCCGCTCCCCCGTGCCTTAACTGTCCAGTCCAACTCTCGCAGGAGACAGGAGGGTTGCCAATGGGGGCCAATGCGCATGGAGTTGCTTCAGGTGATGTGCGAGCGCACCGAGTCGATCGGGGAGAGACTTCGGCCCCCAGCTCCGACCGCCTTCTTCGTCGTCGGACTCAAGACCTCGGCAACTCCAGCCCGGGCATCCGAGGATTCGACAACCGCTGCTCACCACCGCCCACCCGCAGCCGGAACAGCTCGGCTCCGGGCCGACCGGCGGAGTCGAAGGCCTCGACGACCTCTTCGACGCGCTCCCACAGCCGCACCGGCCCGGCCTCCCGCACCTGCCAGCCGTCGTCGCACGGCGTGAGTGACGCGACGGAGCCACTGACGACGTCGACCAAGAGCACGAGCGTCCCCACGGAGGTCATCTGCGTCTGGGGGAGCGCGCATTGAGCGAGGAAGCGCAGATGAAACGCCTCCGAGTCGGCGGCGGAGATCCGCTCCGGGCCGTACCGAGCCGGTCTGGCCCTGTCCGGCAGCCCCGCGGCCCAGTGGGCCGGGTTTCCGAAGGCCGGAGCGGCGTGTGCCCGGACCGGCATGAAGGAGACGGTGCCCGCCAGCAACGGCCCCTCCGCCGTACCGTCCTCCGCGACCGTCAGGAGGACGCGCGCATAGCCGTACAACCAGCCGGACAACGTGAGCAGGATCTTTCCGCCCGGCCGGGTCTGCGCGACGAGCGCGCCGGGCACCGAACGGAACGAGCAGGCGGCCACGATCCGATCGAAGCGCGCCTCCGGCCAGTAGCCGTACCGTCCGTCCGACACGGCCAGGTTCGGCGTGTAGCCGCAGTCGTACAAGGCGTCGGCCGCGGCCGCCAGGCGGTTCGGATCCACGTCGATGCTCGTGACGTCGGCGGACCCGAGGCGCTCACAGACCAGTGCGGTGGAGTAGCCGCTGCCGGTACCGATCTCCAGCACCGTGTCCCCCTCGCGCACATCGGCGTCGACCCACATCCTCAGGACGAGCGAAGGGAGAGTGGAGGAAGAGGTGGGCGTCCCGCCGCGCCGTACCTCGGGCACGCTCCAGTCCGGCTCCCGGTCGTCGAACTGCGTGATCAGCGTGGCATCGGAATACGCGGCTGCCAGCCACCGGCGGGGGTCGGAATCGGCGGTGACGGGCTCCCAGACCGTCAATCCGTGCTCGTCGGTCTCGTCGGCGGGCAGGTAGAACCCCGACACGAACCGATGGCGGGGCACCTCGTCCACCGCTGCCAACCAGCGCGGATCGCCCATTGTCCCGTCCCGCGCGAGCCCCTTCGCCAGCCTTCGGCGAAGCGCCGCGGCATCGGTTCCGAGGGCGTTCGGTGTCGTCAAGATCTCAGGTGTCCTCTCTGGTCAGGATCGCGGCGAACGCGTCGGCGATGGCCTGCGCGTCCGGAAGCCACCCCCACTGGCCGTTCGGGTTGCACTCGATCGCCCACCAGTCCTCCGGAGCCGTGCCGTCGCCGGTGAGCGCGAAGTCGAAACATCCGAAGACCAACCCGAATGAGGCCAAGTAGCCATGAAGGGCGGTCCGAACGGACTCGGGCACGGCCAGGGGTGTGTGGACGAGACGGCTCCAGTCACCCCGGCGCCAGTCCAGTGCGCCGTCCGGAGCCGTGATCCGCTGGGCGAAGACGCGCCGCCCGACCACGGTCACCCGCGCATCCCCGGTCTTCGGGATCTCGGCCTGAAAAAGATGCGCGGTCACCACGACCGAGTCGTCCAGCGCACCGGGCTCGATGCGCTGGGCCCAGATCGCTCCGACATGTCCGCCCTCGGCCGCCGGCAGCCCGCGGAACGACTTGTAGACGACGTGCTCGTGTTCGGTCGCGAACTTCCTGGCCTCCTCCACGTCGTTGGTGACCAGGGTCGCCGGGATCCGCAGCCCGAGAGCGGCGAACTTCTGGAGCTGGGCGGGCTTGAAGTCGGCGCGGGCCACGGCGGACGGATGGTTGACGTACAGCGCTCCCCGCAAGCCGTGAAGCACGCCCCCGAGTCCATGACGTGCCTCGGCGACGGCGAACTCCCGTGACTGGCGCGGCAGCTCGCGAAAACGTGCCGAGTACGGGGTCGGCCGGCGACAGTAGACCGCGGTCACGTCTTCCACATCCACCACCCGGCTCGGGGTTCGCAACCGCCCGCCCCAGGCCGAGCCACCCCGTTGCCCGAGCCGGAACCCGAAGACGAGGTCCGGGCCGACATCCGCCGGATCAACGCGAACGACGGCCGCACCGCGTTCACTCAGAGCCTCGATGACCCGATCCGTGGTGACGTCCTCCAACGAGGTGAGTACCAGCACGACGGACGCCACCGTCTCAGTCCGATTCGTAGTCGGTCGTGTTGTCGTCCTGTGTCTGCGGCTGAGGCTGCTGCCCGTCCCCGCCGCCGGAGACCGACGTGGTACCCGTCGTCTTCGACGTCCCGTGCCTCCCCATCTCGACCACCCGCCCTGCGGCGTCCCTGTACACGGCGGTCTGCGAGGCCGCGTCCAGCATCACCGACGCGTACGTCGGATTCCCGACCGGCAGCCGATCGGTCACGTACCGCATGGCCCAGGGGACTTGAACGGCCGTAGGCGTCATGGGATTGCCCACCATTCCTTTCGTGGTTCTTCGCGGAGGAGAATCAGACTTCCGAGCGGGCGACGAGCCGTGCCCGCCCTCTCTTGACGAGGGCGGTAATGGAGCGAGGGGTGCAGAGATCGCCCTCGTAGCGCGGCGGAACCAGCCAATAGGTGCCGGGGGACTGCTGCCGGTCGAGCCGTGGGACACCGAGATAGGAGCCATGCCCCAGACACGTGGCGATGTCGGCGTACGCCCAGACCAGACCGGCGTGTCCCTGGATCAGGGCGTAGTAGGTGCCACCTGCCGCGCGGCGGTCGTAGATGATCGAGCCGCCGAGGAGGAGGCCGAGGCAGACGGCGACCTGGTCCGGATCGCTCGAATCCACGGCTGCGTGCACCTCGTCGGACGCCATCCGCACCGCTGCGAACCGGTCGCCGAGCGGTAACAGGGCGACGCCCTGCACCGCCCACTCGTGCCAGGCCTGCGCGGGCGAGGGATGGGCCCGTGCAAGCCACTCGGAGATCGCTCCGTCCAAGGCCTCTTGGGTATGCACAACCTGCCTCCTGTCCTGGGAACAGCGCACAGCTTTCAGCAACTTGGCCGCGAATTCGAGGACCCGAAGAGGTAGCCGAAGGGGCCCGAAAAGGACTCTGATGACCCCTTGAGTGGAAGTACCTGCCGCAAACAGGACTTCGTGTGGGAGAGTGAGCGAGCCGTAGCAGGAGGTGCTCCCATGACCAGGCCCACCGGCAACGTTCGGCTCAAAGCCGCCCGCGTCGCAGCGGGTTACAACTCCCAACAGCATCTGGCCGACGCGCTTACCCGACACGCCCAGGCGATGGGCGTTCGAGGACTGTCGATCGGTACTCGACAGGTTCGCCGTTGGGAGTCCGAGAACCCGCCCTGGCCGCAACCGGACTGCCAGCGCGTACTCGTGCACCTGCTCGGACAGAGCCTGGAGGCATTGGGTTTCACTCCTCCATGGGGTACGGACGGACCACACCACGTGGAGCAAGCGCGGCGACCCGTGCCCACCGGAGGTCGGGCGTCAATGCCTCACAAGGCCGTGGTCGCACCTCAACCCTCGACGGCCGGGGCCGATTTCATGGCGGTGACGCGTGCCCACCGCCGGCTCTACTGGTCGGTCGCGCCGGCCGAGCTGCACCCGGCCGTCGCCGCACACGCGACATTGGGATGTGCCCTGTTGCCGGGAGCGACGGACTCGACGCGTCGTGAGATCGCGACCGCGATGGCGGAGACCTACCTCATGGCCGGTCGAATCGAGTTCTTCGATCTCCGCGAGCCGACCACGGCCAACGACACGTTCCTTCTGGCCCTGCAAGCGGCGGGAGAGGCGGACGACGCGTTGCTCGGCTCGGCGATCATCGCGCACATGGCGTTCGTCCCCGGGTGGGCGGCGGACCGTGACGGTGCGCTGGAGCGCATGACGGCCGCGCGTACCTACGCCCGACGGGCCCCCGCATCCGCCGAGTTCCTGGCCTGGCTGGACGCGGTGGAGGCCGAGTGCGAGACGAGGTCGGGCAGCAGCCGTACCGCGCTGCACCTTCTGGGCCACGCGGAGGATGTCCTGACGGCGGGCAACGAACATCCGTCGCCGGAGTGGATGGACTGGTTCTCCCCGGCCCGGCTGGCGGCCTTCAAGGGCAACACCCAGATGATCGCGGGACACCTCCCGCACGCCCGCGAAAGTCTGCTGCACGCCCTGACGGCGATGACGCCCGCCGAGGACAAACAACGCTCGGTGGTCTACGGCGATCTGGCAGCGGTCGAAGCGGCCTCCGGCAATCCGGAGCAGGCCTGCGAGTACGCGGGCAACGCCCTCGACCAGTTGGCGGTCACCTGGTACGCGACCGGCATGGACCGGGTACGAGAGGTACGCCGCGCACTCGCGCCCCACCAGGCCGAGCGCTGCGTCCGTGACCTCGACGACCGCCTGTACGACTGGTCCACGACGCTCAGTGCGCTGGGCCGTTGAACCGGCGGACGAGATCGGGTAGCTCGCCGAGCCCTTCGACGCGGAACGTCGGTAGCTCCTCGGCCTCGGCGTCGTTCCACTGAATGGTCGCCCAGGGCCCGCGGCGCACAAGAGCGGTGTGCATACCGGCCTGCCGAGCAGGCCGAACGTCGTTGTCGCAGCGGTCCCCGACGTAAAGGATCTCATCGACGGCGAACGGCACGGCGTCACCGACCCGCTTGAAGAACTCCAGGTCGGGCTTGCTGGCCCCCCAGTCGTCCGAGGTACCGATGAGATCGACGTCGTCGTGGAACAACTCGCGCAGAATCCGCCCCGCCCGCACGGTCTGGTTCCCGGCGATCCCGAGCCAGAGCCCCTGGCCCCGCAGCGCGGCGAGCGCGGGTCTGACGTCCGGGTAGAGATCCTCCTCGCCGAAGAACTCCGGCTGCCCGGCAGCGGCCCGCTTCTCCCGCTCCTCGTAGAGGTCGAACCCGGGCCTGAACTCCTGGAAGACCTCCCGGTAGTCGCGGCCTTGGGCGACGACGGCGCCGAACATCGCGTGGAAGGTATGCCGAGGCACTCCTAGCCAGTCGGCCCAGGTCCCGTACTCCCTGGTCTCGTCGACCAGACACTCACCTACGTCGAAGACGACTGCGTGGATCACAGGGCTAGGGTATCGGGAGTCTGAAACAGTCGTTACTTAAATAGATCCCATCAGTTCATTGCCAAAGGTGCAGAATGCCGCAGATCGGGCAGTGGGGATGCTCGCCCCCGTTGGTTGCAGAGAGCGACCTCTGCTCTGAGGCGGTTAACGCGTCGGCGAGTGCTTCGCTCATGCCCGGCGCCAGACTTGGCTGTTCGATCAGGCTGGGGCATTCCGATGCCGGACCGGATTGCGGGCGTGGTGCCACATGTATGCGATCACCCAAAACCATGACCAAGCTTGCAGGTCGGACGAATTCTGACCTGGATCGGCCTCGTACGACGACTCTCCGGAGGCAACGGGCCCGTGCCCTTTGGAGTCTTCCTCCCAGCAGTCGGGCTCTGTTGCGTCGGACAGACACCTCAGGCGGAACGGTGCCTACGTGACCTTCTGGTGAGCGAGAGCCATCACCTGGCCAACACCGTTCCCTCGAACTCTGGCAAAGAGTCGTCGTAGCGCGTTGGCCCGATCTCTAGACGAGGCTCCGGCCTCGGAGCAGGTGGCCGCCGCAGAGTTGGGGTTCGACATCTGCGGTCTCGTTCTCGAGCACCAAGTACAGGCGATTTTCGGACCGGCTCTGAACAGTCGTCGGCGGCGTCGTGGCGGGCTCTGGCGTCAAAGGAACTACACGCGAAGCCGCGCCGTGGTGCGGTCGACGCATCTGCCCTGCCGGGCCTGTGGCAATTGACGCGAGGTGCGTGGGAACATCTCGCTACGCTACCGGGCCCCCGGAACGCTGCCCCACTGACCACCACCGCAGCAGGTCGTCTGGTCTTCCCCCAAGTTGTCGAGCCCCCTCTCGTCGAACAGCCCGAACAGCCCGTGCTTGTTGGGGGAGTTGCTTGCAGAAACCACCGACTGGCTAAGTATTTGAACCCCGGCACCATCGATACTCAGGAGTGAAACACGCATGGCCACCGAAGCTGCTCGCCTTCAGATTCAGTTCCACGGCAGGGTGATCGAGCACCTCGGAATAGACATGTACCAATCCCCTGTGGCTGCGATAGCGGAGCTGGTGTCAAATGCTTGGGATGCGGATGCTACAGAGGTCGATATATCGCTACCCATCAACGTACGTTCTGGTTCCGAAATTCTAATCGGCGACAACGGCGATGGAATGACCTTGGAGCAGTGTCAGGACCGTTATCTGAAAGTCGGGTACAACCGGCGTGTCGCCCAGGGTGGGGAGAAGACGCCGGGCGGGCGTCCGGTGATGGGGAGGAAGGGGATCGGTAAGTTCGCGGGCTTTGGAATCGCCAACCTTGTCGATGTGGAAACTGTCAGCAAGGAGACGGGTGAGCGTACGATATTCAGGTTGGACGTGGAGAAGCTCACCGGATCCGGGGCCGGATACGCGGACAATACACCCATGGAAGTGGAGGTTCTAGATTATTCCGGCCCGGATGAGAAAATGAAATCACAGCACGGCACGCGAATTCGCCTCCAGGGCCTGACCGTCAAGAAGACGCCCAATTCCGGCCAGTTCAGGGTCAGTATGGCGCGTCGCTTCCTGCTCATGGAGAGGGCGGAAGATTTCACTGTGACCGTGGACGGATCACCCATAGCCGAGGAGAGTGGAAGTGAGCGCATCGAATTTGATTACCCGTCCGACTACGAGGAAAAGCAGATTCCTTCGGGGCTGAAGGTCGAAGACGGATGGGGAGTGGAGTCCCTGCCGAACGGCGAAGAGATTAGATGGCGTTTCGTCTTCTACAAAGATCCGATCCAGGAAGAGGACCTGGCGGGCGTCTCGGTTTTCAGTCACCATAAGCTCTCCCAGCGCCCTTTCGCCTTCAATCTCAGTGGGGGTTTCGGAGCTCAGCACGCCATCAACTACTTGTCCGGACGCGTCCAGGCCGACTACATAGACGATCAAGAAAAGGATCTGATATCCACGGAGAGGCAGCGTATCAACTGGGATTCCGAGCAGACGCTTCCGCTCCTGACCTGGGGGCAAGAGCGAACGAAGTCCCTTCTGCGTATCTGGCAAAGTCGACGTGCCGAGGCCAAGGTAGGTGCCATGAATACGAGAATGGCACCGTTCTCGAGTCGTCTGGGAAAACTTGAACCGTATGAGGCCAGGATTGTAAAGCGTGCACTCACCGCCGTTGCGCGAGTGTCCGTCCTGTCGGACGGTCAGTTCGACGATCTCGCGAACGCCATTTTGGGTGCTTGGGAGGGTGGTCGCCTGAAGGAATTGATAAACGAGCTCTCGAACTCGGCCGAACTGGATGCCGAAGAACTGGTCGGGATCCTGGCGAGGTCGCGGGTGATGACGGCCCTGCATGCCGCAGAACATGTGCGCAGTCAATTGAACCTGATCAGTGGACTCGAAGACAGGATCAAGGCGAGGCAGTTGGAGAATGCCGTCCGCGACTACATCGCGGAAAATCCTTGGATGATTTCTCCGGAGTGGGAGACGTTTCGGGTCGAACGAGGTCTCTCGAATTTGATGGAGGAAATCTACAAGGAGACACTCGACAAGGAGGAGGCTTGGAGAGCGCGAGTGGACCTGGTGCTGTCATCGGGAGACCAATTGCTTGTGCTTGAGTTCATGCGTCCAGGGAAGACGGCTGACTGGGATCACGTGGATCGGTTCGAGAGGTACATCGAATCTCTGCGGGACGTCGTCGACGTTCGGAGATCAGAATTTCGGTCGGTCACGGGTCTGATGGTGGCCGACAAACTGGAGCGCCCGGCCGGATTTGCGAGAAAGCTCGAGAGACTCCGCCGCGATGGGATGGACGCCACGGACTGGGCCGGTCTACTGGCGAAGGCCAAGGCCCAGTGGCAGGACTACTTCGACATCCTTTATGCGCGCGCACCGGAGGACGAGAGAATGCAGGCGCTCGTCGGTGCGGGCGCTGACGACGGCGACTCGGACGGGGAGGACTCGTCTGGTGTCTAGTCATTTCCTCTCGCGTTTCGGGTCTTCTTGGGGCATGTGCCGTATGAAGTGAGGCCCGCGCCAGACTGGACAGGAATTCTCACGAAGCAGGTGCGCCTGCTGCGGCGTTGTAGCGTGGCCTTCGGAGGATTGCGCACAGGTTCGCATCCGAATTCGAAGGCCATCGCGCCGATCAGCGGCCTACTGTGTCTGCGAAGAAGCCCACCGCGGGGTCGCCCGGAGTGCCGACAAGCAGCGCCCGGTCCAAGAGAACGTTGTTGTGCTCGCAGCTCGTCTCCGGGAGCATCACGCAGGCGTGGCAGGCCGCCAAGTTGATTCCGCCGGCACCGGACGCCTCGGTCTCCATGCAGAGCGGGTCCGAGGAACACCACTCGGCACGGCGGATGGCCGAGCGGACGGTGCGTGCGAGGATCTCAGGCTCACCCTGAGCGACCAGACCACCGAGGCTGCCCGCAGAGTCGCTCGTCGCCGTGTAGACGAGTACCCCGGCCATGTCGTCGGCGGCGTACAGGCGCTCGCGCAGGGCGGCCGCGGGATAGCCCGCCTCCAGGCTCCATTCGTTGATGAGGACGTGGGCCAGCGTGTGCAGCAGCACCATGCGCGGGGTGGCGGGCGAGGGAACGACCCGGCTCGGATCGTCGGCCCGCTGCTCCAGCACCCGTTGATGGGCGGTACGCATCCGCTCGACCCGGGCTGCCACCGCCACGGTCTTTGCCCAGGCTCCGAGGCGGTCCTGGTCCAGGCGGAGGAAGACGCCCTCGCCGTGGACCTCCATGGCGGGGAGCCACTGCAGGTCGGAGTCGGACAGCGGGACCTCGTTCGGTTCGGTCGTCGAGTCGGGATCGGCGAGCCGGGTGAACGCCTTGAGCGCGCGCACCTCGCGGAGCTTCTTCACCAGCATCGGGCCCGTGACGCCGAGCGGGTGTAGCACCGTCGTGTCGCCCAGCGGGGTCTCACAGATGAACTGCTCGTCGCGGGAGCGTTCCCGTTCGTCGTTGCCGGCGCGGAGCCGGTCGTACTCCTTGTTGCGCAGCGCCCTGTAGCGGTGATCGAAGGTGGGAGCGTCTTCGCCGTCGGGGTCCTCCTCGCGTTCCGCGTCCAGGAGCGTCATCACCTCGTCCACCGGGACCGGACTCTCGCCCTTGAAGGCAAACTTGAGGCACATCTCCACCTCCGCGCGGCTGTTGAGCTTGCGGAGTTCGTCCCAGTGCTCCGCGAGTGGGTCGGCGCGACCGTCGCTCCACGGCGGGATGGAGAGTGCCGACTTCAGCACCGGCTGCCACACGGTCGAGGAACCGCGCTGGAGGGTGCGCGGGGTCTGGCCGCAGGTCTGGGCGGGGGCGGACGTGCCGAGCCAGGGGCGGGTCCCACGGCAGCGAAGGCCCAGATCCTTGAGTGCGTTCTTACGGAAGGATCCCTCCATCGAGACCTCGGGCACGCCGCAGGTGCACGAGACGAGAATGGATCGGAGCGAGGAACTGCGTCCTGATGAACGGAGCTTGAGGGTTCCACCGCACTGTCCTGCAGTTGCCGCGCCGTGACCGGAAGCGCGGTGGAGCCAGTGCCAGTACGGGAACTCGTCGAGGTGCCCGGACTCGCAGGCGATCACAAAACGGGAGGGGACGAGGTCGGCTTCACAGGTGCCGCAGATGCTCCGGCCGGGGGGAGGGGCGAAGTCGCGGTGCCGACGCAGGTCGTTGCACTCGGGGCAGGAGTGCATGAGCGGGAATCGGCGGACCCGTAGGCCATCCCGGCTGGTGTCATCGGACGCCGGCGGCAACCGGAAGTGATGGATGCCCAGGAGGCGGGCGAGGCGCCGCTCGTGGATCCGGGGGGCCTCGTCGGTGTTCCAGTGCTCGTCAGCCCCGTCCAGGCCGGAGACGATGAAGGATTCCTGGTCGACGGCGACGAGCGAGCCGACGCCGTAGGTGGTGATCGCCTGGGCGCGACGGACAGCACCACGGCGTAGCAGGTTGCGCGCCGGTGCGGCGCCGTCTGCGCCGGTCCGGCGGCGGCGCGCGGGGGGCGGGGTCATCGGGATGCCTCCATGAACAGGGCGGACTCGGCGTCGACGTCGCGCAGGCTCCACAACGTGGGCCACGCCTCGGCGTCCTCGGACTCGTCGTCGTACGGCTTCAGGAGTGAGGGGGTACGACTGCCCCTCTGAGGCTCGAAGAGCAGACCGCCGTGGGTGTCGGCCTCGTTGCACCACCAGTCGACGAACTCGTCGAAGGCATGAGCTACCGCGCTGGTCTCTTCCGGGGTGACTTCTTCGACGCGGTCCAGGAGGACCTGCTTGATGTCCTCTCGAAGGAGATGCTCGTAGGAATCCACCCGGCCGGCCGCGTCGTTGGCTCGGGCCGCCGGAATAAGGATCCGGGCCAGGGCGACGATCACCGCATGCAGGCCCCGCTCGCGGGCGCGGGCGGAGAAGGGAGTGACGGAGGTGGACTCGACCTCGCGGTAGAGGGCGGAATGGAAGTGCAGGAAGTTCTCGTAGTGGGAGCGGTCACGAGAACGGGTCGCATTGAGCATGACCGCGACCAGACCGGGATGGGCACGGCCGACACGGCTCGTGGCCTGGATGTATTCGGCGGTGGTCTGCGGCTGACCCATCACGGCCATCAGGCCGAGTCGGTCCACGTCGACGCCGACCGCGATCATGTTGGTTGCGAGGAGGACATCCACGGTGTCCTCGTCGGGAAGTTTCTTCTCGACGCCTTTGAGACGCGTGGGGATCTCGCTGGCGTCGATCCGGCTCGTTAGCTCCGAGTAGTTGGCGACGGTGCGTACGGCCGCCCCTTCACGCTCGGCGAGCAGTTCCAGGTAGGCCACTACGTCGTCATGGACCTGAAGCTCGGCCGCGGACAGCAGCCGGAGACTGTTGAAGTAGCCGACGAGGCTCCAGTACGCGTCGCGCACCTCGTCCTCGGTCTGTGCGTGCTTGGCCCGATGCAGCAAGGTCGCGTAGGTACGGATCAGAAGGGTGGACTGACTGGTGCCGGGGGCCAGGAGACCGACGTAGCGGCGGCTCGCCTTGTCCTCGCGCGGAGTCTCCACGGCGAACCAGGAGTCACGGGAGTCCAACCCGGCGGGCGGGAACTGACGCACCTCGCGTGCGAAGAGGTGGAGGCCCTGGTCGGCGGCGCGACGGATGGTCGCCGTGGAGGCGATGACCTTGGGGCGACCGGCGAGCATGTCCACCGCGGTCTCGTAGAGGCCGGTGAGCGTACCCAACGGTCCCGAGATCAGGTGAAGTTCGTCCTGAACGATCAGTTCCGGCGGCGGAGTGCGGTCGCTCGGGTCGTCGCGGTTGAAGAGCGCGGCGGTGGCCGGGCGCCATGGCATGGAGGCGAACTTGTCGACCGTGGCGATCACCAACGTCGGCCTGGCGTCGTACACCGCCTCGTCGATCAGGTGGACCGGCAGACCGTCGACGAAGTCGCATTCGGTCCCCGGGCAACGGACGTGCATCCGCTTGGTGTCAAAGTCGACCTCGTAGGCGCGGGCGTCCAAGCGGGTACCGCACCAAGGGCAGGCGTGCAACTGGACGGGGTTCTCGGTGGCGAGTCGCTTGTCGAGATCGCCCTGAAGCTCGGTGAGCCTTCTGTCGGCCTCCTCCAGGGTGTTGGGGGTGGCCGAACGGCCCACCCACATGCCGATCGAGAACTTCTCGTGGCCCAGTTCGGGCGTCTCCCGGCGCATGCGCTCCATGGCGCAGAGCAGGATCGCGGCGCGCTCGAACTGCTGCAGCGTGAGCAGTCGCAGGGTGTAGCGCATGAGCACTGTGACGCCACCACCGTCCGCGCCCTTTCGGATGCGGCGCAGGAACGACGTGAGCGCGATCAGACCGAGGTAGGCCTCCGTCTTGCCACCACCGGTGGGAAACCAGAGCAGGTCGGAGATCTTTCGGTCGTCGTGTTCCGGGTCATCGATGCCGGCGAGGCAGAGCAACACGAACGCGATCTGGAAGGGGCGCCACCGGCCGGCGGTCCGGTCGGGGGCGCCGCTCCGCCCGTTCTTCACCCAGGCACTACGGGCACGCTGGTCGGCCATGGCGTGATTGGCGAGCCGGAACGCCAGCATCAGGTCCGACTTGGTCTCCAGCAGCCGGATGCCCTCACGGATTCGGCCGAGCGCCTCGCGGCAGGCCTCCACCTGATCCTGGGCGGGCTTCGCGAACGCGCCACCGGCCAGAGCGTCCGCCTCGGCCACCTTTCGCCGGATCCAGCTCTCATAGCCTGTGGCGAGCGCCCTCAGCGCGATCAGGACCTCGGCGTCGGGCCGTTCCGCCAAGCCCAGCATGGACAGGGCGGAGCTGTCGATCTCCGGGTTGGAGTCGGTCAGCAGTACCTCCACGGAGGGCACGAACTCGCTCCGTACCTCGGTGACAGCGGCCGGGACAGTGTCGGTCATGCCGATCGGCGGTGGGGTCCAGTCCCATTCGGCGGCGCAGCCGTGACCGATGGCGAAGGTCGGGGCGTGACGGTGCAGCAGTCGGCTGGTGGCGACTTCGGGGTCATGCGAGGCAGCCGACGCAGGGCGATCGACGAACGCGGTGGAGCCGTTGGAGGCACGGACCGCAAGTCCGCACTGGAACAGGCAGAACGCGTCCTGGAGTTCCCGCTCACCGACCTGATGCGTGTTGACCAGAGTGACCGTGATCGTGACGGTGCCGGTGATCGGATCGCGGCGTCGGACGTTGACGCGCAGCGCAGCTCCGTCGGCGAGAGGGAACCTTTTGTCGGGATGGGGTGTGTTCACGTCCACGGACGTGTCGGGGAGGGAAAGCTGCTTGCGTCGCCACTGTTCCCTCTGGTCCGAGGTGGTGCGCGACTCGGCTCGACGAGCCGGGATCGGCTTGCCCTCCGCATCGGTGGGTTCGTAGACGGCGCCGCGTGCCGATATCACGATCGTGTCGCTTATGTTCGGGGCGACCGCGAAGGTCAGGCCCATGGACGAGGGACGGCGGGCGCCCGCGACGCCCACCTCCTGCGCGGTACCGGACTCCTCGACGTTGTCCCGACTGCGCTGCGCGGCGATGTCCAGGCCGTCGTGCTCGGCCTCGTCCTCACGGATCCGCTGCTCCGCTGCCGCGTTCGCCGGACGCGGGTAGAGGACTCCGGCCAGGTAGCGGTCGACAGGCGCGTCCTGGGTGAGGACCTCGTCCCGGTCGGTCGGTGGAGCGTCCGGAGCGGGGCCGAGGAGCTCGCGGCGGAGTCCGACGAGGAGTTCCTCGTCGCGCACCCGATAGTGCTCGGAATACCGACCTGCCACGTCCGTCATGCGTCCTGCTCCTCGTCGTTCTCAGCCCGTCGATACATTCCGATGCCGGTGATCCGTGGGGCGATCCACACGCCTCGGTCACCGAGGCCGGCGTTGGCGCTGGCGGCGACACTTCCCGTCACGGTCTCCAGGGTGTCGATCCGTAGGCCGCGGATCTCGTCGGGCCACCAGGGATCCCACGTGCGGTTGACCTTCTGCACCTGGAAGAGTTCCTCGCGGAACCGCCCGGACGCCTCACCGATCTCCTGCCCGTCGTGCTCGAGCGCGTACGGCGGGCTCTGGAACTCGCCCATCGGCAGGTCATAGCGCTTGCGCAGCACCACTTCCTGCCCTGGACCCACCCGCTCCAGGAGATACGCCTGAGTCGCCACGGCGTCGGCCCCGTGGCCGGGTGGGTCGTCCCGGCAGACGTCGCCCGTCTCGGCGAAGATGCCGAACCTGTCGTACGACCGCCACCCACCGATGTACCTGCGCCCGTTCCTTCGGCCCCCGGCCCTCCGGACCATCGGCAACTCGGGAGACGGTGCGTGGTACAGGTCCTGGCGGGCGCGGGTCATCGCCACATACAGCGCTCGGGCCTCGGCGGGGAGGTCCAGCTCTTCCTTGTGCTGCTTGTGGAGCTCTGCGATGGTCGGCGGGGCCAGAACGATCACCCGGTCGAACTCGAGGCCCTTGGCCCGGTGCACGGTGGAGACGACGATCCGTGCAGTCTCCGGATCGGCCGCCTCGTCGGGGAACCTGCCGTCGGCAGCCAGGTGGCGCAGCCGCTCCAGATCGAGCGCGTTGCGCCCGGTCGTGCGCGTGGCCCGACGCAGAACCTTCCACAGAGCGCTCGTGCTCGGCTCGTACGGCAAGGGTATCCCCGCGAGAAGAGAACGGAACCGATCCTCGGTGAGCCCGGCCGCCTCGGTCCGGCGCAGCAACTCGGCCACCCAGTATGGAACCGGCCGTTCTTCCAGGGATCGCCGGAGCCGGTGCTCGATGCCGTGTTCGTGGAGCAGGCCGGAGAGCACCAGAGCCTGTCGGTTGTCGCGGGTCAGGATCGCGCAGGTGTCGGTGAGGTTCCGCAATCCGTCCAACGCGAACTGATCGGTGAGGTCGCCCATCCCGTTCGCCGGGTCCAGGAGCAGGTCCCGCAGTTCGTCGTAGTACGTCGCCGCCTCGTCCGCATCACTGACCTGCTGGAGGCGGGGGCCGTGCCCCAGCGCGACCCGGGCCTCGGGAGTGACGGCGCGGAAGTTCTCCGTGAGGCGCAGTTCCACCAAGTCGTCGGGGTAGGAACAACGCAGCCACTCGAAGAACCGGCCGATCTCGTCGTTGCGTTCGTCCAGGTTCTCGATCTGGAAGCCGTAGACGGACTGGGCGGCGTCGCCGACCAGAGTGAAGCCGCAGCTGTCCTGGTAGCGGTCGAGCAGCGCCTCCACCAGTTCCCGACGGTGGCCCAACAGGTCCTGCACCTCGTCGACGACCACGTGGGCGGGCGGGACGGCGTCGCCGGACTCCAGCGCGCCCTTCTCGATGGCCCCCATTGCGGCCCGGATCCGCTCGTCGAATGAGGTCGCACCCCACTCCTGATCCGGGTAGGCGTGGACGAGCACCCCGTACGCCCAGGCGTCGAAGGTCTGGGCGCGCACCCGCCGGGCCCGCTCTCCGTGCCGGGCGATCCGCTCGCGCAGCTCTCGCGCAGCGGCCCGGGAGAAGGTGAGCACCAGGATCTCGGCGGCCTCCAACGCCTGGTCGAGATCCTCGTGACCACACAGGGCGTCGAGCCGGCGCACCAAGGTATGCGTCTTGCCGGCCCCCGCGCCGGCGGTGACCAGGACGCGTGCGTCCCAGGGCTGCTCGACAACTGCCTGCTGCTCGGCGGTGAGCGCAGGGCTGTCGAGGTAGGCGTCGGTCACTTACGGCTCCAGAGGTGCTCGAACTGGGTGAATGCGAGCTGGGTGTCGAAGTTGGCGATGTTGTCGCTGACGTTGAGGATCAGACAGGTGTCCTTGCCACCGTTCTTGGGGCCGCGCAGGCCACGCCCGATCATCTGCTGGTAGACGTTGGTGCTGTAGACCGGACGGCCCACCACCACGACGCGGGTGGCGGGCGCGTCGAACCCCTGCGTGAGGACGCCGTAGTTGGTCAGCACCCGGATCCGGCCTGTACGGAAGTCCTCGATCCGCCGGCGTCGGTCCTGGGGACTGGTGGTCGAGTCCACAGCGGCGGCCGGGATGCCGCGGTCGTTCAACATGGCTGCCAGGTACTTGGCATGGTCCACGGAGGTCGCGAAGAGCAGGGTCGGCCAGTTGTCCGGGAGCGAGGCCACCTTGTCGACGATGCGGCGGCTGCGCGCGTGGTCGTCGGCGAGTCGCTGTTCGGCACCGCGAGCGAGTGTTGACATCCGCTCGGCCTGGGCCTTCTCCTCGCGGGTCAGCTCGATCCGACCCCCCTCCAGGGTGTGATGCTCGACCTGGGCGAGCATTCCCCATTCCTGGAGGTCCCGGTACGGATCACCCGACGGGAAGACGCCCTCGTCGAGACGCCGGTTGCCGAAGCGGTTGACCAGCCGGCGGGTCTCCTCCTCGTTGGTGTTGCGAAACGGCGTCGCCGTCAGACCGAGCAGGTGCCGTTCCGTCTCGTACTGAGTGAGTCCCAGCTGCCCCAGGATGTCGGTGTATCGCTTGGAGATGGCGGTGTGCGCCTCGTCCACGATCACCAGTGAGGCCCGTCGCAGCCACGCGTACGGATCGGTTTCGAGGCAACGCTCCAACTTGGCATCGGTGGCGACGACCAGATGCGGGTGGTCGACGACGTCTCCCACCTCGTGACTGCCCCACAGCCGACTGATGGTGAGAGGTCGCTCCGCTCCTACCTTGCTCCATACGAACTTCCAGCTCTGTACGGCTTGTTCGCACAGTTCATCGGTCTGTGCGATCCACAGCAACGGGCCTTTCAGGTCACCGACCCGCTTCACCCAACGGATCACGGCTTCCGCGGTGACTCGGGTCTTGCCGGCGCCGGTGGGCAGAGACAACATGGCGCGCTGCGGTGCCAGCCGGTCGAGGAGAGTGGAGATGTTCCGGACCAGATCCTCCTGGTAGTCGTGGAGCCGGGGAAAGTCCCTCGGGCCGTCCACCGTCTCGAAGGCGGGCGGAGACGGGGTTCTGGATCCGGCGAAGGGCATGGGCAGCCTCAGGTCCGACACGAAGGCGACGGCAGCCGACGATCCCCCGTATGCAACGGGCGCGTTGGGGAACTTCGCCTGGATGTCCCGGGCGTGCTGCTGGAGGACCCCGTCGCCGTGTGCGTTGAAGGCCATCTGCGCGATCCTGTGTCCGGTCGGTTCCGCGTTGTCGGTCTCCTGCAGCTCAGCAGCCATCAGGCCGTCCGGCAGCCCGGACCGCAGGGCCTCCGCTCCTATCAGCAGCTCGATCTTGGTGACCACGTCCTCGACGTCACGTACGGCGTTGAGAGCGGCCTTCGTCTCCATGTCCCGGTTCATGCGTTCCTGGTGCTCCAGCACAGCCCGGCAGCCGGCTGCGCCGAGCCCGAGCGCCAGCTCGTGATCGATCAGTTGCAACATGGGCTCGGGGTCGAGAGGGACCCGGACTTTGATCACGTTTCCCTGGCGTACCACGTCCAGGGAGCGAGGCTTCACGCCGTTCTCGGTCCGGGTCACCTCTTCCAACTCGCTGCATCGCTGCACCATCGTGTTCCGGTTGCCGCTGCTCAATCGCTGGCGCAGGGCGGGGTACAGCTCCAGGAGCGGAACCGGGTCGCCGTCCGGAACCTCGCGGGTCTCCAAGGCCACGGCGGCGGCGTAGCGCTTCATGCCCCACTTCTCGACCATCAACTCGGCGTCCGCGAAGGTCGCCACGAGCAGGGCGGGAAGCTGCTCCGCGCGCAGGGTCCGGTATTCGGTCGTCCCGACCGCTACGGTGATCTCTTCGTCGGGACGGGCGTCCCACGTGTCGCCGATCCGGCAGCGGGTCAGTGAGTCCTCGGGGAAGGCCGCGTCGAACCGGGTCAACATCACGTAGGTGTTGCCGACAAAGGCATCATCCTCGCTTCGGGCCACCTCTGAGAGGAGAGACACCCAATGCTCGGACGGGACCTCGTCGACCGTGGTGGGCAGTCGCAGCTTGCGGGCCTTCTCTGGGGAGATGTCGGATACCGGCAGCACGTCACGGTAGGCGGCGAGCTGCGGTCCGACGGCTTCCTTCAGGGGCTTGATCCCTTGGGAGGTGGCGACCGTGCCGTAATTCTTCAGCATCCAGCGGATCGGCGAGAAGACGGCCTGGCGGGTGTTTGACTGGGCACCGGTTCGGCAGGTCCAGCTGTCCACCACATCGTCGTCGGCAAGAGCCTTCAGAAAAGCGGCGCGGGACTCTTCCGAAAGGGAACGGAAGAGGTGCAACGGGCCACCGATCGCGGAGCCCTCCACCTTGAGCCGACTCAGGGACGGCCGGGGCACGCGCTCATCGAGGCTCCGAAGGAGCGCGGAGTGCACCGCCTCCCGATACTCCTCGAACCAGGACTCGCCCTCCGGCTGCACTCCTGTCGAGGGCCGCTCCCGCAACCCGATCTCCGGGAAGAAGGAGAGGTCGTCCGAGTGGAACTCCTTGTCCACGGCGATGCTCGGGTCGCGCGATGCATCGACCACTACGCCAGGAAGCATGCAGTCACGTACCGGTCGGAACTTCCCGTCGACCGTCCGCACTCGCAGCGTCTCACGAGGCGTCGACACCCGCTCCAGAATCCTGTGCGCGAGCCGGCGACCACCGGCTTGTCGGAACAGCTCCCAGAATCGTTCCCATTCGGTGTCGCCGTAGCCGTCGAAGCCCTGGTCCAGGACGCTCACGAAGCGCCCTTCGGCGTCTGCCTCCCGGATGCCGAGGAGGTTGAGAGAGTGGACGAGTGCCGGGTCCTGGGCGATGTCGTCGACCACGTACACCGTGGTCTCACGCAGGCCTCCCTGGTCCGCGCGACGGAAGACCCGGCCGGGCACAGGCGCGACAAGACCGTGCTCCTCCGTGAGTACGATCCGTGCCTTCCGTGCCTCTTCGACGTACGGAGAGCGAACCTCGATCATGTCCGCGAGGATGCGGATCGCCACTCTCGACGCCTCGGACGTGCGGCACTCCACGAGCGCCTCCAGCCACTCGCGGACGTCGGTCCGCTTATGCCCGGCCGCGTCCAGGATGTGCTCGACCTTCCCGGAGCGCAGAGAGTCGGTCTCGACGCTGGGGTGCAACCAGTTCGTAGGGCGACCGGGGCAGTCGTGCCACATCCGCAGCCAGCCGACGAGGCGTTTTTGATCCTTGTCGAAGCGGGGGTGGACGCGTAGTTCGGTCGGAACGCGAAGAACACCGTCCTGGTCGGGCAACGAGGGGCGTACCGCGGCCTTGGCCCAGATCTCCCGGATCAAGAACTCGTCCGCCCAGCTGATCGCTTCCTTCACACGCTGGGGCAACAGGGGGAGGTAAGCAGCCGGGTCCTCATCCGGGACGAGGGAGGGGAGGGAGTCGACGACGAGCGCTGCCGACACCCTGATCATTTCCTGGTTGAACGGAGAGGAGTCGAGGAGGTTCTGCCGGTCCTCGTTCGTCTTCCAGGCACCGTTGAGGATTCCGCTCAATGACATCTCGTACTTGGTCGGGAAGAAGGACCAGAAGCGTCCCCGGCCACGGGACCTCGGGCTGCCGTACAGGCCGTTGTCCGCATCCTTCTCCAACTCGGGCACGGCCCAGGCGAGATCGAGCGAGAGCCGGCCGTGGAGTTCACCGGCGTCCGCACGGGCGGTCGGGCCGGGCTCGTGGGTGACGGTGAAGACCCGCCAGCGGGCGGTGTCCGTGGGCTTTCCGGTCCGTTCCTCGACCACGGTGTGCAGGTCACCGTTCTGCTCGGTGGTCAGCACCCGGTGGACGAGTGCACGAGGCCGACGGTCCTCCAGGACGACCTTCGCCACGTGCGGGGAGAAGAGCTGGAACCCGACCGGGAACTCCTCACGCTGCTCACCGGGACGGCGCGTGCGACCTCCGTGCATGTCCTGGCCGAGCCGGTCGTTCGCCCCTGCGAGAAGCGGCAGCCGTACGACAGTGGTCGCCCAGGTGAGCAGTTCGTTGAGGATCGTGTCGGATGCGCGTTCCAGGCGCTCGTCGAGTGGGCGGGCCATCCGCAGCACGGGGGCGTCGAACTCGGGACCGTACCGCTCCACGACTCCGGGCACGGACCGGATCTGTCCGTACGACCATGCGCGATCGAAGCCGAAACTGCCGTCTCGGCTGAAGAATTCCGGGGCGTCGGTGACAACGAGGACAGACTTCACCCCCACCCCGAATCGGCCGATCTGCCCCCCGCGTTTGCGAGACATGCTCATGCGAAGAATGGTTTCCGCGCCCGCAGGGGTTACCGGAGTTCCTTCGTTGGCGCAGTAGAGATGGGATTCGGTGAGGACGACGTGCACGGAACCGCCAGGTTCCGCAGCGATTTCGTCGGCCGCGTTCTGGACGAGTTCGAAGAGCTGCCGGTCGCCGTATCCGCCTTGGGTGATGCGCCGTTCGCCGTTCGAGTGCTCCGCGACCAGTCCCGGGTCGACTTCGTACGTCTGCAGAACCCGGGAGGACTGCTCGATCACGGTTCTGAGCACAGCGGTCGGTTCAGCGGACACGGGTCTCCGATCGTCGAGCGTGGGTGAGGCGGGTGATGTCACGGACGCGATTCGGGCCCAAGTGGTTGCATGGAAGACCGACGTACGCGGGAAGGGCGGATTAGCAGTCGCATTCGATCGCGAGCTTTGGACGCTGCGTCAAAAGGGTGCTTGCTCTTTCGGGCAGAGCGGATTTGAACTCGGGGCAAATCGAGAAGCAGTGAAGTGTGCATCGCGAAAGGAGCGAAGGCGATCTGTCCGGAGCAAGGCACACCTGTGGCAGGCCGGAAGGAATGTTTCTCCCGAAGCAGGTGGGGCTGCTGCTCAGGGACGCTAGCGGATTCGAATTGGCGTGCGCAAGTGCCGTGCTGGCGAGATCTGTTGGACGTTGAAGCGGAAGCTTCCGGTCCGCATTGTGGAGCAGCCTGCGGTGGATATAAGAGACGTGGGTCGCGAATCTGGATGATTGGGATCCGTTGATTGGGGCGGATGGCCCCTGCGGGAGTCAAAGTTCCTTTGACAGTCGTCCCTTGTGTCAACGCTGAGGGTAGGGTTGAGATCGACATAGGTAGTGAGCCGAGACCGGAGCACAGGTGACCGTGGAAGCAGGCGAGGACTTCGGTCCGTGGTTGGCGCGGCAGTTGAAGCTGGCCCGTATGACCCAGACCCAGCTGGCCGAGACGGTGGACGTGACGCGCGCGGCCGTTTCCGCTTGGATCACCGGACGGGCCACGCCGAGGCCGGAGACGATCGAACGGATAGCCCGGGCTCTGGACACCGACCTGGCCACCGTGCACACGCGCACCACCGACACCTTGGCCGGCCTGCCCATCGGTTGGTACCACCGCCCGGGACACGCCGACGGTGGGCGGGAGCTGGGCAACGCCGCGGCATTCGCCTTCGACGCCGATGTGGGAGTGTTGGCACGTGAGACCTGCCAGAACAGCCTCGACGAGCGGCTGACCGACAACGACCGTCCGGTCCGAGTGCGCTACACCATCCATGAGCTCACAGGTGAGGCACTGGACGCCTTCCGGAGGGCCATCCTCTGGGACGATCTCCACCCGCACTACACGGCCGTCTCGGAGGCCGCTTCCCAGCAGAAGGTCGGACGCGTCGTGGACGCCGGGGTTCGCGACATGTTCGAGAAGAGCCGATTGGTTCTTCTCCGGGTCGACGACTACAACGCCTCGGGTCTCACCGGCGACGACTACGACGACGGCAAGTTCTCCGCAGTCGTCCGTCGCCAGTTGGAGAGCCTCAAGTCGGGAAACAGCGCTGGTGGTTCGTACGGTCTCGGCAAGGCGACGCTGTGGGCGACCAGTGCGCTCGGCCTGGTCCTGATCAATTCCACACTCTCCGTGCCCCACGAGGGCCGAACCGAGCGCCGTGTCATCGGACGACTCGAGCTGCCGTGGCGCTTCGTCGACGGGCGCCCGTACGCGGGCCCCGCCTGGCTGGGACGCCCGGATCCTGACAGCCTCGGCGCGGAAGTGGCTCGCTCCTGGTGGGCCGACGAGGAGGCGGTCGCGAGCCTCTATCTCGACCGCGACAGCGAGGAGCCGGGGACCTCCTTCCTCATCGTCGGAGCGCATGACGTGGCGAGCCTCGACCAGAGCACTCTCGACCTCGATGTCGAGGACGAGGCCGAAGGCGACGACGGAACCCGCGACATCCGAGCCATGCACCGTCGGTTGGTCGAAGCGCTCGGGCGAGACTTCTGGGCCGCGATGACCAGCGGCGGAAGCCGGCTGCCCCTGCTGGAGACCTCGGTCCGCACCTTGCGCAACGGTGAGGTCGTCATCGAGGAGGAGAAGGTCGACCCCGCTGTCCACCAACCCTCTCGAACCCGGGCGCTGCGTGCCTTCTACGACGGGACGACTGTGGACCGGCTCACCGAGGCCGGCCAGGTCGCTCTCCGCACGGTCCCTTTCCGGCTGCCGCTCTCCGGAGGTCGTCGGGGCACGCTCGGCAGCCATCCCGCGGTGCTCCTGGTCACGGACGCCGAGGACGCGGACGGCGTCTCGAACCAGGTCCACTCGCTGCGAGGCAATCGGATGACCATCAAGAGGTCCGGAGTCTCGGGGCTTCCGCTGGGTGTCAACGCCTTTCAGGCCGTTCTCCTGATGGGGCAGGCGGCGGGCGAGTCGATCCCCTTCGCTGAGGAGGCCGAGGAATTCCTACGTGCGGCCGAGCCTCCGGAGCACGATCGTTGGGGGCAGACCGAGGAGTTGACACTCCGCTGGTCGCACACGGCACACCATCGCATCGCGCGGTTGACCACCGAGGTCAACGCCGCCGTGAAAGAAGTGGTTGCCCGGCCGAAGCGTGCCGGTGGCCAGGAGAGCGCGAAGCTGCGGAAGGCGCTGACCGTCCCGCGCAAGGCAGTGCACAGGCGTAGTTCCGGGTCTGTCCTGCCGGAGTTGGATGCGCTCGACGCCTCGATCGGCGCGAGCGGAGAGTGGCAGATCACCGCCGAGGTGAAGCTGCCTCGTGGCGACGACGAACTGCCTGCCATGACACCGGTGGTTCTGCTGGACGTACGGTCGGGCAGTCGTCCCAAGCTCACCTGGGCCGAACTCGTCGCCGTTGAAGGCTGCGAGGTCGAGGACGGTGCGCTCCGTTTCATGCCTCGTGCCCGGAGAGCCGTTTTCAGGGGTTGCACCGACATCGCCGGTCATCCGGTCCGTACGGCACTCACTCGGCTCGTTCTCGAACTCCGTGCCGGCAAGGGGGAGTGAGGCGTGAAGTTCTACCCCTACAAGCGACTCAACCGTCCGATCACTCTCCGGGTGACCTCGGCTTCCCTCAAGTTGCCCGACGGCTCCAGGGACCACCTGGACACTTCGGCGTACTCCACACCACACCGGAGCGTGGCTCTTGGCGTGGCGCAGCACGAGGACTGGGTGTCGGCCAGGATAGGCCTGTCCGCCACCCTGCCACCCGGCGCCACCGCGGCAGATGCTCCATGGAGCGGTCTGCGGGTCCTGGCGGTCCTCACGGACGGTGAGACCAATGTGCGTACCGCAGTCGACCTTCGACAGGACGCCCCGGATAGCAAGGAGTGGTCGGGGGACATCGAGGTGTTCCGTGACGATCACCTGGGCCGTGCCGCCCTTGCTGCTCAGGCTGTTGCCACGGTCGACGCCGTGCCCGGCAGAGCAATCGCCGAGACCGACGAGGACTGGACCGTCGATGTGCTTGCCGAGGAGCCGCTCGGTGGGCTTCGACTCGAAGCGAAGCAGATGAGTTTCTCGAAGACCGCGCGCGAATGGCTGCACGCCTACTCCGATGCGCCGTGGATCGTGGATGCCTCGGGGCGTGTTCCGACAGTGTTCGTCAACACCGACATCGAAGGTTTCTCCGATCTCCTCGGCGGTGACAGTGGGGGCATCGAGAGCAAGGTCCACGAGATGCTGGTCTCCCAGATGTCGACCGACGTGTGGACCGCGGTGTTCCACAGCTCGGTGGGCGACCTGGAGATCGAACCCGATGGCACGCCGGTCTTTCCCACTGACTGGCAAGGCGAAGTTCTGAGGGAGATGCTCCCTGACGTGGTGCCCGGCGTCCATGTCGAAGAAGCGCTGCACCAGGTCCACCGCCGCCGTACCGGGGACGCCGGGTGGGTGGAGCTCCAGACCCGTATCCATTACGCCGCCGTGCGACGTGCCGGGGCGAGCAAGGCACTCGCCAATGCTCTGCGCGCACTCCAGCAGATGAACCGAGGTGACAGAGCATGATCGAGAAGCCGCACCACCTTCCCCGGCGGCTGGGCCTGCTGTCCGCGACGGCGGCCGATCCGTTCCTTGGTGAGGACCTGCTCAGGGGGACCCAGGGGCACGGAGGCGTCGATCTCGCCAAGGTCGTCGAACGGTTGCCGGAGGACGATGCCCGTTGGGAGGCCGAACCGCTCAGGGAACTCGTGGAGGACGCGATGCACGCGTTCCGGGACAGGCGGACCGAGGCCGATGCCTGGTTGGCGCCCCGACTCCACGCGACCCTCCGCGTCACTCGGCGGGAGGCCGCCGACCGAAGGCTCTGGACCCATCTCGCGCTTGCCGTCGCCCCGGACTACGTGGCCTGGCGACATCTCTCGGTGCCCGCGTCGGGCGGTGGCGAGCCGCGCATCAACCGTGCCCGTTTCAAGGGCGCGCTCGACCGGCAGTGTTTCTCGCGTCTGTGGTGGGCGGCGGAGATGTTCCGGGACGGCAAGGACTACTCCCCGGTCGTCGCGGCCTGCGGCAACCAGGATCTGATCCACTCCGCACTACGGCGTGATCTGATCGACCACCGCCCCACGGCCCAGGCTCTGATACGCGTCCTGGGACGTGGGGTCGCCGGCACCGGCCGTGAGATCGAGGGACTCATGACGGCGATCAACGCCGCCGGAGCGACTTTGGTCTACGACGCGCTGGCCCCGGACGAGCCGCGCGATCCGGAAGCGCTCCGCCAGTGGGTCGCGGCGGCCGAGTCCGCTCCTCCGGTGCCGCGGCACTTTCTGCCGGACGGCCCCGACGACGGCCCCGTTCCGGAGGAGTCGGTGGTCGCACTCACCGACTACTTCGCCGAGCTTTTCGAGACCGCCCCGGTCAGGGGTCGGGCGCCTCAGGGGTGAAGGGGAGGCGTCATCTGCCTGCCAGCGGGTGGCCCTTCAGATCGCGGTGGCCTCGCCTCTTCGTCGGCCGCTCAGGCTTCTCCCAGGACTCCAGCTTCTCGGCGGCTCTCTGTAGCCGGGCTCTGGCCCTCTTGCCTTTCAGCTCGGGTTCGAGCACATGCTGCAGCACGTGCAGGGCGAGCCTGGGGGGCACAGCGTTACCGATCTGCTGGGACACGTCGTTGCCGCTCCAGGGATATTCGACGGGGAACGTCTGGAGCACTCCTGCCTCGGCGTTGGCGAAGCGGTCGAACTGTGCGAGATCGGCGTCGGTGTCCTTGTGCACCAAGCGGTTCCGGGACACCTTCCCGGTGATCGTCGCAGAAGGAGCATCGTGGTCGCGTCGACCACGTGCCTCGGGGTCCCCGCCGGTCCCGTAGTTCGAGACGACGGTGAAAGGTGGACGGTTGTTCACCTTCTCGGGTGAGATCTTCCGTGCCTTCTGGAGGGCCGTCTCCATCGACACCCAGGGCTCTTTCGGAACGTCTTCGGCATTGTCGTCCGATGCATCCCAGGGAAGGGTATCCGCGAGGCCTGCCTTCGGCGGCAGGGAGGCGCGGACCCCCGGCTGATAGCGCTCGTGCGTCTCGGCCACGTCGGGAAGGGGTTCGTCCGGGGAGGTCGTGGGATCGAGTCGGGCCATCAGTACCGCACGCCGCCGAGTCTGGGGCACACCGAATTCCTCGGTGTGCATGTACTGCCGCTTGGTCCGGTACCCGAGAGAGGCGAGGACTTCGGCGTACTCCTTCCACACCGGCATCACTGCGGGCACCTGCTCGAGAATCACAGCCGCGTAAGGCGTCGAACCGGGGCGTCTGCTCCGTTCGATCACCCACCAGAGGGGCTGCAGGACCAATCCTGTCCGCTCGTCACCCAGCTCGTCGAGCTTCGCCCTCAGTACGTTGAGCCCGTCGTCCAGAACGATGAACTCCTCGAGCAGTGCATTGAGTTCGTCGTCGCCGTCCGGGACCTCGAGACCGTTCGGCGTCCTGAGCCCCTTCAAGAAGATCTTGATCTGGTCCGGGGGACATCCAAGCTCCATCAGCCTGTGCCGCATGGCCCTGCGTTTCGTGGCCCGGAATTCTTCGATCTTGCGCTTCTCGGCCCTGACCTTCTTCGCTTCGATCTCTTTCCGCCGAAGCTCCTCCGAGATCTCTCTCCAGGTTCGGAAGATCTTGATCCAGTCCGGGTTCTCGGTACGCACGGCGGTGTGCAGGCGCTCGATGTACTCGACCACCTGGTCCAAGGCCCGCCGTCCCGCTCCGTGGCCTGCAACGGTGAAAGTCTGGCAGGGTGGCCCCCCGGTCAGCACCTGAGCACGTGGGAAGAAGGATGCGCGATACTGCCGGACATCTCCCTGGAAAGTGTCCATCCCCGCTTCTTCACGGGTGGCGCAGGCTCCCGAGTCCCATTCGATGCCGGTGACCTCGTACCCCAGAACATGCGCTGCCACATCCAGTCCACCAGGGCCCGCGAAAAGGTCCAAAATGCGAAAATTCGCAGGTGGGGAGTATAGGTCGTCGATGTGGCTCATGGGCTTGAAGTGTAGCCGGCGATCGAGTGTGTCGGCCCCCACAACGCCTCGGCCACCGCCCGGCCGAGTGCCTCACCCACAGCCGGCGGCACGGCGTTGCCCACCTGGCGATAGCGGGCGGTCTTACCACCGGCGAAGCGCCAGCCCTCGGGGAAACCCTGGAGGAGAGCCGTCTGGTCCACCGTGATCCGTACCAGCCCGTCGTCGCCCAGGGACGGATCCCACTTGAAGTCGGGACCGGGCGGCTCGTTCCCGAACGATTTCGTGTAGACCCCCATCCGTTGCCACTTCGCCTTGGTGCCACTCGGGCCGAAGTCCGGCCCTCCGTGCGTCTTGGATCCACCCACCAGGGTCGGAGCCACACTCGTTGCCTGGGCCGCCCAGTGGTCGGCATCCGGCCAACCATTGGAACGCATCGAAGGCGCCAGCACCTCGCCGACCGATACATGCTCCTGGACAGTGCGGCGAGGTGGCCGGAAAGACCGTGCCCACCGCTGCTTGACGGCCACCAGAATGCCCTGCCTGCGGTCCTGGGGGACTCCGAAATCGGCGGCGTTCAGGACGAACCAGATCAGCTCGTAGCCGAGGTGCTCCAACTCCTTGCGGAGGAAGTCTCGTATCGGTGCGAAGGAGTCCTCATCGACCAAGGTGGGCACGTTCTCGATGATCAGCGCACGTGGCTGGACGGCGTGCACCAGGTAGGCGGTCGCCTCGATGAGTCGGAGTTCGGTGTCCGACGACCGGCGCATCGCCGCCGCGCTCGACTTCACCCTGGGGAGACCGGCCGAGAGCAGATCGACGTCGTACACCTCAGGGTGGTCCACCGGATCGAAGTCGACGAGATCCGCACGCAACACGTTCCAGCGCGGCCGATTGGTCTTGAGCGTGTCGCAGGCGTACGGCTCGACGTCCAGCAGGAGGCGCGGGGCGAACCCGGCTCGCTCCAGGCCCAGGGCAAGGCCGCCGCCTCCCGCACACACGTCGACGAACGTCGGCCCGGTCACATGACCCTCCGGTGGGGGCGTACTCGCTCGACTGCACGGCGTCGTCGGACCGTCTCCGCGATACGGGAAGCCACCGCGTCGGGCGCCTCGTGCTCCCAGAACCGCAGGACTTCCCACCCGGCGATCACGAGGTGCTCGGTCGTCTCCGCGTCGCGAGCCATATTGCGGTCCAGCTTCTGTCGCCACCACTGTGCGTTCGACTTCGGCTGCGTTGCGTGTTCCGGGCACCCGTGCCAGAAGCACCCGTCGATCAGGACGGCGACCTTGACCGATGTGAAGGCCACATCGATCCGGCGTCGTGCCATACCCGGCACCGGGTACTCCACGCGGTAGCGCAGCCCGGCCGCGTGCAGCAGGCGCCGTACGGCCAGCTCGGCCCCCGTGTCCTTGCTCGCCTGCCTGCTCATGCGGGCCGAGACACCAGGAGAGGAAGGCGTCACGATGTTCACAGTCGTCGATCCTCACGAACGCACGTCGTCACGATCTATGGTCGTCGACTCCGCCCAGGTCGAGTCGATCGCACGGAACCGTACCAAGGGACGGCCACCCCTGGCCCCTGCGCTGTGGGGGGCGACGAAGCTCACGACGACGTTCGGGCTAGAGCGTCGATCGAGTTGTCGATCAGGTCGGCGATCGCCGCATCGAAGCTGTAGCCCTGGGGCGGCCGGCCACGGACCGGTGGACGTGCCGGCCGTCTGCCCTGAGATGGGTGCTGGGCGTGAGCGGTTGGGTGCTACGAGGCGAGGACGCTCCGTGTCTACCCCCCGCGCATGCCGCAGACGGAGTCCCCCGGTGACGCAGGCGCACACTCCCGCGAATGCGAAACGTTGAGTGGATCTTGACGGAAATCCGGCTGGAGTAGGACCTTGCCCCCCGCTAGCGTCGAGTCACTCGTGTCGTCCTCCGTGTCATCGGTAACCGGGGGCGCGGCAGGGGTGGAGGAGGGGGATGAGCGGCGGCGGTGACATATTCGTCGACTTCGACGTGCTGCGGCGCGTTCGGGACGACATCCGGCACGTGGGCGAGATCATGCGGCACCCCGGCCGGGAGATGGACGAGGTCGACGGCGCGGCCATGGGGGTGCTCGCGCTGGCCGTGCGGATGAACGACTTCGGCGACGAGTGGTCGTACGGCATCAAGCAGATCGAGAAGTTCTCCGATGCGGCCGTCAAAGCCCTTGACGGGATACAGAGGGCCTTCGAGGGCCTCGACGACCGGCTGGCCGAGGAGCTGCGAAGGTCACCGGAGGTCGGCTCGGTATGAGCGATCTCTTCTCGTGGCCTTCTCCCACACAGTGCTCGCCTCTGCGGGGGGAGTTCACGGCCCTCGGGTTCGTCCCCTGCCCCGGTGACCCGCACGCCGCGAGGCAGGTGGCTGACATCGTGCGGCGTACGGCCGACGCGCTGCACGAGATATCCGACGTGCTGCACGGCACCGGGCAGGGCGACTGGAAGGGGCACCACGCCGAGGCCTTCCGGGAGCGGTTCGAGGACGACTTCCAGCCCCGGGTGGATCAGGCGAGGCGGTCGTTCGGCAAGGCGGCGACGGCGTTGCGCGGCTGGGCCGATGCCATGCCCGACTGGCAGCGCGAGGCGGCTGTCCTGGAACAGCGGGCGCGGGACGCTCTCGCCGCCCGGCAGGCGGCCGAACGGCGGCTGGCCGGTCTGCCGCCGGCCTTTCCGACCGCCCCGGACGCGGAGGACGACGCCGGGTTCGCCAAACGGCAGAAGAACGAGAAGGACAGGGCCGCCGCGGAGCTGGCGATCTCCACCGCCTGGGCTGACCTCGACAGAGCGCTCGCCGAGGCGCGCAATCTCGCGATCGACTTCGACCTCGAAGGCCGAGCCGTCGCAAGACGCCTCGACAAGGCGATGAACATCGCTCCGGACGAGCCCGGCGTGTTCGACCGGCTGGGCGACGCGGTCGCCGGGATCGGGAAAGCCCTGGACGCGATGAACCGAGCCGCCGACGATGCCGCGAGCGCGGCGGTGGGCGATGCCGTCGAGTGGCTCACCGAGCATGCGAACTCCATTGCGGCACTCGGAGACGTACTCGGGACCGTCAGCGCGGGTCTCGGAGCGATCTCACTCGGCCTCGCCCTCGCCGCGCCCGAGACAGGCCCGCTGGCGCCTCTGCTCCTGGGCGGGGCCGAGGTGATCGGGCTCGCCTCGGGAGGCCTCTCGCTCGGCGCGCTGGCGGTGCACGGCACGGCACGTGCCGTGGGGGGAGATGGCGTGGTCTCCGATCGGACCCTGGCCGAGGACGCTCTGGGTGTGCTTCCCTTCGGAGGCGCTCTCAAGGGGGTGTCCCGCGTGGCCGCCGAAAGCCGTCTCGCCGTCGGCGCCGCCAACTTCGGCCTCGTGGACACCGTAGCGGCGTTCATGGGGGATCCGACGGCACTCGGATACTGGGCTCCGGAGAACGAGCGGCAGGTCGCGGAGGACGTGGTCGTTCCCGGTGGGGCGCTTCTGGTGGCCTTCGAGAACGCCTGGCACGCCGGAAGCGAGAAGGACAGGGCGGCTCGGGAGAAGGAGCAGGCGTCGCGATGAAAGAAGCCGAGATTCCTGGCCACTTCGACGGGCGGGGGCGCGTCGAGTTCAGCCTGAGCGGCCTTGAGGCCGGACAGTCCGACACGATCAGCGCGATCGCGTTCGAGTTCGGCTATGACCTCGCGGCGACCGAAGTGCGGAGCAGGAGCACGATGCGCCTGGTCTTCGTGAGGGACGACTCCCCGACTGCCCGTCAGCGGGCCGGGCAGACCCAGGACCGGCTGCGCGCCGGAGGCCCGTTGCTCATGACGTGGGCGGTTCCGGTGCCCGGCACGGGACAAAGGGCGTCGCAGCCCACTCTCACCGCCGTCGAGCTGGCGTCGAAACGTCGAGGTCTCGCCGCCTACGAGAGCAATGGCGTCCGCGGGCTGGTGGTTCTCGCCGCCGTGCTCAGCGCGGGCTGTCTCGTCCTCGCCTGGACACTGCGCAACGGACCTGTCGGGGCCGTCGTGCTGGCGGTCCTGTTCGCCGTGGCGCTGGCCGTGACGGCGGTACTCGTCCCCTCGCTGACTAGACGCTGGTACGAGAAGAACCGACGACTGGTAGACCTCCACGACCGGCAGCGGGCCGGCGCCGTGGGGCCTCCGCCACCTCCGCCCGACCGCTTCGGGCAGAGAGGGTAGGCCGGTGATACGGGTCGACTTCTCGCTGCCTGTGGAGTTCCAGGAGATCTCCCTGGAGACGGCCGCCAAGGCCGGTGAGGAAGCGGAGCCGGCGGGCGACGCGAGTCAGGTCATGCGTCGCGTCTCGCGCTTCCTGACCGATGTCGGTGTGCTGTACGCGGCCGACTGTCTGCACACCTTCGAGGGCCGCCCCTCGCTCGGGTCGCTCGCTGTCGCCGTCGTCGACCAGCCGTACGGTCGCAGCGCCGTCACGGCGGCACGCGGAGCCGTGCACGCCGTCCTCGGATCCAGGGGAGGAAGCTGGAGCGGACGGGTGGTGCACGCGCCGTGCGGGCCGGCCGCCGTGTTCACCGGTGGCCGGACGCAGACCCTGCCCACTCCGCTCGCGCCGCACGCAGGTACCGGGCCCATCGAGGTGTCCACCGCGCAGTTCCACGCCATGATCCCGATTCCACCGGCAGCCGCGGACGGAGAAGGACAGCACATGTGCCTGCTGGTCTTCTCCACGCCCCAGCCCGCGCATTGGGAGAAGTGCTACGCACCCGTCGTCGCGGGCGTGCTGCGAAGCCTGCGCTTCTCCGGTGACGGCCGTCCCTGACGCCGTCGGCGGGGACGGCCGACTCAGGAGGCCGACGCCCCGTGACAAGCGTCGTAGGACTGCGTCTCGCCGCACCAGCACTCCGAAGCCCGTTGCGGCGGCCACGCCACCGCCCGCCCCCGCGCCGCCAGTGTCGTCGCGTACTGGGGGAGGAGGGTCGTGTCCGACGGGGAGGAGCCCTCGGAGGCGGCGAAGGCCTCGTAGGAGGGGACCGTGGCGGTGACGATGCCGAGGTTGGCCGTGCCGGAGGCGGAGAGTTCGCGCAGGGAGGATTCTATGGTGGAGAGGTGTTCGGGGTGGGACGGGTACTCCGTGGCCAGGTCGGGGTAGGCCGAGAGGAGTTCGGTGAGCTCCTCCGCCGGCCAGTGCAGGACCGCGACCGGGAAGGGGCGGGAGAGGGCCTCGCGGTAGGTGCCGAGTTCCGCGCGGAGGCGGGAGATCTCCGCTTCCAGTTCCGCGGGGTTGTCGGAGCCCAGCGACCACACGCGCTTCGGGTCGTGGAGTTCGTCCAGGGAGACCGAGGACGAGTGGAGGGTGTCGGCGCGGGCGTCCCACTCGTCGTGGGGGAGGCCCAGCATGCGGCGCACCCGGTGGCGGCCGAAGAGCACCGGGTGCGTGGCGCGCGGGGGTTCCGGTACGTCCGTCAGGAGGAGGGTCGCCGCCTCCGTGAACGTGTCGTGCGCCGCCTCCAGCTCGTCGTGCGACTCCAGGGCCTCGGCGACGATCACCCAGGGGGCCGGGTCGCGGGGCGCGGTGGTGCGGATGCCGTCGATGATCGCGCGCGCCTCGGCCTCGTGGTCGTACTCCCACAGGTTCGAGGCCTTGAGGGCTCGGACCAGCGGCGCGTTCTCCAGGCTGTCCGGGGCGGACAGCAGGCGGTCGTAGAGCGCGGTCGCGGCGGGGCGGGCGTCGGACAGCTCCAAGTGGGCCGCGGCCTGGAGGAGCAGGGCCTCGGCGTCCTCGGGGTAGAGGCCGGCGGTCCGCTCCAGGCGTGCCGCTTCGGCGGAGTGGTCGACGTTCTCGGCAGGCGTGTCGGGGCGCATGAACGACACCGTACTGCCCGCCGGTGACAAAGAAGAGACAGAGATGGGGAGCAGTCGCCTGCGAGGGGAGTCGTTCCGTGGAGTTCGTGTTCGGTGGGCGGGTCGTCGAGTGGCGGGGGCCCGCGCCGTACTACTTCGTTCCCGTGCCCGAGGAGGAGTCGGAGGAGATCCGGGGCGTCGCCGCCATGGCCTCGTACGGGTGGGGTGTCGTTCCCGTCGCGGCGACGGTCGGCGGGGTGACCTTCGAGACCTCCCTGTTCCCGCGCGACGGCGGGTATCTGCTGCCGCTGAAGAACGCCGTGCGCGGGCCGCAGGGGCTGGGGGCGGGGGACGAGGTGCGGGTGGAGATGCGGGTTCTGTTGCGGTAGGGGCGCCGGGGTGGGGCGGACCCTGGGCGTGGTGGGCCCCGGCGCCGCCGGTACGGCTAGCGCGTCACTCCGTCGATCTGGAGCGTCTGCACCGCCTTCGCCGGGACCGGCACCGCCACCTTCTTTCCCGAGACGTACGTGTCCGCGTACGCCTTGTACGCGTCCCCGCCCGTCGTCACCGTGGTCCAGCGGGGGACCAGGCCGCCCGTTCCGCCGGTCACCGTGGTGAAGCCGGAGAGGTCGAAGGTGAGGGTCTGGGCGGAGGCGGCGGTGTTCAGCGCCACGATCACCAGGCGTTTCGCCGAGGGGTCGTAGGCCGCCACCGCGTTGCTCGCGCCGGTGTCCAGGATGGTCATCCCCGGGCGGATGTGCCGGCTGAACTGGGCCATCACGTAGTACTTGGTGGTGACGGCACCGGGCGCCAGCGTGTTCGCGTCGTACGCGATCATCGCCCAGTTCGTGGAGGGGTCCATGACCTGCCAGTGGACCCAGGCGGTGGGGTGCAGCCAGCGGAAGTCGTAGAGGAGGTTGAAGGCGAGGGTGTAGCCGGTGCCGTCGTCGTCGCCGGTCTCGGAGTTCCACAGGGCCTTGCCCGCCGTGCTGACGACGTCCGTGTAGAGCAGGTCGCGGCGGCCGCCGGAGCCCTGGTAGCCGTGGACGTTGACGCGGTCCACGTAGCCCTTGGTGGTGGACGAGAAGGAGTTCCAGGTGGTGCGGGCCAGGTCGTAGCTGGTCTCGTCCGAGGCCGAGATCTTCGTGGCCGTCAGGCCCCGGTTGTTCAACTCGCTGCGGAGGTAGGGGAGTACGGCCGCCTGGACCGTGGCGTCGATGTGGCAGCCCTCCTGGGTGCCGGTCGCGGTCCACCAGGAAGACGAGGGCTCGTTGAAGGCCTCGACCGTCGCGAAGTTCACGCCCCAGTTGTTCTTGGCGTACAGCGCGACGGCGGCGAGGTGCAGGGCGTGCTGGCGGTAGTTCCAGGATTGGAGGTTGTTGCCGCCGCCGGCCGCTCCGGACGGGTTGTGGTTGTCACACATCCACCACATGGGGGAGTTGGCGAAGAGTTCGGCCTTCGCGCCGCGGTTCACCGCCTTCACGAGCATCGCGCGCTGCGTCGCGTCCGCGGTCCAGTCCCAGGCGGAGGAGGTGGGGTCCTCGTTGGTCCAGTCCTGCCAGTAGCCCTCGATCTGCTTGAACGCGGGGATGTTCGGGGAGGCGACCATCGACTCGCCGTTCACGCTGTTCCAGCTGCACGCGCCCAGGTTGTAGCGGGCGATGTTCAGGCCGAGGCCGGGGAGCGAGGTGGTGCCGTACGTCGTCGACCTGGTGGTGAAGAAGATGTCGGCGAAGTCGTCGCGGGCGCCGAAGACGTTCGCCCACCAGGCCAGCGAGGTGCCCCAGCCCTCCCAGGTGCCGTACGACGTCGAGGGGCTGACGGCGATGGTCGCGTCGGCGCGGGCGATGCCGGTGGCCAGGGTGCTGCCCAGGAGGCCGCCTCCCGCGGCGGCCAGGAGTGTCCTGCGTCGGATCATGGCTGTCCCTCCACCTCTCCGTGTGGTGCAAAAGCCGTACTCCGTACGGGCGTTGAGTCGGTCCCCGTAAGGGCGTCGAGTCGGTCCCCGTGCGTGCCCACAGGAAGCATCGGGTGTGGCGCGTGAGGTTGTCGAGGGTTGCGACAGTGCTTGCTAAAACCGGTGGAGAAAGGGGTGGCGGGGAGGGCTCGTGGCCGACGGCCGTACGGCTCTGGTGACTTGAGCGCCGCCGCCTTATCGTGCGGGGCCAACCGGTGCGGCGGGAGGTGTGCGGTGCGGCGGGTCGTGGGGCACGGTGACCGGCGGTGGCGGGCTCGGCGACGGCGGGTGCTGTGGAGCGGGGGCGAACTCCTCGTCACCGTGGGCGTGGTGCTGATGCTGCTCGTCGTGCACCAGCTGTGGTGGACCAACCGGGAGGCGAAGCAGGGGGCCGAGCGGAAGGTGGAGGCACTGGAGCAGGAGTGGGGCCGCTCCGGGGGCTCGGGGAGTTCGGGCGCCGAAGGGAAACGGGCGGCGGGTGCGGCCGGGTCCTCGTCGTCCGGCGGGGCCTCTGGGTCCGGCCGGCGGCAGACGTCGTACACCCCGGTCCGTGCCTCCCAGGCGTACGCGGTCCTCGTCGTCCCGCGGCTCGGCCTCCGCGTCCCGGTCGCCGAGGGCGTCAGCAAGCCGGACGTGCTCAACCACGGGTACGTCGGCCACTATCCCGGCACCCAACAGCCGGGCCAGGAGGGGAACTTCGCGCTGGCCGGGCACCGGAACACGCACGGCGAGCCGTTCCGGTACCTGCCTCGGCTCCGGCGCGACGACACCGTCGAGGTGGAGACCAGGAGCGCGACCTACACCTACGTCGTGGACCAGATCCTGCCGCAGACCTCGGCGCGCGACTCGGGGGTCATCAGGGCCGTACCGCGGTCGGTCGTGAAGCCGTCGTACGGGTACACGGAGCCCGGCCGCTACATCACCCTCACCACCTGCACGCCCGAGTTCACCTCCCGGTACCGGATGGCGGTGTGGGGGAAATTGGCGTCGGTGCGGCCGCGCGGGTAACCCGTGCGTGGTTTTGCCGTCCCTTGGGTCCGGCCATACCTGCCGCATAACCGCCCTGCCTAGTCTCTTGGGTTGACATGTGCACAGAGTGAAGTACGGGGGTGGGCTGCATGTCGGACCTGAAGAAGGAAGCCGCGTCCATGCACAAGGCGGCGTCGGGGCTGCGGAGCGTGGGGCAGCACACGGCGAAGCCGTTGCAGCAGTTCGAGGCGCAGAGTCATGACCTGGGCGCACTCGGGGCGTTGGGGTCGATGCTCGGGGCGAAGGGCGAGATAGAGAAGGGCATGACCACCCTGGCCGGGCTCACCAGGCAGCTGGCCGAGGAGTGGGACGTGGAGGCGAAGCTGATCGGCGGGGTGTCCGACGCGTTCGATCTGCTGGACGTGCTGATCGCGACCGCGGCGCAGGGCGAGAAGGGCTGATCCGGACGTGGTCGACCTCAACCCCCTGCACTACGTCAGCAAGTTCAACCACATGTTCGGCGACTCGGTCGCCAGTGGTCTTGAGTTCCTGGGCATCTCGGATCCCGCGGTGGACCCGGACGGGGTGCGGGAGATCGCGAAGAAGTGGCGGAGCCTGGCCACGGGGCTGGACGACGCGGCGACCGCGGCGGAGCGGTCGCTGCGGGGTGTGGAGTGGGAGGGCAAGGCCGCCAGGGAGTTCGGCAAGCGCAACAAGGCGGCCCGCAAGCAGGCGACCGAGATGGCGCACGCGCTGCGCGAGGGTGCCAAGGCGCTGGACGACTTCGCGGACAAGGCGCACGAGTTGCTGTCCGAGATCGGCGTGATGCTCGCGGAGATCGCCGAGTTCGAGATCGCGGGTCTGGCGCTGTCGGTGCTGACCGCGGGCGCCTCGGACGTGGCCGCCACCCTGATGGCCGGTGAGCGGGCGCTGAAGGTCGTGGCGCTGGTCGGGCGGATCGAGGAGGAAGGCACCGCCCTCGGCAGCGCCGTGCGCGGGGTCATGGAGGTCATCCGCGGGGTGGAGCGGGCGCTGAAGGCGCTCAAGGAGATCCGCGGGGTCGCGGCGGTGGCCAAAATGGCCAAGGAGGGCGCGACGTTCACCGCGTTCACCACGCTGCTGGAGGACCCGGGGGCGTTCAAGGACCCGGAGAAGCTGGCCGGGATCCTCGCCGAGGGGGCGGCGATGGGGGTCGGGTTCGGGGTGCTGGGGAAGGCGCTCGGCAAGGGGCTGAAGGCGCTCAAGCCCAGTGAACTGGCGAAGCTCACGCGACTGTTCGAGTCGGGTGGAGGTCTGTCACGGCTGCGCCTGCGGCCCGGAGAGCTGGAGGAACTGGAAGCGGGCGTGGCCGCCGCGGAGAAGGAGTGCAAACTCGATCCGATCGACGTGGCCACCGGGACGGTGATCCTGCCGCAGACCGATGTGGAACTGCCCGCGTCGCTTCCGTTGATACTGGAACGCACCCATCTGTCGTCGTACCGCTTCGGGGGATGGTTCGGTCCGTCCTGGGCCTCCACCCTCGACCAGCGGCTCCAGGCGGACGACGACGGCTTTGTCTTCGCCGCACCCGACGGCACACGGCTCGTGTACCCGCCCCTCCCGCCGGACTCGGCCGAACCGGTCCTGCCCTCCAACGGCCGCCGCCTGCCGCTGTCCTGGGACCGCGAGATCGACGGTGCGCTGCGCATCACTCATCCGGACACCGGCCTGTCCTACGTGTTCCACACCCCGCGTCCCGTCGACGACCGCGACGCTCTCGACCTGCCGATCCAGGTCATCGAGAACCGTCACGGACAGCGGATCACGGTCGAATACGCCGACGACGGGATGCCCGTCGGCGTCGCCCACTCGGGCGGCTACCGCCTCGGCCTCGACCGGCACCCCCGCCTTCCGCGGATAGCGGGGCTGCGCCTGCTGGACGCCGAGGACGACCGATCCCAGGGGACGCTCCTCGAAACCTTCGGCTACGACGACAACGGCCGGCTCGTCGAGGTCGGTGACAGCGCGGGCCTTCCACTCCGGTTCACCTACGACGACGCGGGCCGGATCACCTCCTGGACCGACCGGAACGACAACAGCTACCAGTACACGTACGACGGGCGGGGCCGCGTGGTGCGGACCACGGGCACCGGCGGATACCTGACGGGGACGCTGGACTACGACGACGAGTCCCGCACCACCGTCGTCACCGATGCCCTCGGACACAGCACCCGGTACGAGCACGACGAGAGACTGCGGCTGGTCCGGCAGACCGACGCGCTCGGCCATGTCACCCGCTGGACGTTGGACACCGAAGGCCGGTTGACCGCGTTCACCGATCCGCTGGGCAACACCACCCGGCAGGGCTACGACGCGCGGGGACTTCTCGTGTCCGTACGCCGGCCGGACGGCGCGGAGACGCGCGCCACCTACGACGAGCGAGGCCTTCCCGCTTCGATCACCGGACCCGGCGGCGGCATCTGGCGTCAGGAGTACGACGAGCACGGCAACCGTACGGCCGTCAGCGACCCCATGGGCGTGACCACCCGCTTCTCCTACACCCCGCTCGGCCTGACAGCTACCGTCACCGACGGCCTCGGGCGCACGACGGATTTCCGCTACAACCGGGCCGGCCTGCCGCTCACGGTCACCGATCCGCTCGGAGGGGTGACGCGCTATGCCTACGACCGGCTGGGACGCCAGACCGCCGTCACCGACCCGGCGGGCAACACCACCCGACTGGAGTGGAACCTCGAAGGCCTGCCGATCCGGGTGACGGGCCCGGACGGCAGCAGCGAATCCTGGTCCTACGACGCCGAGGGGAACCGCACCTCCCACACCGACGCACTGGGCGGGGTCACCCGTTTCACCTACGGTGCGTTCGACGTCCTCGCGTCCCGTACGGACCCCGACGGCGCCCACTACACCTTCGCCCACGACACCGCCCTGCGCCTGACCGAGGTGACCAACCCGCAGGGTGCGACCTGGCAGTACACCTACGACCCGGCCGGCCGCCTGACCGCCGAGACCGACTTCGACGGCCGCACGCTCGGCTACGCCTACGACGCGGCCGGACGCTTCCGCTCCTGCACCACCCCGTTCGGCAGCACCATCTCCTACGAACTGGACGCCGCGGGCCGGCCCGTCGCCAAGGACGCGGACGGCGACCGCACCACGTACACCTACGACGAGGCAGGCAACCTCCTGGCCGCGGCCACCGCGTCGTCCTCCTTGGCCCTGGAACTCGACCCCGTCGGCCGGATCCTGGCGGAGACGGTCGACGGCCGCACCACCCGCTACACCTACGACGGAATCGGCCGCCGCACCGGCCGCACCACGCCCAGCGGTGCCGTCACCGTGCTGTCGCACGACGCGGGCGCCCTGCCGACGGCCGTGCGGCTGGCCGGTCACACCGTCCACGTCACCCGTGACGAGGCGGGCCGTGAGACCGCCCGGACCTTCGGCCCCGCCGACGCACCGGTGGCATTGACACAGTCTTGGGACGCGCTCGGGCGCCGCACCGGCCAGCGGCTGGCGACCGGCCACCGGACCCTCCGCTCCCGTGCCTACGGCTACCGTCCCGACGGCGGTCTCGTCTCGGTCACCGACCTGGCCGGCGGAGAGAGCCGTCGCGTGACCCTGGATCCGGTGGGGCGGCCGCTCACCGTCACGGCGGACGACTGGAGCGAGTCGTACGCGTACGACGCGGCGGGCAATCAGACGTTCGCCCGGTGGCCGGACCAGGCGCCGCATCCGGAGGCGCGTGGCGCGCGTACCTACGACGGCACGCGTATCCGTGAGGCGGGCGCCGTGCGCCACGAGCACGACGCCGGGGGCCGGATGATCCTGAGACAGCGCAGACGGCTGTCCCGTAAGCCGGACACCTGGCACTACGAGTGGGACCCCGAGGACCGTCTGGTCTCCTGCACCACGCCGGACGGGACCCTGTGGACGTACGACTACGATCCGCTGGGCCGGCGTACGTCCAAGCACCGCATGGGTCCGGACCGGCTCACGCGCGTGGAGAGCGTCCGCTTCACCTGGGACGCGACCCGGCTGGCCGAGCAGACCGACAGTGCCACCGGGGCCGTCACCACGTGGGAGTACGAGGACGACCGGCCGCTCGCGCAGCTCGAACGGCGCGGCGGCATCCATCCGGTCCCGTCGCCGCCCGGTTCCCCGGAGTCCTCCGGCGGCCCGGACAGCGTCGATTCGCGTTTCTTCGCGATCGTCACCGACCTGGTCGGCACCCCGACCGAGCTGGTCTCCGAGGACGGCCGGATCGCCTGGCACAGCCGAGCCACCATCTGGGGCACCACGGCCTGGAGCCGCCGCTCCACCGCGTACACGCCGCTGCGTCTGCCCGGCCAGTACGCGGACCACGAGACAGGCCTGCACTACAACTTCTTCCGCCACTACGACCCTGACACGGCCCGCTACGCGACTCCTGACCCACTCGGCCTGGCGCCGGCTCCCAATCCGGTGGCCTACGTCGACAATCCCGAGACGTGGAGCGACCCGCTGGGGCTCGTGCCGAAGGCCTGCAAGCAGGATCGCTACAAGTGGGACGGGAGTGTCCGCTTCGGCAAGCTCGACGACCTGGACCGTCCGACCGGGATCTTCGCGGCGCTGCGCAAGGAGATGCTGAACACCGGAAGCGAGGCGGGCACGACACGGACGCCCGGCTGGCGCGGAGACGGCACCGCCTTCAACGAAGCCCGCGGCCATCTGCTGGCCAATATCCTGGGTGGCCCCGGCAAGGGTCCCTACGCTCGGCAGAACCTGGTCACCCTGACGCAGAACCCGGTGAACACACCGGTGATGAAGGCGATCGAGGCAAAGGTCTACAAGGCGGTGGACAAGGGAGAGATCGTGCAGTACTCGGTGAAGCCCATCTATGAGGGAACGAATCCCGTCCCGATCCGGCTCGAGATCTCTGCCCACGGAAACCGAGGATTCTCCCTCCACGAGCCGCTGGAGAACCCGGCTGCCGGTGTCCGGACCGCCGTGCCCTAGCCGTGCGGCGGTTCTTCCCGTTCACCTGTCGCCCCATCAAGGACGCCCATGCCCCCCACCACGCCTCCCCGCCCCCTGGACATCGAGGCGGAGTTCCCCGACCTGGCCGGCTACCGCGGGACCAGCACCCGGCTGCATCCGCGCCCGGGCACCCCCGGTCCCGACCAGAGTTCCGTCGGCGGCCCGTTCCTGTGGCCCGACGGCGAGCCCTGGCCGGTCTGCACGGAGCCTCACCCCCGGGACCGTGGCCGCCGGATCGAGGACGTCCACGAGGAGCGGCGGGTGAGCGCGGCGGCCTGGAGCAGAGGGGACGGCGGTCCCACCGAGGAGGAGCGGGCCGTGCTCGCCGGACTGGAGCGGGAGCACCGGATTCCCGGGCTCGGGGACACCGACCCGGTACCGCTGCTGCCCGTCGCCCAGCTCTTCGCGCGGGACGTTCCCGGACTTGTCGTACCCGAGGGCCGTGACCTGCTTCAGGTCCTGTGGTGCCCGTTCGGCGCGCATGACGGGCAGGCGGCTCCCGGGGTCCATCTGCGCTGGCGTACCGCCGCCGCGTGCGTGCCGTTTCCCGATCCTCCGCGGCCGGCCGTGGTGGGGGACGAGGGATACGTGCCGGAGCCCTGCGTGCTCGATCCGGAGCGGGTCACCGAACACCAGTGGGCCGAGTTGTTGCCGGAGGAGCTGCGGCTGCGCATCGCGGAGTGGGAGGAGGCCCTGTGGGAGGAGGCGGACGAGAACGGTGACGACGGGGACGACGCGCTGTCCTACGACGCCGACTTCGCCGTGGCCCCGGGCTGGAAGGCCGGCGGATTCGCGCGCTGGGGTGTGACAGGCCCTCAGGAGCTGGTCTGTTCCTGCGGCAGCCCGATGCGACTGCTCCTCGCCGTCGGCTCGGCGGAATGGGAAGGGGTGCGCGGCAGTTGGAGGCCGCTCGAAGAGGCGGCGTCGGCGGGCGCCGACGAGACCGCCGCCCGGACGCCGACGCGCGTGGTGGTCGGGCGGGGCGGCTCGCTGCTCGTGTTCGTCTGCTCGGCGGATCCCGCACACGAACACCGCGTCAGCCTTCAGTGAGGAGCCCGGCCCTGCCGCCCCCTTGGCGCTCCCGCAGCCCCAGCACCGCCAGCGCGGCCACCCCCGCCAGCCCCGCCGACACCGCCAGCGCCATGTTCGCGCCGTGGCCGGGGCCGCTGCCGGACGAGGTGACGATGGCGATGGTCAGGGCGACGCCCGCGCAGGAGCCGATGTAGCGGAACGTCTGCTGGGCGCCGGAGCCCATGGCGGCGCGGGCGGCCGGGACCGACTCGACCGAGAGGAGGGGCAGGGCCGCGTTCAGGAGGCCGCTGCCGATGCCGCCGAGGATCAGGCCGGGCAGCAGGCGTTGCCAGGAGCCCGAGTCGATGGCGCCGAGCATGGTCAGGACGCCGGCCGCGTGCAGGGCGAAGCCGGCCGCCAGTTGCAGGCGCGGCGGGACGCGGCCCGCGAGGCGCTTGGCCTGGAGCGCCACCGTGAAGGACAGGCCCGACCAGAGCAGGAACAGCCACGCGGTGTCCAGCGGGGTCAGCCCGAGCACCTGCTGGAAGAGGACCGGCAGGAAACTGAAGAGGCCGATCACCGCGAAGCCCGTGAACAGGCCGCCGGCGGAGGAGGCCAGGAAGGCCGGGCGGCGCAGCAGGCCCAGGTCGATCATGGGAGTGGCGGTGCGGCGCTCCACCAGGACGAAGACGGCCAGGAGGACCACCGCGGCCAGGAACAGCAGCCCCACCTCGGTCCGCAGCCAGCCGTCGCGGCCCAGGGTGAGCGCGGCCACCAGGCAGACCAGCGCCAGGCCGAAGGTGAGGGCGCCCGGGATGTCGGGGCGGCCGCCCCGCGGTGACCGGGACTCGGTGAGAGCGCGCGGTGCCAGGGCCGCCACCAGCAGCGTCGCCGCGGCCAGGACCGCGTAGGCCGCCCGCCAGTCGGGCAGCGCGGCCGCCAGGAGCGGGCCGACCGCGATGCCGCCGCTGACGAAGGCGCCCCACACGCCGGTCGCGTGCAGCCGGCCGCGCGGGCTCGGGTAGGCGTGCACGAGCAGGCCGAGGCTGCTGGCGAGGATCGCCGCGCTGGCCGCGCCCTGGGCGATGCGGGCCAGCGTGAACAGCCAGGTGGAGTCGGTGAACGCGCCGAGTGCGGTGGTGATGCCGAGCGTGAGCGTGCCGAGCAGGAAGATCCGGCGGCGGCCGAAGTCGTCGGCGAGGCTGCCGGCCACCAGGAGGAGCGCGGCGAGGCCGAGCGGGGTGCCGTTGATCAGCCAGGCCTGGGCGGAGAGCGGGGTGTGCAGGTCGGCCGCGGTGTCCCGGAGGGTGACGACGGGCGCGGTGTAGGTCATCAGGCTCACCGCGGTGGCCGCGCTGGTCAGGGCCAGGGTGGCGCCGGCGCGGGGCGCCGGGCCGGGGTGGGGTGCCGTGGGCTCGTGCCGGGTGTCCGGTGCCTCGGCCGCAGCAAGGGTTCGTTCATTGAACTCAGCCATGGGGGTACCGTAGCACCGTAGGTTCGTTCATTGAACCTGTAGCGGACGGACTGACTAAGGTGGTCCCCATGGCACTGGGCAAGGACTATGCGACGCAGGAGTGCTCGATCGCCCGCGCGCTGGAGGTGGTCGGCGAGCGGTGGACCCTGCTCGTCATCCGTGACGCGCTCTACGGCGTACGGCGCTACAACGACTTCCTCGTCCACCTCGGCATCCCGCGCGCCGTCCTGTCGGCCCGCCTCAAGGCGCTCATCGAGCAGGGGATCCTGGAGAAGCGCCGCTACCAGGAGGCGCCGCCCCGCGACGAGTACGTCATCACCGAGCGCGGGACCGAACTGTGGCCCGCCATGCGCGCCCTCGCCGTCTGGGGGCGCGACCACCTGACCGACACCCGGTTGCGGTACTTCCGGCACGCCGACTGCGGGACCGAACTCGGTTCGTACGGCGAATGCCCCGCCTGCGGAACTCTCGTGCCCGTCGCGGACGTTGTCGTGTCACCGGGCCCGGGACTCGACCCGGACCCGGCCGATCCGGTCAGCCGGGCGCTCCTGAAGCCCAAGCGGCTCCTGGAGCCGCTGGAGACGGATCCCGCGTAGCGGGTGGCGAGAGGGAGCGAGGGGGAGGGGGTGGCGGACATGCGGAGGAACGGCCGTCGGGCCCCGCGGTCGACCCCGGCCGCCCTCCTGCTGCCGCTCCTGCTCGACCTGCTGCTGCTCGACTCCGGCAGCCTCTTCACCACCGTCGCGCTCGCCGCGACCGCGGCCGTCGGCTCGGCCCTCGCGGTCACCGCCTTCCGGGCCGCGCGCCCGGCACCCGCCGTGCCGCCCACCCGGGTCCGCACGGCGATACGCGACCGGGCCCGGCGCACGGCCTTCCTGCCGCAGCGCGACCCCCACGCCCAGGGCCGCAGCCGCCCCCGAGCCCCCGGACACGCCCTCCCGGCGACCACCGCGTAGGACACCCGTCCCACCCGCCGGGTGTCCTCGCGCGGGTCGTCACGCCGTCGCACCTCTTCACCCACGGCACGACGAGACCCCCGGGGGGCTCCCACCCATGTCCGTTTTCGCTGCCCTGGTCGAGCGGCCGGCCGTTCAACCTCGTGCGCGCCCGGCGGGCCGCGGCGGACACGGCGGGCGCGGCCGGTGCGGCGGGCGAGGAGCTGCCGGGACTGGCCGCGGTGACCAAGGCCGCGCCGTACCTGTCGTACCTGACGCTGCTCACGGTGGCCGTGGTGCCGCTGGCCGCCGCGCTGTACGTGGTGACCAGTACGACGTGGAGCGCGGTGGAGCGGGCCGTGCTGTACCCCTGACCGCCCGCCCGCCCGCCCGCCCACCCGCCCGCCCGCCCGTCCGCCCGCCGTCCGCCGCATGACCGCGGTCCAGTACATGAACAGGGTATTGCCCGCTGCATCCGAATCTTGGACGATCGACCAGTCCTCCGATGGCTGCACCCATCGGCCGGGCGACTGCTGTCAAAGGAGATGGTGACGACCATGAAGCTGCTGCGAGTCGGTACGGCAGGAGCGGAGCGGCCCGCGCTGCTCGACGCCGAAGGGGTCCTGCGGGACCTGTCGGGGATCGTCGAGGACATCGACGGAGCCCTGCTCGCCGACGAGGCCGCCCTCGGGCGGGTCCGGGCCGCCGCCGAGGCCGGCGCGCTGCCCGTGCTCGACGCGGACGGACTGCGGGTCGGACCGCCGCTGGGCCGCATCGGCAAGATCGTGTGCATCGGGCTCAACTACCACGACCACGCCCGCGAGACCGGGGCCGAGCCGCCCGCCGAACCGGTCATCTTCTTCAAGGCCGCGGACACGGTCGTGGGGCCGGACGACACCGTGCTGGTCCCGCGGGGGTCCGTGAAGACCGACTGGGAGGTCGAACTCGCCGTCGTCATCGGGCGCACGGCCCGCTACCTGACCGATGACGAGGACCCGCTGGCGTACGTCGCCGGGTACGCCGTCGCGCACGACGTGTCCGAGCGGGAGTTCCAGATCGAGCGCGGCGGGACCTGGGACAAGGGGAAGAACTGCGAGACGTTCAACCCGTTCGGGCCGTGGCTGGTGACGGCGGACGAGATCGCCGATCCCCAGGACCTGTCGCTGAAGCTGTGGGTCAACGGCGAGCTGAAGCAGGACGGGACCACGGCCGAGCAGATCTTCCCGGTCGCGGAGGTCGTCCGCTACGTCAGCCGGTTCATGGTGCTGCACCCCGGTGACGTCATCAACACCGGGACTCCGGCGGGGGTCGCGCTCGGGGCGCCCGAGCCGAAGCCGTATCTGCGCGGCGGTGACGTGGTGGAGCTGGAGATCGGGGGGCTGGGGAGGCAGCGGCAGGAGTTCAAGGACGCGTAGACGCTCCGCTGGGGGAGGGGGTGAGCTGCGTGGGCGGGTGCGACGCCGTCGTGGTCGCTCGCGCAGTTCCCCGCGCCCCTTACGGGGCGCTCCTCACGGGGCGCCCCGTGAGGAGCGCCCCGTAAGGGCTGTCAGAGGTTCAGGAAGCGGCTCAGGGCCTCCACCACCAGGCGGTGGTCCTGGAGTTGGGGGAGGCCGGAGACGGTCACCGAACCGATCACGCCCACGTTCTCGACCGTGATCGGGAAGGAGCCGCCGTGGGCCGCGTACGTGTCGGGGTCCAGGCGCGAGGACTCCTCGAACGTCGTGCCCTTGGCCCGGAACCGGGCTCCCACCAGGTAGGACGCGGCGCCGTAGCGCTCCACCACCCGGCGCTTGCGGATGATCCAGGCGTCGTTGTCGGGGGTGGAGCCGGGCAGCGCCGCGTGGAAGAGCTGCTGGCCGCCGCGGTGGATGTCGACGGCCACCGGGGCCTGCCGCTCCCGGGCCATCTCCACCAGGAGGGAGCCGAGGGCCCACGCGTCGTCGTGGGTGAACTGCTGGAAGACCAGGACGCGTTCCTGCTTCTCCAGCTCGTCCACCGACGGGGTGAGTTCGGGGGTGGACCTGGGGGTGATCTGCGGGTGGTGCATCAGAGGGTCACCGTCACCTTGTCTCGCGCCGAGCGGCGGGCTGCTTCCAGTACGTCCAGGGCGGCGGCCGCCTCCAGGGCGGTCACCGGGTTGGGGCCCTCGCCCCGCAGGGCCGCGGCGACGGCCGCGTAGTAGGCGGGGTAGTCGCCGGGCAGGGTCGCGACGGTACGGCCGCCGCCGGTCACCGGCGACTCGCCCGCGCCGACCGTGCCGTACAGGGACTCCGGTTCGGCGCCCCAGCCGGGACCTGGGCGCTCGCCCTCGCGCAGCGCCGCCTCCTGCGGGTCGAGCCCGTACTTGACGTACCCGGCCTTCGAGCCCAGCACCCGGAAGCGCGGGCCGAGCTGGGCCGCCGTCGCCGAAGCGTAGAGGTGGGAGAGGACGCCGCTCGCGTGGGTGACGGCGATGAAGGTGTCGTCGTCGGTCTCGGCGCCGGCGCGGCGGATCACCGACTCGGCGTACACCTCGGTGGCCGGGCCGAACAGGACCAGCGCCTGGTCGACCAGGTGGCTGCCGAGGTCGTAGAGAAGACCTCCGATCTCTGCCGGGTCGCCGGACTCGCGCCAGCCGCCCTTGGGCTGCGGGCGCCAGCGCTCGAAGCGGGACTCGAAGCGCCACGGCTCGCCGAGTTCGCCGTCGGCCAGGAGCTTGCGCAGGGTCAGGAAGTCGTTGTCCCAGCGGCGGTTCTGGAAGACCGAGAGCAGCAGGCCGCGCTCCTCGGCGAGGGCGGCCAGCTCGCGGGCCTCGGCGGCGGTGCCGGCCACCGGCTTGTCGACCACGACCGGCAGGCCCGCCTTGAGCGCGGTGGTCGCCAGCGGGACGTGCGTCCTGTTCGGGGAGGCGATGACGACCAGGTCGAGGTCGTCGGCCCGGTCGAACAGCTCGTCGGGGCCGGCGACGGTACGGACCTCGGGGAACTCGGCCTTCGCCTGTGCCTGCCGCTCGGGGTTCGAGGTGACCACCGTGTCCAGGACGAGGCCCTCGGTGGCGGCGATCAGGGGGGCGTGGAAGACCGAGCCGGCGAGGCCGTAGCCGATGAGGCCGACGCGGAGGGGAGTGGCAGCTGTCATGCGTCCCACTTTGGCAACGCTGTTGCCAAAGTGCAAGCGGCAGGGAGAATGAGTGGCGTGAACAGGACGACGAGGAGCGGACGCCCGGACGCGGCCGGAGCGAATCTGCTCGCCGTGCGCAGTCACAACACCGCGCTGGTGCTGGACCTGCTGCGCACGGCGGGCGCGGACGGCATCAGCAGGCTGGAACTGGCCGCGCGCACCGGCCTCACCCCGCAGGCGGTCAGCAAGATCACCGCCAGGCTGCGGGAGGAGGGCCTGGCCGCGGAGGCCGGGCGGCGCGCGTCCACGGGCGGCAAGCCGGCCACCGTGCTGCGGCTGGTGCCGGAGGCCGGGCACGCCGTCGGGCTGCAGCTCGACCGGGACGAGCTGCGCGCGGTGCTGGTCGACCTCGACGGCACGGTCGTCGGCGAACGGCACGGCGGCCTGGACCTGGGCGCGGGTGCGGCGGCGGTGCTCGGGGCGGCCGCCGGGCTGGTCGGCGAGCTGCGCGAGGAGGTTCCCGAGGAGGTCCTCGGCGTCGGGGTCGCGGCACCCGGACCGCTCGACCACGTCCACGGGGTGCTGCACCGGGTCACCGGGTTCCCCGAGTGGGACGGCTTCCCGCTGCGGGACGCGCTCGCGGAGCGGCTCGGCGTGCCCGTCGTCGTCGACAAGGACAGCAACGCGGCCGCCCTCGGGCTCGCCGTCGGCGGTGAGGGCGGCTCCTTCGCCTACCTGCACCTCGGGACGGGCCTCGGTGCCGGACTGGTGATCGGCGACAGCGTGCACCGCGGGGCGCGGACCGGGGCGGGCGAGTTCGGGCACCAGGTCATCCAGCTGGACGGACCGCCGTGCCACTGCGGCAACCGGGGCTGCATCGAGGCGCTGTGCCTGGCGGCGGTGGACCGGGCGGACCCGAAGGAGGCGGCGCGGGTGCTGGGCGCCGGGGCCGCGAACCTGGCCGCGCTGCTCGACATCGACCTCGTGCTGCTCGGCGGCCGGACGATCGCGGCCGCGCCGGAGACCTTCGTCCGCGGGGTCGCCGAGGTCCTCGACGCCCGCGCGCGCCGGGAGGGCAGCCTCGGTACGACCGTTCCCGTCCGGCTCGCCCCCGGCAGCGACCGGCGCGTCGCGGAGGGCGCGGCCCAGCTGCTGCTCGCCCCGCTGTTCGGCCGGGCCGACGGCTGAGGGGGTCCGATCGGGCGGTGTCGGTGTGCCCGCGCGGAGTGGCGCCGGGCCGGTTCCGCCGGCGCCCGGCATGATCACATGATCATGCGACTGAGCGTGTCACCGTCCCTCTGCCTGGCCGCAGCCGCCGTTCTCGCCGCCGTGCCGCCGGCGGCCGCCGTGCCCCGGCCGTCGCCGGAGCTCGCCGTGCTCCCGCGGCCGGCGGCCACCGTCTCCGCCGATGCCTCCGGCGCCTCCTGCGCGGCCGCCGACGAGCAGGGCTTCCCGCTCACTACCCGTATCCACGACGGCCCCACGTCCTACGAGGCCGGCGGCGGGTACGGCACCTGGTACCTGGACCTCACCAACACCACCGGCCGCGTCTGCGCCGACGTCCACCCGGTCGTCGTCCTCGTGGACGACAAACGGGTCCTCAAGCCGTCCCAGGCCGAGCTGGAGTTCTACGACGGCCCGCGCACCCGCCCGGTCCCGCTGACCGAGACCGACGAGTCCGAGCTGGTCGGCGTGTTCGACGGGGACGGCTTCCCGGGGCTCACCGTGGCGCCCGGCGCGACCGTCTCGGTCAAGGTCAGGCTCGCCGTCGCCTCCGACGCCGTACGGAACGGCGTCACGGCGAACGCGGCCGTCGTGCAGCGGCGCGGCTCGGACGGGGACTGGGTGGGGGAGTCGAACGCCTACCGGTTCGGCATCGGCGGCGAGCCGCCGCCCGCGAGCCTGGCCCCCGCGGTGCCCTCCGTCGGGGCCGAGGTCGGCCCGCCGACCGCCGGCCTCACCGCCGCGCCGTCCTCGGCCGCGAGCAGCCCCGGAGCAGGCTCGGACGCCAGCCCCGGGGCCACCTCCGACGTCTCGCCCGGTGCCACGCCCGCGGGCACCTCGGGTGCCTCCCCGGGCGGCGACCCGCTGTTCGGGGAGGCGGCCGAGGAGGCCGGGGAACGCGCCCGTGAACTGGCCGGTACCGGTCTCCGCGCGGCCCACGGACTGCTCGCGGCCGCCGTCGCGCTGCTCGCCGTGGGAGGCGGTGTGTACGCGCTGGCCCGCAGAGGGCGCTGAGCGCTGCCCCGAGCCGCCTGCCCGACGCCGGGCGCCGCCGTCTGCGACCATCCCCGCGTGGACTACCCGAACGACCAGGTCCCCGGCGCCCCCGTCCGCTCCGGCATCCCGGAGCACGGCCGCATCCCGAAGTACTACGCGGTGAAGGCGCGGATCGACCACCTCGTCGGCGGTCTCGGGGAGGGCGACGTCATCCCCACCGAGCGCGATCTGGCGGAGGCGTACGGCGTCGCCCGCGAGACCGTACGGCAGGCGCCGCGCGAGCTGGTGCTGGAGGGCAAGCTGCGCCGGCAGGGGCGCGGCACGGTGGTCGCGGGGCCCAAGCTGGAGCAGCCGCTCTCCCTTGCCGGCTACACCGAGGGCGTGCGGCGCCAGGGCCGCACCCCGGGCCGTGCCCTGGTCACCCTCGACCGGAACCCGGCGAGGTGATGGCCCCGCTCGGGCCGTCCGGCTCCGGCAGGACCACCGCGCTGCGGGCGGTCGCCGGGTTCGTCCGGCCCGCCTCCGGGCGGGTGTTCCTACCGGGTGATCGACGGGGTCGCTCTCACGCCGTCCTGACTAGGCTGGGGGCGTCGGTACGCCGTGGTTCCGGCGCCCCAGCCCACGTACGCCCCGCACGCCAGGAGACGCACCACATGGCAGACCGCAAGCCCATCGAGTCGTGGCTCACCGACATGGACGGCGTCCTCATCCACGAGGGGGTCCCGATCCCCGGAGCGGACGCCTTCCTGAAGAAGCTGCGGGACTCCGAGAGGCCCTTCCTGGTCCTGACGAACAACTCCATCTACACCGCCCGGGACCTGCACGCACGGCTGCGCCGGATGGGCCTGGACGTGCCGGTGGAGAACATCTGGACCTCGGCGCTCGCCACCGCCCAGTTCCTGGACGACCAGCGGCCCGGCGGCAGCGCCTACGTCATCGGCGAGGCCGGCCTGACCACCGCGCTGCACGACGTCGGCTACATCCTCACCGACCACGAACCCGACTTCGTGATCCTCGGCGAGACCCGCACCTACTCCTTCGAGGCGCTCACCAAGGCCGTGCGCCTGATCAACGGCGGCGCCCGCTTCATCGCCACCAACCCCGACAACGTCGGCCCGTCCGTCGAGGGCGACCTGCCCGCCACCGGCTCGGTCGCCGCGCTGATCACCGCCGCGACCGGCAAGGAGCCGTACTTCGTCGGCAAGCCCAACCCGCTGATGATGCGGGCCGGGCTCAACGCGATCGGCGCCCACTCGGAGACCTCCGCGATGATCGGCGACCGGATGGACACCGACGTCCTCGCGGGCCTGGAGGCCGGCATGCGCACCTTCCTGGTGCTGTCCGGCGTCACCCAGCCGAACGACGTCGACCGCCACCCGTTCCGGCCCTCCGAGGTCGTGGACTCGATCGCGGACCTCGTCGACCGGATCTGACCAGGTCAGACCCGCCCGTCCCAAACCTGATCTCACCCGTTCGGACCAACAAGGCGCCCCCCGAGGATGCGGGGGCGCCCCGTGCGGGGGAGCCTCCAGATATCTGGAGGTTCACGATGGGCTCATTTCGCCTCACTCTCTGTACCGGACTCCTGGCCTGCGCAGCCGGCCTCTCCCCGACGGCCGCCCGAGCGGCGGACGGCCAGGGAGTCACCGTGACCCCGGCCTCCCCGGCCCCCGGCTCGGTGGTGGCCCTGCGGGTGAGCGGCTGCTCCGGAACGACCGGCGCCGCCGCTTCGACGGCCTTCGTCTCGGACGCCCCCGTCAGCGGCTACGACGGCACCCTTACCGGTCAGAGCCAGGTCCGCTCCACGATCGGCGCCGGCGCCTACGACGTGAAGGTCACCTGCGGCGGCCAGGTCGTCACCGGCACCGTCACCGTCGTGGGACGCTCGGCCCTCGCGCAGCCGGACGGCTCCGGCGTACTGCAGGCCACGCCGGTCGCCCCCGTGCACGCGGGCGGCGGCGGCACCGCCCCGTTCGCCTCGGTCGAGCCCCGCTCGACCGGTCCCGACACCGCGCAGGCGGTCACCGGTCTCGTTCTCGTCGGGTTCGCCGCGGCCGCCGTCGGGCTGCTGGGCGCCCGGCGGAGGCACGGCTCACGCTGAGGAGACGGCACGACGATGTCCGACGACGACACCGAACGACCCGCCGGTACCGGGCGGCTGCTGACCGGCGTGGCCTGGGCGATCCTGCTGCTCGGGCTCTGGCTGTGGGGCCGCGGGGTGACCGAGGTGCCCGACGGCATGTCCGGCCCGACCACGGGCGACGTGGCCGCCGTCGGCCGCCCCGCCGGCGCCGAACTGCCGCCCGCCGCGCAGCCGCTGACCTCGGCTGCGCCGGAGCGCATCGACATTCCCGACCTCGGCGTACAGGCCCCCGTGGTGGCCCGCGGCCTGGACGCGAAAGGCGGCATCGACCCGCCGCCCTTCGACCAGCCCGGCGTGGTCGGCTGGTACGGCTCCGGGACCGAACCGGGCGCGGCCGGCACCGCCATACTGGTCGGCCACGTCGACACCGAGACCCGGCCCGCGGTCTTCTACAAGCTCAGCGCATTGCGCCCCGGCGAGACGATCCGCGTGGTCCGCACCGACGGCACGGTGGCCCGGTTCACCGTCGACGACGTACGGGTCCTGCCGCGCGACCACTTCGACGCCCGACAGGCCTACGGCGCACGCGAGTCGGGCCGTGCCGAACTCCGGCTGATCACCTGCGGCGGCACCTTCGACCGGACCAGCCACAGCTACACGGCGAACGTGGTCGTCTCCGCCTACCTCACCGGAGCCGGCACGTGACCCGCGGTTGATCCACGCCGGACGCACCCGGCCCGGTCGGCAGTCCGCTCCCCTGAGACCGCCGGCCGGGCCGGTCCTCGACCGCGCGCGCCCGGGCTGCGGGAGTAGCCCGGCGGCCGGCGCGGGAGGCTGAGAGGCACGAGGGGGGCCGGGCCACCCGCAGGCGACTCTAGAGGGGAACCGGCGCCCGGGCCTAGGTTCACGCCCGCCCGGCCTCCTCCCCGCCGCCCCCGCCGGTGACGGCTCCCCGGCGAGCCCGCGTGGTCTCGTGGTGAGTGCGGGCGGGTACGTCACGATCGTCCCCCGTGGTCGGGTACACGTCGGGTACACCCAGGGGGGAATCGGAAGTACCACAGCAGGGGGGCGGGCCGTCGGTCCGGGCGTGGGCACGGGGAGCGGCGCCGCTGCTCGCCGGCTGCTTCTCGGGCAGCGGCGGCGACGACCGTCCGCACCCCGCGGCCGCCGGTACGGTCGCTCATTCCTGACCACCTCCGGGCCCGCCGAGCGTGATCCGCGGGGTCTCCTCCGGGTTCTGGCCGGTCGCCGCGCGCGGGCGCGGCCCGGCGGCACCGCGTCCTTGAGCCCGGCGACCGCCGTCCCGCCCTCCGTGCGCAGCGTGTACCGCCAGGCCGGCAGCACCAGCGAGAGCAGCGGGGCGGCGCCCAGCGGCAGGGCGGCGCGCGGGCGGTGCGGCTCCTGGGCGAGCAGCGAGCGGTACCGCACCCGGTACGGCGGGCTCGGTGCGGGGCCCGCGAGCCTGCTGGAGTGCTCGTCGTCGTAGCGGGGCGGTGTCCTCCCGGTCCGGTGCCGGGTGCCGGTGGTGCGCCGCCGCACCGGCACGCGGAGCGGCCGTTCCGCGGGCAGGGGAACGGACCGTGACCGTCCGGCTGCCTGATGCCCGCCTCGACACCGACGCGTGACCGTCAGCCCGTCAGCCCGTCAGCCCCTCAGATCCGGCAACCGGCTATGTACCCCCAAGTGCCGTGAATCATCGGAACTTTGGGCATCCAGCGTTCTACGGTGCCGAGCGCGACCGTAAGAGCGGAAAACCGTGTTTACCGGCCAAAGGTGTTCATTATGAAATCTGTGGTGATGGAGTGGATCGACCGTGTCGGTAATTGACAAAACGGTGCACTTGCGGTCGAAGTAGCCGGGTGCGACCGGTGGGATGGATGCCAGAAGGCCCTCCGCTGTGCGGAGGGCCTTCTGGGTGTCGGTGCGCCGCCAGGGACTCGAACCCCGGACCCGCTGATTAAGAGTCAGCTGCTCTAACCAACTGAGCTAGCGGCGCCTGCTGACAGGAGAACTCTACCCGACGTGCGACGGTGCTCCCGACCGGCGGCCACCGAAGAACCCCCCGTCCGCCCCCTGCCGTACATCATTCGGACCGTCAGCATGCGCACCGGGACGACAGTTGGGAAAGTGATTAATGTGCACAGTCCCGGACATATCCACATGAAGTGTGAGGGGAATCGCATGCCGGCCCCCGTATTCGAGGAATTCGACCCCGCGAGCGACTGCGAATGCCCCGGATGCGTCCACTGGCGGCGGGTCGGCCCGTACCCGCTGCCCGGGCGCTTCGGCGGTCATCCGGCCGCCCGGGGAGTCCTGGTCGTGGCCGCCGCCGCGTCCGCCGCCCTCGCCGCGAGCGCCCCCACGGCCGCCGCCCACAGCACCCCGCCCGCCCCGCACCGCCCCGCCGCCCCCGCGGACGGCGAGCCGGACACCCCGCAGGGCGCGAAATCCCCCCTCCACGGCCCCGGCGGCAAGCCCGTCCACGGCCCCGTCACCACACCCCCCATCACCCGTACGGAGATCATCAACCGGGCCAAGACCTGGGTCACCGCCAAGGTGCCCTACAGCATGTCTGCCTACTGGACGGACGGGTACCGGCAGGACTGCTCCGGCTACGTCTCGATGGCCTGGGGGCTGACCGGGAACGAGTGGACCGGCAGCCTCGGCCAGTTCGGCACGAAGATCACCAAGGAGGAGCTGCAGCCCGGCGACATCCTGCTCTTCCACAACCCGGACAACCCCGAGAAGGGGTCCCACGTCGTGATCTTCGGCGGCTGGACGGACTACACGCACACCGCCTACACGGCGTACGAGCAGACGCCCCCGAACGCCCGCCGCCAGTCCACGCCCTACGCCTACTGGAGCAACTCCGCCAAGTACGTCCCCTACCGCTACAAGGGCCTGGCCACGGATCCGGGCGCGTCCGGCTCCCAGGCCGGCAAGACGGCGGTGCCCTATCCGGGCGCGGCCTACTTCGGTCCCGGCGCCGACAACAAGTACGTCACCCTGCTCGGCCGGCTGCTGATCACCCGTGGCGCCGGCGCCCACTACGGCAAGGGCCCAGGACCGGTCTGGGGCACCGCGGACCAGCAGGCCACCCGGGCCTTCCAGCTCGCCCAGGGCTGGACCGGCTCGGCCGCCGACGGCCTGCCCGGCCCGCGCACCTGGGAACTCCTCGCCACCGGCCGGGGCCGGAACATCAAGCCGGCCACCACCCCCACGCCCGCCCCCGCCTCGCACGGGGTCCCGGGTTATCCCGGCAAGAACTACTTCCGGCCCGGTGCCGACAACGACTTCGTCACCCGGCTCGGCAGGCAGCTGGTCAAGAAGGGCTTCGGCCGCTTCTACACCGACGGCCCGGGATCCGCCTGGGGCGAGGCGGACCGCAGGGCCGTCGAGGCGTTCCAGCGCACCCAGGGCTGGCGCGGCGGCGCGGCCGACGGCTACCCGGGGCCGGAGACCTGGCGCCGCCTGTTCCTGTAACGACCCGACCGATCACGTGACGCATCTGGCGCGGAGGCTGGAGGCAGGCATGAGCACGACGACCGCACACACCCCTGAATCGGACGATCCCCTGGACAGCGGGCCGCCCGCCCGGCCCGCCCCACGGCTGATCCAGAACGAGGCCACCACCGAGATCCCGGTCCACCTGCTGTTCCGTGACGACCCCGACCCGGTGTCGGTCCCGCTGCGGCCCGCCGTGGTCGGCCGTCGGCAGGGCACCGGCGAACAGCCCCGGCTGCGGCGACCGGCCCCGGCCAAACCGCGGCCGGTCGCCGCCGTCGACCCCGAACTGGTCGAGCGCCCCGCCCGGGTGCTGCCCGGCGCGGCCGGGGTCGCCGCCGGGCTGGCCGGGACGGTCGGCGGGCTCGCCACGTCCTGGTGGGCCGGAGTGCTGCCGCCGCTCGCGGTGCACGCACTGCGCCTTCCGGCGTACGCGGGCGCGGGACTGGGTCCCGCGCAGTGGGCCGCGTACGCCGGAGCCGGCGCGCTCGGCCTGTTCGGCTTCGCCGGGCTCGCCCGCGGGGCGACCGGGCGGGCCTGGGTGCTCGGCCTGTTCGGCCGCTACCGGGGCACGGTGCGGCGCACCGGCCTGCTCTGGGTCAACCCGCTGCTGCTGCGCCGCCGGGTCGACGTCCGGCTGCGGCACTGGCGCAGTGAGGAGATGCCGGCGGCGGACGGCAGCGGGGTCGCGCTGCGGGTCGTCGTCCTGGTGGTGTGGCGGGTGCGGGACACCGCGCGGGCGGTGCTCGGTCTCGACGACCACGAGACCTACCTGCGGGAGTGCGTGGAGGCGGCGCTGGCCCGGGTGCCGGTGGAGGTGCCGGGCCGGACCCGGGGCTCGGTGGAGATGGCCACCGACGCGCTGACCCGCCTGGTCACCCGGGACGCGGCCGGGATCGGCCTGGAGGTGTTCTCCGTGCAGCCGGTGCGGATGGAGTACGCGCCGGAGGTCGCCGCGGCCATGCACCGGCGCCGGATCGCCGCGCTCGACGCCCAGCAGCGGTCCGGGATGCTCGCCTCCGTCGTGGACTCGGTGGAGGACACGGTGACCCGGCTGACCATGCGCGGCCTGGTCGAACTCGACGACTACGAGCGCAAGGTGCTGGTGCGGGACCTCACCGTGGCGTTCTGCTCGGGGCGCTCGGACTCCGCGCCCTGACGGACAGGGCGCTGTCTTTGATATGGACACGGTCAACAGAGGGCAATAATCTGTGACTTGGTCTAGACCTGCACGGCTCACAGAACCTCCCCCACGTTCTCCAGGAGCGGCAGCATGCGTAAACGGACCAAGATCTCGGCCGTCGTGCTCGGTGTGGCGACGGCCGGAGCCTTCGCGCTCTCCACCGGCGGTGCCAGCGGGCACGGCTACACCGACCTCCCCATCAGCAGGCAGAAGCTCTGCGCCAACGGCACCGTGGCCGACTGCGGCGACATCCAGTGGGAGCCGCAGAGCGTCGAGGGCCCGAAGGGCTTCCCGGCCTCCGGACCCGCCGACGGCCAGCTCTGCAACGGCGGGGTGAGCCGGTTCGCCCAGCTCAGCTCGCCGACCAAGCCGGGCGGCGGCGCGTGGCCGACGACCAAGGTGACGGGCGGCCAGTCGTACACGTTCCGCTGGCAGTTCACGGCCATGCACGCGACGACCGACTTCAAGTACTACGTCACCAAGGCGGGCTGGAACCAGAACCACGCCCTCGCCCGTTCGGACCTCAACACCACCCCGTTCCTCACCGTCCCCTACAACGGCCAGCGCCCGCCGGCCACCCTCAGCCACAGCGGCACCCTGCCGTCGGGGCTGAGCGGTCACCACGTGATCCTGGCGGTCTGGACGATCGCCGACACGGGCAACGCGTTCTACGCCTGCTCCGACGTCACGTTCTGACCGGCGTCGTTCGACGACTCGGTAACATCCGGCTGATCTGAGCTTCGCTTGAGGCCCTGCAGCAGGTCACGAGGGTACGTTCCCGCCACGCCGGTCGTTCGGACCGGTGTTCGCAACCGGGGGGCTGCCATGGACCTGCTGCAAGCGTTCTTCTACATCATTCCCGGCATCTTCGTCGTCCTCGGAGTTCTCGGGTTGGTCAAGACCCTGAGGCGATCGCGGCAGATCAGCCGGACATGGCGCTACGGCCGTACGGCCGAGGCGCGCTGTCTGCGGATCTACGCGACGACCAGTGGCGGCGGGGAGACTCCCGTGAGCACCACGCGCCACCACGTGCTCGAATTCACCACGGCCGAGGGGCGGGTGGTCCGCATCGACGAGACCGGCGGGCTGCGGACCGTCGTCGAGGGCGACTTCGTGACGGTGCACTACCTGCCGGAGGCGCCGGAGAGGGCCACGGCGCAGCCGCCCGCGCGGGGGAAACTGGCCTTGGGGACCGGGTGCTCGGTGGTGTTCTTCGCGGTGTTCATCGGGTTCGCGGTGGCCTTCATGGTCGGGGTGCACTGGGGCTTCTCGGAGTTGGGGACGGGGACGGGGACGGACGACTGGCCGTGCGCGTCGTACCAGACCGCGGGCTGTTGAACTGACGGAGCATCAGTTACGCTGCCGCCTCATGGCCTTCGAAGGGCGCACGATCGCCGAGGCGGTGGCCGCCCGGTGGGGTGACCACCGGCCCGGTCTGTGGTTCGAGGAGCAGGTGCTGACGCACCACGAGGTGGCCGCGGGCGCCGCCGCCCGCGCCGCCCTGCTGCGGGACCTGCTGCCCGCCGGTGCCGTGCCGCACGTCGGCGTACTGCTCGACAACACACCGGAGTTCCCGCTCTGGCTGTCGGCCGCGGCGCTCGCCCGGGCGGCCGTCGCCGGGATCAACCCGACCCGGCGCGGGGCCGAACTCGCGCGGGACATCCGGCACACCGAGTGCCCGGTGCTCGTCACCGAGCGGGCCCACCTCCCGCTGCTCGACGGCCTGGACCTGCCCGGCGTGCGCCTCCTGGTCACCGACGACCCGGCGTACGGCACGCTGCTCGCGCCCCACCTGGGCGCCATCCCGGACGCCTCGCGAGCCGCGCCCGGCGACCGGATCCTGCTCTGCTTCACCTCCGGGTCCACCGGCGCCCCCAAGGCCGCCCTCTGCTCCCAGGGCAGGCTCGCGGGGGCCGGCCGGTCGCTGGCCGGACAGTTCGGCGTCGGGCCCGACGACGTGCACTACGTCTGCATGCCGATGTTCCACGGCAACGCCGTGATCGCCGACTGGGCGCCCGCCCTGACGGCGGGTGCCGGCGTGGCGTTGCGGCGGCGGTTCTCCGCGTCGGGATTCCTGGCCGACGTACGGCGCTACCGGGCGACCTACTTCACCTACGTCGGCCGTGCGGTGCAGTACGTCCTCGCCACCGAGCGGCGCGCCGACGACCGGGACAATCCGCTGCGGCTCGGCTTCGGCACGGAGGCCGGCGCGGTGGACGCGGCCGCCTTCGAGGAACGGTTCGGGGTCCGGCTGGTGGAGGGGTACGGGTCCTCGGAGGGCGGGGCCGCGGTCCAGTGGTCGCCGGGCACGCCCCGCGGGGCGGTGGGGCGCGCGGCACCCGGTCTGGCCGTGCTCGACCGGGAGACGGGCCGGGAGTGTCCGGCCGCGGCCTTCGACTCCGGAGGGCGGCTGCTCAACGGGGAGCTGGCGATAGGAGAGCTGGTGAACCGGGCGCCGAACCCGTTCGAGGGGTACTGGCGCAACCCGGAGGCGGAGGCCGAGCGGCGCCGGGACGGGTGGTACTGGACCGGCGACCTCTTCTACCGGGACGCCGACGGCTACCTCTACTTCGCGGGGCGCACCGACGACCGGATCCGGGTCGACGGGGAGAACCTGGCCGCCGCGATGATCGAGAACATCGTGGCGCGGTACGAGGGCGCGGACGCCGTCGCCGTGTACGGGGTGCCGGACCCGGTGACCGGCGACCAGGTGATGGCGACCCTCGCCGGACGGTTCGAGCCGCTGGACTTCGCCGAGTTCCTGCTGGCCCAGCCCGACCTGGGCACGAAGATGGCGCCCCGGTTCGTGCGGGTGGTCGAGCGGATGCCGGTGACGGCGACCAACAAGATCCAGCGGGCCGCGCTGCGGCGGGAAGGGGTGCGGTGCGCCGACCCCGTGTGGTGGCGGCCGCCGGGTGAGCCGACCTACCGCAGACTGACCGCCGAGGATGCCGAAGGGCCCCTCGTCTCGACGAGGGGCCCTTCGGAACAGTGCGCCGCCAGGGACTCGAACCCCGGACCCGCTGATTAAGAGTCAGCTGCTCTAACCAACTGAGCTAGCGGCGCATGACTCTCGCCGAACCGTTCGATCTGTGTCTCGCGGCCGGCGACGAAGAAAATACTACCTGGTCCGCGGGGGTGCTCCTGACCAGCCCCGACCAGCCCCGGCCGGCCTCGGATGGCCGGGGACAGCAGCACCGGGGTCTTTCACGACGGTTCGTGGTGCCACGCTTACAGCACCGCGCCGAGGAACTCCCGGGTCCGCTCCTGCTCCGGGTCGCTGAAGATCCGCTCCGGCGGGCCCGCCTCGATGATCCGGCCCGCGTCGAACATCAGGACCTGGTCGGAGATGTCCCGGGCGAAGTTCATCTCGTGGGTCACGCAGAGCATGGTGATGTCCGTGGTGCGGGCGATGTCCCTGAGCAGGTCCAGGACGCCCGCTACCAGCTCGGGGTCGAGCGCGGAGGTCACCTCGTCCAGGAGCAGCACCTTCGGCCGCATGGCCAGGGCGCGGGCGATCGCCACCCGCTGCTGCTGGCCGCCGGAGAGCCGGGTCGGCCGCTCGTCGGCCTTGTCGGCGAGGCCCACCAGGTCCAGCAGCTCCCGGGCCCGTGCCTCCGCCTCCTCCTTCGGCAGGCCGAGCACGGTCACCGGGGCCTCGGTGAGGTTGCGCAGCACGCTCATGTTCGGGAACAGGTTGAACTGCTGGAAGACCATCCCGATCTGCTTGCGGACCTCCCGCAGCTCCTTCTCCGACGCCGGGAAGAGCCGCTGCCCGTCGACGGTGATGGTGCCCGAGTCCGGCTTGGTCAGGGTCATCAGCAGTCGGAGGATGGTGGTCTTGCCGGAGCCGGAGGGCCCGATCAGGGTGACGTGCCGGCCGGCCCGCACGCCGAGGTCGAGGCCGTCGAGGACGGTGTTGTCCCCGAACCGCTTGGTGACCCCTTCGATCCGGATCAGCTCGGTGGACGTCGTGTCGGGGGTGTGCGGCTGCTTGCTGGTCTCAACGGACAAGGCGACGCTCCAGGGTGCGCAGGAGAAGGGAGGCGAGGTAGGAGATGACGATGAAGGCGACGCCGATCACCGTCACCGGCTCGGTGAACTGGAAGTGCTGCTGGGAGAAGAGCCGCGCCTGCCCGAGCATCTCCAGGACGGTGATCGACATCAGGATCGGCGTGTCCTTGAGCATCGAGATCACGTAGTTGCCGAGCGGCGGCACGACCCGGCGCAGCGCCTGCGGCAGGATCACCACCGTCCAGGTCCGGCGCGGCGACAGGTTCAGCGCCGTCGCCGCCTCCCACTGGCCGACGGGCACGGCCTCGATGCCGGCCCGGTAGACCTGCATGGTGTACGTCGAGTAGTGCAGGCCGATCGCGAGGACACCGGTGGTCAGCGCGGAGAACGTCAGGCCCCACTCGGGCAGCACGTAGAAGAGGAAGAACAGCTGCACCAGCAGCGGGGTGTTGCGGACGAACTCCGTCACCACGCCCACCGGCCAGCGCACCCACCTCGTCGGCGTGCGCATCAGCAGCGTCCACACCAGCCCCAGCGAGAACGAGATCAGCGAGCCGAGCACCAGCGCCTGCAGGGTGACCAGCAGGCCGTCCCAGAAGTGCGGCATGAACTCGCTGACGGCACTCCAGTCCCACGTCACGCGACACCACCGACCCCGGTCGTCTGTGCGCGCTTCTCCTCGCGCGCGCTGCGTTCACTGCCCGGGTCCTTGCCGATCCCGGCCTTCAGGCGCTTTTCCAGGCCCCGCATCAGCCGGGTGATGACGAACGCGATCACGAAGTAGATCAGCAGCAGATACGTGTAGATGTGCGCGCTCTCCTGCAGCGCGAGGCGCACCAGGTTCCCGCTGAACGCCAGGTCGCCCATGCCGGTGATCGACACCAGCGCGGTCCCCTTGAGGAGTTCGACCAGCAGGTTGCACAAGGACGGGATCATCTCCGGTACCGCCTGCGGCAGCAGGATCAGCCGCAGCCGCTGCCAGGGCGTGAAGTTGAGCGCGATCCCGCCCTCCTGCTGCGCCGGGTCGACCGCGTTCAGCGCGCCGCGCACGATCTCCGAGCCGTAGGCGCCGTAGGTCAGTCCGAGCGCGAGGGTGCCGGCCCACAGCGGGACCAGCTGCCAGCCGAAGGCCACCGGCAGCACGAAGAACACCCAGAAGATCATCACGAGTGCCGAGGTGCCGCGGAACACCTCGGTGTAGAAGCCGGCGAGGAACCGCACGATCCAGAGACGGCTGGTCCGTGCCACGCCCACCACGAAGGCCACGGCCGTCATCAGCAGCCCGCTGAGCACCAGGAGCTGGACGGTGGTCCAGACACCCTTGAGGACGAGGTCCCAGAGTCCCGAGGTCATCCGTTCTTCCCTCCCCCGCACAGCCGCGTGGCCGTCAGGTCGGTCATCTCGGCCTCGGTGAAGCCGAACGGCCTGAGGATCCGCAGGAGTTCGCCGCTCTTCTTGAGCTTGCGCAGCTCCCCGTTGAAGGCGTCCCGCAGCCTGGTCTCGGCCGACCGGAACGCGAAGGCGCCGCCGTCGACATGGGGCTTGCCGTCGACCAGCGGCGCGAAGGCCTCGGTGGCCTCGGCCTTGGCGGACTTCTTGACCACCTCGCGGGTGGTGAGCGCGGTCCCGGCGAAGACGTCCACGCGCCCGGCCTCCACCGCGTTCAGCCCGGCGACCTGGTCCGGCACGATCAGGATGTCGCTCTCCTTGTATCCGGCCTCGACCGCGTACTGGATCTCCGCGTAACCGGTCCCGGTGGCGAACTTCGCCTTCTTCGCGACGACGTCCCTGTAGTCGTGCAGTCCCTTGGGGTTGCCCTTGCGCACGATGAACGAGTCGAGCATCTGGTAGTCGGGATCGGCGAAGATCACCTGCGCGCAGCGCTCGGGGTTGACGTACATCCCGGCCGCCACCACGTCGAACTGCTGCGAGTTCAGGCCCGGTATCAGCGAGCCGAACTCGGTCGGCACCGGCTGCACCCGGTCGACCCCGAGCCGCTTGAAGATCGCCTTCGCCAGCTCCGGCGCCTCGCCGGTGAGTTCGCCGTTCCTGTCGATGAATCCGAAGGGGATCTCACCGGCTATGCCGAGCCGTACGACACCCTGGGCGCGCAGCCGTTCCAGCAGGTCACCGCCGCCGGACCCGGTCGCGGTGGCCACCCGGGCGCAGCCGGCGGCGGCGAGTGCGCCGAGGGCGGCCGCACCCGCGAGCACGGCCCGCCTGGTCTGACTGAATTCATGCCCAGATGTGTCGGTATCGTTCGTAGGTGGTGGAGCCATGGCGGCGCAGCTACCCGAGGCCATTCGAGTTATGCCTCATGGGCCGCATGGCCGATCGATTCATCGAAGTCTCGCTGGTCACCCGCGGGGTCGGTGCCACGGCCCGGCTGCTGGACGACCGGGCCCCGGTGACCTGTGCCGCCGTCTGGGACGCTCTGCCGGTGGCGGGCGGCCACCAGCTCCAGTCCCACCGGCAGCCCGTCCCCGTCCACGCCCACCGGGACGGTCGCGGCCGGCTGCTGGGTCAGGTTGAAGAGCCGGATCGCTGAAGTCCGGGTCGGTCTCCTCGACGTACGCGCCCAGCCCGGCCGGCCCCGCCACCGCCCGCCGCTCCGACTCCGCCGCCCGCGCCAGCGCCTCCTCCTCGGTGAGCCGGACGACGGCGTTGGCCTCCGGCTGGATCCTCGCCGCCCGGTCCAGGGCCCTCCGCGCGGCCTCCTGCGGGCCGAACTCGCCGCTGCGGTACCCGTCGAGGAGTTGCCGGGCGGTGAGATCGGTGAGCTGGATGAGGGGCACCCTCCCGAGGGTCAGTGGCCGGGCACGTAACCGCGCTTCTTGTCGACCACGTTCACCAGAGACCTGCCCGCCGCCCACCGCTCGTACAACTCCACGAACTGAACTCCCAGTTCGTCCCGCCAGCCGACCGTGTCCCCGCTCATGTGCGGCGAGACCAGGAGATTGGGCACCCGCCACAGCGGGCTGTCGGCGGGCAGCGGCTCGGTGGCGAAGACGTCCAGGGCCGCGGCGGCGATCCAGCGCCGGGCCAGCGCCGTCACGAGCGCGTCCTCGTCGACCAGTTGGCCCCGGCCGACGTTGATGAAGGAGGCGGAGGGCTGCATCACCCCGAAGCGGTGCGCGTCGAACATGCGATACGTCTGCTCGGTCAGCGGCGCGGCGGCGATCACCCAGTCCGCGCGGGACATCAGCCGGTCCAGGTCGCCGGGGCCGTGGATGCCGGTGCGCGGGACGCGGCCCACCAGCGCGGTGGTGACACCGAGCGCCTTGAGGGTGCGGACGACGGCCCGGCCGATCGGTCCCGAGCCCACCACGCACGCACGCGTGCCCGCCACCCGGCGCGCCTCGCGGTGCCGCCAGGTCCGCTCCCGCTGGTGGCCGAGGGTTCCCGGCAGGTCCTTGGCGAGCGCGAGGACCAGCGCGGCCACGTACTCGGCGACGGGCTGGTCGAAGATCCCGCGCGCGTTGGTCACCACCGTGTCGGACGCGGCGAGTTCGGGACACATCAGGTGGTCGACGCCCGCGCTCGCGGTGTGCACCCAGCGCGGCCGCGGCCCCTCGCCCGGCCAGGCCCGGCGGACGGCGTGCGAGGTGAAGTCCCAGACGAGCAGGGCGTCGGCCGCGGGCAGCCGGGCCGCCAGGCCCGCCGCGTCCGTGTGCACGATCCGGGCGCGGCCGGTGAGCCGGCCGAGCCGCGGGGGCGGGTCGGCGTCGAGGACCAGCACGGTGGGGACGGTCGGCGTCATTCGGGGCGGTCTCCCGGCGTCCGGCAGCGTCTTACATGGGCGGATCGAGCGTCTGAGATGTGCGGATTGACCACGCTCGCACCCGAACCTACCGTCGTCAACACGGGCGTGACCATCGACCGTTGCCCCTCGACTTCCAGTGCGGCCGGTGACTTCCCATGGACGTCTCCTTTCTGGGCGGGCCCCGCTCGGCGAGGCGGTGCACGCGCTGACCGCCGTGGCGCCCGAGGTGGTCGCCTACGCCTGCCCCTCCGGCAGCTTCGTCGGCGGGATCGCCGGGGAGCGCACGATGCGCGAGGCGATGACCCGGTCCGGCGCCGTCCCCGCGCTCACCACCTCCGGCGCGCTGCCGGACGCGCTGACCGAGCTGGGCGTACGGCGGCTCGCGCTGGTCACGCCGTACACGGCGTCGGTGACGCGGGTCCTGGAGGAGTACGTCGCCGAGGCGGGCGTCCAGGTCGCCGGCCGCGCGTTCATGGGGCTGACCGGCACATCTGGCAGGTGCCGTACCGGGACGTGGTCGCCATGGCCCGGCGGGCGGTACGCCCCGGAGCCGCCGACGCCCTGTTCATCTCCTGCACCAACCCGCCCACCTACGACGTCATCCCCCAGCTGGAGGCCGAGCTGCGGCTGCCCGTCCTGTCGGCCAACCAGGTCACGATGTGGGCGGCGCTGCGCAGGCTGGGTACCCGAGCCGTTGGGCCCTGTCAGACGCTGATCCGTCATCCGCACGGATCCGCGCCCCGGGAGTGGCCCGTACTGCCGGAAGAACAGCGGGAAGGGTGGACATGACAGCGCTCGGAATCCTCTATCCGGGACACTCCGCGGAGGACGACTACCCGCGCATGGAGCAGCTCCTCGGCAGCGACATCCGGCTGGACGTCGTCCACACCGACATCGGCGAGGACGCGCACCGGGAGGACGCGCTGCGGGAGATGGGCTCGGCGCAGCGGCTGGCGGCCGGGGTGGACGAACTGCGGCTCACGGGGGCCGACGCGGTGCTGTGGGCGTGCACCAGCGGCAGCTTCGTGTACGGATGGGAGGGCGCCCACCAGCAGATCCGCGACCTCGCCCGGGCGGCCGGGCTGCCGGCGTCGGCCACGTCCTTCGCGTTCGTGCACGCGGCACGGGAGCTCGGGGTGCGCCGGGTGGCGGTCGGCGCCACCTACCCGGACGACGTGGCCCGGCTCTTCGCGGACTTCCTGCGGGCCGGCGGCCTGGAGGTCACCGGAGTCCACTCGTCGGGGATCGTCACCGCCGCGGAGGTGGGGACGTGGGGCGAGGAGGACGTGCTCGCACTGGCCCGGGCCGCGGACGACTCCGGCGCCGAGGCCGTCCTCCTCCCGGACACCGCCCTGCACACGGCGGCCCACCTGCCGCTCCTGGAGAAGACGCTGTCCAAGCCGGTGCTCACGGCGAACCAGGTGACCGTCTGGGAGGGCCTGCGACTGGCCGACCGCCGGGTGAACGAACCGGCGCTCGGCGCCCTCTTCACTCGCCAGCCGATCGTCCAGGCCTGACCGTCCCGCGGGGGTGCGCCCGGTTCCGTCCGCGGGACCGGGAACAACCGGAGCCGTCCTCCTGTTAGAGACCTGATGTACAGCTCACGGTCGTAACAGGAGGCTCTCACCGTGTCGGCAGACGAGATCCGGGGCACCACGCACGGGACGGCCCCCGTCCCCCTCTCCGTACTGGACCTGGTGACCGTCGGCACCGGCAGTACCGCCACCGACGCGCTGCGCACCGGCGTCCGTCTCGCGCGGCTCGCCGAGGCCCGCGGCTTCCAGCGGTACTGGGTCGCCGAGCACCACTCCATGCCGGGGGTGGCCTCCTCCTCGCCCGCCGTGATCCTCGCCCACCTGGCCGCGCACACCGAACGCATCCGGCTGGGCTCGGGCGGCGTCATGCTGCCCAACCACGCGCCGCTCGTCATCGCCGAGCAGTTCGGCACGCTGGAGGCGCTGGCCCCGGGCCGCGTCGACCTCGGCCTCGGCCGGGCCCCGGGCACGGACGGCGCCACCGCGGCCGCCCTGCGCCGCACACCCACCCTCAACGAGGGCGCCGACGACTTCCCGCAGCAGCTCGCCGAGCTCACCCGCTTCCTCGACGACGACTTCCCGGACGGCCACCCCTACCGCCGGATCCACGCCATCCCCGGCCCCGTGCAGAGCACGAGCCCCGGCGGTGTGCAGTCCCCGCACCGGCCGGTCGTGTGGCTGCTCGGCTCCTCCGGCTTCAGCGCCCGCCTCGCCGGCATGCTCGGACTGCCGTTCGCCTTCGCGCACCACTTCTCCGCGCAGAACACCATCCCGGCCCTTGACCTGTACCGGGAGTCCTTCCGGGCGTCCGCCGTCCTCGACGAGCCCTACGCCCTGATCGGCGTCTCCGCGCTCGCCGTGGACGAGGAGCGTGAGGCCCGGCGCCAGGTACGGGCCGGCGCGGTGAACATGCTGCGGCTGCGCACCGGACGGCCCGGTCTGTTCCCGGACCCGGACGACGTCGAGAACCACCCGTTCTCCCCGATGGAGGAGGAGTTCGTGCAGTCCTGGACCGCCAACATCGTGCACGGCACCGCCGACGAGGTGCGCGCGGGTCTCGACGACCTGCACAAGCGCACCGGCGCCGACGAGCTGATGCTCACCACCCACGCCCACCGCGGCGAGCTGCGGCTGCGCTCCTACGAACTGATCGCCGACGCCTACGGTTTGCCGGCCGGGGTCTCCGCATAGGTCCGGCCGTCCAGCAGTTCGGAGATGCGGTCCGGTGCCACCGGCCGGGAGTACAGCCACCCCTGGCCGGTGTCGCAGCCGATGTGCCGCAGCCGTGAGGCCTGGGCCGAGGTCTCGACGCACTCGGCGGTGACGGTGAGGCCGAGCCGGTGGGCCAGCTGGATCATCGCCTCCACCACGACCTCGTCGGCGGGGTTCGGACGGTCGCCCGGGTCGTCGTACTGGAAGCCGCGCACGAAGGAGCCGTCCAGCTTGAGGACCGACACCGGGAGCCGGCTGAGGTAGGCGAGGTTGGAGTAGCCGGTGCCGAAGTCGTCGATGGCGATGCGGACGCCCATGTCGCTGAGGGCCTGGAGCGCCTGCAACGGCCGGCCGGCCGAGCCCATCACCGCCGACTCCGTCAGCTCCAGCTGGAGCAGGTGCGGCGCGAGGCCGGTCTCGGCGAGGGTCTCCGCCACGTCCGCGACCAGGTCGGAGTCCCAGACCTGGCGCACGGCCACGTTGACGCTCACGAAGATCGGCGGTTCGCCGGGGTGGTCCAGCTGCCAGCGGCGGGCCTGGCGGCAGGCGGTGGTCAGCGCCCAGCGGCCGAGCGGGACGATCGAGCCGTCCTCCTCCGCCAGTCCGATGAACCGATTCGGCGTCAGCGTGCCGAACTGCGGATGGTTCCACCGGACCAGCGCCTCGACCCCGCTCAGCCGCCCGTCCTCCATGCCCACCAGCGGCTGGTACTCGAGCACGAACTCGCCGCGCTCGATCGCCGGGCGCAGGGTGGAGGAGAGCGCCTGCCGGGTGACCAGATGGGCGTTGCGCTCCGGGTCGAACAGGGTCCAGCGGGACTTTCCGTCGGCCTTCGCCCAGTAGAGCGTCGTGTCGGCGGCCTGCATCAGGCCGGTGGCCGTCGTGCCGGCCGCGTGGCGCTCCACGACCCCGATCGAGGCCGACAGGGAGAGCCGCTGGCCGGCCAGGTCGAACGGCGCCTGCAGGGCCGCCAGCGCCGACTCGGCCAGATCGGCCAGCTGCTCGGTGCCCGTCGAGTCCTCGACCAGCAGGGCGAACTCGTCGCCGCCCAGCCGGGCCACCAGCGGCACCCCGGTCCGCGCGAAGCCCGCGTCGTCGGCGATCCGGGTCAGCCGTTCGGCGACGGCGGCCAGCAGCCGGTCGCCCACCCGGTGGCCGAGGGTGTCGTTGACCGCCTTGAAGCCGTCAAGGTCCAGATAGCACAGGCCGATTCGGCCGGTACCGCTCTGTTCGTAGGCCTCCGTCTCCAGTGCGGCCGAGAGCCGTTCGAAGAAGAGCGTCCGGTTGGGCAGCCGGGTCACCGGGTCGTGCATCTGCAAGTGCCTGAGCCGGGCCTGGAGTTCACGGCGGGCACTGATGTCGGAGACCGACAGCAGCACGCCCGGGGTGTCCTTCGCCAGCGGGGAGACGGTGACCTGGACCCAGAGCGAGTGTCCGTCGGGGTGCTTGAGGCGGCGGGCGCAGCGCAGCCTGGCCTGGCGGCCGCGCAGGACCTCGCGGTACGCGTGCCAGATGCGGGCGTCGGAGGCCAGGTCCAGGAGATCGGCGGCGATCCGCCCGGTCAGACCGGCCGGGTCGGCGCCGATCAGCGAGCCGAACGCCGCGTTGGCGGTGCCGACCAGGCCGTCACGGCCGACGACGGCCATGGGCAGCGCGGCGGACGTGAAGACGAGCTCGTACGTCTTCGGATCCGGCGTCCCGTCGGTCGGCGCTGGCGTCGTGGTGATCTCTGTCGTCTCGTCTGTCTTCGGGTCGGTCGTCTCGTCGTACGACTTCCGACAGATGTTGTCACTGTCTGTGACGGCGGACCGGTCGAGGTCTGCCGCGGGCGTCGGCCCTTCGGACGTTCCGCTCACCGCTCGCTCCCGCAGTGCACTCGATCTCTGTCCGTGCAGGAAAGTGTGCCGATCATAGAGGCTGGCCCGAGGGCCTTCCAGCCACAGTCCAGTGTCCACGATGAAGCACCGGTTCTGACAGATCGTTTCTGCCCGCACCTGGACGGGTTCTTGAGACGTTTGGTCACTTGTGACGTTCCGTGAGTTCCCCGGGGTGTCGGCCGTTCGGGTTCCTCACCCTTCTGGGGCAGATAAACAGGTCGTAAGATGACAAATGCACACAGGCTGGGTGGCGGTGTCCCGCGAACCGCCCCGGAGGTCCTTCCGTGCCGCGTCTCCTGCTGCGCAGCACCGCCGCCGTGTTCACCACGATGTCGGCGCTCGTCGCAACGACCATCCTGACCGGACCGTCGGCCGCCGAGCCGTTCTCCACGGCTCCCTGCGCCCTGCACCGGACCGACGCCCATCACTCCGAGGGCGTCGACACCTGGAACGCGTCCTACACCCGCCCCACCCGGCCGCTCTCCGCCGTGATGGTCTTCCTCTCCTTCCCCGACGGCGTCCCGCGCACCACCCCCGCCGAGCTGGCGGCCGACCACTTCCCGGCGACCAGCCGCTACTTCGAGCAGGCCTCGTACGGGAAGTTCACCATCCGGCCGCACCCGCTGACGCACTGGCTGCGGATGCCCCGGCCCTCGGTCGCCTACGGCATGAAGCGCGACTGGAGCCTCCTGCTGCGGGCCGCCTACCTGCGGGACGCGTTCGCCGCGGCCGATCCCGAGGTGGACTTCTCGCGCTACGACGTCGTGTACTTCGTCGCGGACCCGGACGCGCCGGGCGTCGACTCCGACGCCACGAAGGTCGTCAACATGGACACCCCGGTGCACGTCGACGGCACGGACGTGCGCCGGGTCGTCACCGTCTTCGAGAAGCATCCGCCGGACCGGCTGGTTCTCGCCCATGAGACCGGGCACGTCTTCGACCTCCCGGACCTCTACCACCGCCCGGTGGACGGCAAGGGCGACTGGGACACCTATGTGGGTGACTGGGATCTGATGGGCAGCCAGTTCGGGCTGTCCCCGGACCTCTTCGCCTGGCACAAGTGGAAGCTCGGCTGGCTGGACCCGCGCCAGGTGGTGTGCGTACGGGGGACCGGCGCGAGCCGGCTGACCCTGGAGCCGCTGTCCGCGGGGCCGGGTGCGGCGGAGCGGGGCGCGGCGGGCGCGCCGGCCTTCGGACTCGGCGGCGGCACCAAGCTGGCGGTGGTGCGCACGGGACCCGACACCGTGCTGGCCTTCGAGGCGCGGGGCACGTCCGGCAACGACAGCGCGGGCTGCCGGGAGGGCGTCCTCGTCTACCGGGTCCGCGACGAGACGGCCTCCGGTGGCGGCCCGATCGAGGTGATCGACGCCCATCCGCGCACCGAGGCCTGCTGGGAGAACTCCGTCTACCCGCCGCTCGCCGACGCGCCGGTCTCCCTCGGCGAGAGCTTCACCGTCCCCGGGGACGGCGTGAAGGTCGAGGTGGAGGGGCGTACGGCGTCCGGCGCGTGGAACGTGAAGATCACGCCGGGCGAGCCGGGCTGAACCACGGGCGCCACGAACGCGAGAGGCGCACGCGCGAGAGGCCAAGCTCGCAGGAGCTTGGCCTCTCGTCTTCTTCGCGTGCGCCGCCAGGGACTCGAACCCCGGACCCGCTGATTAAGAGTCAGCTGCTCTAACCAACTGAGCTAGCGGCGCCTGCTGACGTCGTAGACCTTAGCATCCTGATCGGGGGGAGGAAAAATCGATATCCGTACGGCCGAGCGGGCCGCCCGTACCGCGGCCCAGAGCAGGATCTCCGGCCCGGGAAGCCACGGGTGCCGGGTGTCCGGGGCGACCAGCCAGCGCGTGTCGGCCGGAGCCGGGGCCGCGCCGCCGCGCAGGGCCGGCACGGTCACCGCGTCGCCGGTGCCGTGACACAGCAGCGGCGGTACGGCCTGGCCGCGGCCGCCCCACTCCTCCCAGCCCAGCAGCGACGGCAGCCGGGCGGCGGTGCCGGGCGCGGCGAACAGGAGCATCCGGCCCCGGCGCACCGCGACCGGCCCGGAGCCCGGCCCCTCGTCCCACAGCCGGTCCAGCATGCGGCGGCCGAACACCGCCGGGGTGTTCACCACGTCGAACACCGCGCCGCAGGGCAGCACGACCGGAGCGTCCGGCCGCTCCTCCCAGAGGGCGAGCGTGCTCCGCGGATACGTTCCTGCCGAGGCGAGCCAGGCGGCTCCGTCGGAGGTGACCCCGGCGGCGTCGGAGCGGTCGCCGGGGGCCTGCGGGGGCGTCTCGTACGGTGTGCGGCTCATGAGGCATTGATACCGACCGTGAGGTGCCGCTCGCGGTGAGTTGTGGAAAACCGGGACGCGTGGCGGGGGAGGGGGTATCTTGCCCGCCTGGCACCCGTCTGGCATATGCCGAGGGCCGCTAGACGGGCTCCGCCGGCTCGGCGTCCTCGCTGCCCTTCAGCAGGTCCCGGCCGAACTCGACCATCTTCTTCGCGTAATCCTCGGTCCACTCGGCCCGTGCGGCGATGTCGGCGGCGGTCAGCCGGTCGAAGCGGCGCGGGTCGGCGAGCTGCGCGGCGGCCATGGCCTGGAACTCCACCGCCCGGTCGGTGGCTCCCCGGAACGCGTGGGTCAGCTCGGTCGCACGCGCCAGCAGCGCCCCGGGGTCGTCGATCGACTCCAGGCCGAAGAAGTGCTCCGGGTCGGCGACCGCCGCCACCGGCTCGAAGAGCAGGTGCGCGGGGCGTAGCCGCGGTTCGTTCCGACGCGGCGTGGGCTCCGCCATGTCTGGTCCTCCTCGTACGGTTCGGTGCCTGCGGCTCGATGGCCACCGTCCATTCTCTCGCGCCCGCGCAAGCCCACCCCGAGGCCGCCGTCTCACTCTCCGCTCACCACCCCGGGACCCCCGGGGTTCAGGGGCGCCAGGTGATCCGGTGTTCGGCGAGGTGGGCCAGGACGGCGTGGTTGGCCTCCCAGCCGTCCGGGCTGTGTTCTTCGGCCGCCTGCGGCGGCGTGCCGGACTCCGTCCGGCGGGTGGGGGTCGGTGCCCCCGGGGTTCAGGGGCGCCAGGTGATCCGGTGTTCGGCGAGGTGGGCCAGGACCGCGTGGTTGGCCTCCCAGCCGTCCGGGAACTTCACCAGCGTTCCCAGCTGGACGGGTTCGGTCGAGGGGTAGGCGTCCAGGAGGTCGGTCACGCCGGCGCGGCAGACCACAATGCAGGCGTGCCGGTGCCGGGAGGCCAGGACGCACAGGCGGCCGGTCTCCAGGTGGAAGGCGGTGGCGTCGGGGCGGCCGGACAGCGGGTGCAGGACGACCGTCACGTCGTACTCGCGGCCCTGGAGACGATTCGCGGTGTCCACGGTGACGTCCCGCACGCCCAGCTCGGCGAGGGCCGCGCGGACCGCCGACGCCTGGTCCCGGTGGGCCGTGCCGACCGCGATCCGCTCGGCGGTGAGCGGGGACGGGTCGGGCGAGCGCTCGGACAGCGCCGCTCCGCCCCGGTCCAGGAGCCGTCGTACCACCGCGGCCACCGCCCGGACCGCCTCCGGATCGGTGCGCGGGGTGTGCCGGGCGGGCAGCTCCAGCAGGCCCCAGCCGGACTCCGCCGCCTCGTCGATCACCCGGTCGGGTCCCGAGCCGTCGCCGGGCACGGCGAAGGACAGCCGCCGGTCGCCGTGGCCGGTCCCGCTGCGGAACGGGGTGTACGGGTAGAACGCGCCGGAGACCAGCGGCGCCGCGGACGCGGGGAGCCGCCAGGAGACGGGGAGGCGGTGCTGCGGAAGGTCCGGGTTGTGGGCGAGGAGGGTGGAGACCGCCGACGCCGAGGGGTCGTACGACAGGCCCGCCCACTGCTCGCTGCCCACCGTCGAGAACGGGTCCAGCTGGCCGGGGTCGCCCACGAACAGCGCCCGCTCGAACAGCCCGGCCACGGCCAGCAGCGAGTCCGAACGCATCTGGTACGCCTCGTCGACGATCGCGTGCCGCCACGGCTCGTCCACGGTGACGTGCGCCCACTTCGCCGCGGTGGACAGCACCACCGGCGCCTCCCGCAGGTCGGCCGCCTTCGCCGACTTGCGGACGTTCGGCAGGTCGTCCAGCGCCTTGTCGTAGGGGTCGGCGTCGCTGCTGTGCAGCCGGCCCACGGGCAGTTCCGGGTTCTTCTCGGCCAGCCGCAGGACCAGGTCGTCGACCTGTGCGTTGGTCTGCGCGACCACCATCAGCGGGCGGCCCGCCGCGGCCAGCTCCAGGGCGGCCCGGACCACCAGCGTGGACTTGCCCGCACCGGGCGGGGAGTCCACCACCACACCACGGTCGGTGCCGTGCAGGGTGTCGTGGAGGATCGCGTCGGTGGCGCGGCCGGCGGCGGCACCCGGGTCGAAGCCGACGTCGACGGTCACAGCACGTCCTCCTCGGTCACCGTGTCGGCCGACTCGGCCGCGGCCTCGCCGGGCGGGCCGCCGTGGGTCCACGGGGTCGCCTCCGGATCGGGCAGCCTGGCCCCGCCGCGCTGCTCGTGTTCGAACAGGGTCCAGACGAGCCGGTCGCCCTTCTCCGGCACCGACCCCTCCTCCGGCTCCCTGCCCCGGCCCATCCTGTCCAGGACCCGGAGCACCAGGACCCCCTCCGCCTCGTACCCGGCGAACTCCATGGACTGCGGCTTGCCGCCCAGCGAGCGGTACGCCTTGGCGCGCTCGCCGAGATGCGGCCGGTCCTCCGTGCGCACGGTCACCAGCGGGCGCGGGCTGGGCCGCTTGCCCTCGCTGTACGCCATGACCACGTCGAGGACCTCACCCGCGAACGCCTCCCCGGCCAGCCGCCGGCCCGCCATCACCAGCGGGTCGTCCAGCGCCTCCTGGGCGTCCAGGCGGGCCTGCTCGCGCTCGCGGGCGGCCAGCTTGTTGGCGGCGGTGACCGCGTCGTCGCGCCGGGGCTGCGGCGGCTCGCCGGCCAGCACCCGGTCCCGGTGGCCGGTGAACGACCAGCGGTCGCGGGTCCACCGCTCCTCGACCCGGGCGCCCTCCGGCAGCCCGCGCAGCAGGTCCAGGCCCTGCCAGACCGCGTCCCAGGTGGGCCGGGTCCGGCTCGCGACCAGGTCGCGGATCTCCCGCTCGGCGGCGGTGAGGACCGCCAGCCGCGCGTCGGCCTGCAGTCCGTCCTCGGCGCCCGCCAGGGCGGTACGCGCCCGGTCGTACCGCTCGAAGGCGGGCGCCAGCAGCTTGTTGTCGAACGCCGGGTCGGTGGCCGGCCCGGCCGGCGGGCACAGCAGCTGCCCGTCGCCGTCGCGCGCGAGTTCGGCCACCCGCGCGGCCGCCGCGCCGGTGCTCCCCTCGGGAGGCGCGATCCAGGCGAGCAGCGCGCCCAGGTGCTGGTCCTCGACGCCTGACTGACCGGTCGCCCAGTGCCGGGCGAGCAGGTCCGTCGCGGCCAGGAGCAGCGAAGAGCCGGGGACGCGGGCCCGCTCGCCGAAGTGGGTCAGCCAGCGGCCGAGCAGCGGCACCCGCGGAGGGGCCGGGTAGGGCGTCTCCGGGTCCTGCTCCGCGGTACGACGGAAACGCATCGACCGTCCGAGCAACCGTACGTAGTCGATGCCCGCGCGGCCCGGGACGATCAACTGCGGTGCGTCCGCGCACAGTTCCACCTCGACCTTGACCCGCTTGCCGGTCTCGGGGTCGGTCTCGGTGCGCTCGGCCGCCTCGACCGAGGCGGCGTAGGACTCCAGGTACGGCAGGACGACGTCGGCGAGCTCGGCGAGGAACGCGAACCGCAGGTCACGGTCGCGCGGCTGCGGTACGACCAGCAGCCGCGGCGCGTCCCGGTCGGTGCCGACCAGGGCGCCGAGCGGCGCTCCCGCCTCACCCGAGGTGGTGAGCGGCACGAAGACGAGCGGGTGCGCGGACAGGTGCCGGTGGCGGACGGTCGCGGCGGGCCGTGCGGTGCCCGTGCTCACGGCTTCCAGCCGGGCGAGGGTGGTGATCAGGGACACACGGCCCCCTGGACGGCCAGCGCCTCGGCGCGCAGGGCCGCCGCCCGGCGCAGGGCCGCCACCGCCGGGTCGTCCGGGTCGCCGCTGTCGCCGCGCGCCGCGGACAGGACGTCGGCGACGGTGGCCAGCCCGCCCAGCTCCGCCCGGACCGCGCGCCCGAGCGTGGTGACCTCGTCGGCCGCGCGGGAGCGCTGCCGGCAGTGGAAGGCCAGTTCGCAGGCGGACAGACACTCGGGCGCGTAGGCCGCCGGGACCGCGTCGACGGCCTCGGCCAGCTGCTCGGCGGGCAGGCCCGGCGCGAAGCAGGTGCCCTCCGGGAGGGTGTCCGCGATGTCCTCGATGCGGGTGAGCCGGGCCAGCTGGCGGGCGGTGACCGCGCGCTGCTTGCGCACGTCGACGGCGGCCGCGGTGGGCAGGTTGGAGAAGTCCTTGGGACAGACCAGCAGCACGTCGTGGCGCACGCGCGGCGCGGGGTCGAGCCGGGCCGCGACCTCTTCGAGGGCCAGCACGTACACCGCGGCCTGCCGGGCGGCCGCCCCGACCTTGGCCGGGTCCGCCGAACCGTCCAGCATCGGGAAGGACTTGATCTCGACGACCGTCCAGCTGCCGTCGGGGTGCACGACCACCGCGTCCGGCTCCAGGAACGCGGGGGAGCCGGCCACCCGGAGCGCGAGCATCGGATGGTCGAGGAGGACCCAGCCGCCCGCCTCGCCGGCCTCGCGCAGCGCCAGCGCCGTACGGGCGGTGCGGCCCTCGGGGCCGGTCGCGGACAGGTCGGGCACGGCGGCCCCGTCGGACGGCTCGGCGCCCGGGTCGAGGTGCCGGCGCACCAGCCGCAGCAACTCCGCCCCGCCGTCCGCCTTCACGCGTGCCTCGAAGGCGTTGCCGCGGGTCAGCGCGAACTGGGACTGGCCGAAGGCCGACGGTGAGCCGAGCGCGCTCGCCAGCGCGGTCTTGTCCACCCCGGCGCCGTCCAGGATCGCCCGCCGTCTGCAGCCCGGGTTCGCGGCGAGCGCCGCGAGGGCGCGCGCGTCCAGGGCCTTGGCGGGGACGTCGGGGCCGCGCAGCTCAGCGAGCCGGTGCCGGAGCGCCGTCCCCCGCGTCGGTGGGGGAGACGTCGGGTTCGGCTCCGGAGGCGAGCCGGGGCTCGCGCTGCGATGGGATTCGCTCACCCGCCGAAGTCTGGCATCCGTCACTGACAATCGGGGAAACCGTGCCGCCCGAGCGGGCCGCGACCAGTGAGGTGCCGCGGGTCATCCGGATCCGGACGGCGTTCGCGGCCCGCATCACGTACGGCGCGAGCAGGTAGCCGACGCCCATCACGAACACGCCCGCCACCGCGTCCAGGAAGTAGTGGTTGGCGGTGCCCATGACCACGAGCGCGGTCAGCAGCGGGTAGGCGACGCCGAGGACCTTGGTCAGCCGGTTGCCGCCGTGCCGCCACAGCATGACCCCGCACCACAGCGCCCAACCGCAGTGCAGGCTCGGCATCGCCGCGTACTGGTTCGTCATGCCGCCGAGACCGCGCGGGGCGCTGGCGTCGCCGCCCCACCAGCCGTACGAGCTGTACTGCGCCATCGTGTCGACGAAGCCGTACTTCGCCTCCAGGAGCCGGGGCGGGCAGGTGGGCAGCAGGGTGAAGCCGATCAGGCCGATGAAGGTGGACGTCATCAGCCAGGTGCGGGCCCGCCGGTAGAACTCGGCACGCCTTCTGAACAGGAAGACCAGGATCACCGGGGTGACCACGTAGTGCAGTGAGGCGTACCAGAAGTCGGCGGGTATCCCGAGCCAGGGCTCACGGGTGAACAGCCGGTTGAGCGGGTGCTCGGCGTTGAGACGCAGGGCCTTCTCGATGCGCAGCAGGGCCAGGCCGTGGTCGACGGCGGTCGAGGTGTCGCCGCGCGCGAGCAGCCGGCCGGCCGTGTAGCAGCCGTACACCAGGAGTATCAGCGGCAGCTCGGTCCACCAGCGCAGCCGGGTCGGCGCCACCACCTCGGTGCCCGGTTTCTCGGTCTGCGGCATCCGACTGCCTCCCCCTTCTCGTCCCTGTCCGCGCGGCACCCGGCGCACCGACCGTGACACTTTACGTCGCGCGCATTCCCGGCCATGCGGGGCGCTCAGCACTCAAAGACGCCGGGACCGCCCGCCGGGTTGCCCGTTCCGGGCGCCTACCCGGCGTGGGCGATGATGGAGGGGTCCCGCTTGCGAATATTTCCCGAAGGGTTTCCGCTCTCATGGCACCGCGCATCCTGCTGGCCCGGCACGGACAGACGCAGTGGTCGCTGTCCGGCAAGCACACCGGCAGGACCGACGTACCGCTCCTGGAGGAGGGCCGGCGGGGTGCGAAGCTGCTGGGCGAGCGGCTGCACCGGCCGCCCTACGACGGCCTCGCGGACGCCGAGGTGCGCACCAGCCCGCTGGTACGCGCGCGGGAGACGTGCGAACTCGCCGGTTTCGGCGAGCGGGCCGAGCGGTGGGACACGCTGATGGAGTGGGACTACGGGGCCTACGAGGGCCTGACCCCGGCGGAGATCCAGGCGGACCGCCCGGGCTGGCTCATCTGGCGCGACGGCGTCCCGGGCGGCGAGACGACCGCCGAGGTCACCGCGCGTGCGGACGAGGTGGTGGCGTGGGCCCGCTCCGCCGACCGGGACGTGCTGGTCTTCGCCCACGGGCACGTGCTGCGGTCGATCGGCGCCCGGTGGCTCGGCCTGCCGCTGGACTTCGCGGCGCGGATCCGGCTGAACCCGACGTCGCTGTCGGTGCTCGGCTGGGCCTACGGCGAGCCCGCCATCGAGAGCTGGAACGACCTGGGGCACCTGGCGGGCTGACGGCGCCCGTGCGGCGCCCGCGGGGGCGCGCGGAGCCGCGTGACCGGCTCCCGCGCACCCGCGCCGTCCGCTCCTACACGACCCGCGGGGTGGACGCGTGCCGGTCCAGGAACGCCTGGACCCCGCCGGCCCTGCGGTGCGGCAGCAGCACCCGGGCCGTACCCGCCAGCATCCCCTGGATCCGGGACGACTGGACCTGGTCCAGCAGGTCCAGGACCCGCAGTCCGGCCCGCGCGGCCTCGTCGGGACGCCCGCCGCGGGCGAGGTCGTCCGCGAGTTCCGCCGTGTACAGCGCGATGTTCCTCGTGAAGTGCGGATCCTGCAGCTCGGCGGCCCGGCGCGCGTGCCGGGAGGCCCGCCGCCAGTCGCCCAGCGTGGACCAGCACTGCGCCTCCAGGCCCTCCAGCTCGGCCTCTCCGTAGAAGCTCATCCACTCGGGGTCGGCGTCCGAGTGGCCCCGCTCGAAGAGTGCCTGCGCCCGGGCCAGGGCCTGCTCGCAGCCGGTGCGGTCGGCGAGCCCGGCCCAGCCGCCCGCCTCGCGCAGCGCCAGCAACGACATCAGGCGGGCCGAGCCCAGGGGCCGGCCGACCCGCTGCGCGGCCTGGGCCGCGCGCACCGCCTCTCTCGGCCGGCCCGCGTCCCGGGCCAGGAACGCCGTGTTGCAGAAGGCGTGCGCCTCCAGCCCCGCGTCCCCGGTCATCCGGGCCGTGGCCAGCGCCTCCGCGTAGTGCGAGCGGGCGTCGTCGAAGCGGCCGGAGTCGTGGGCCAGCCAGCCCACCGAGATGGCCAGTTCACCGGCGCCCGAGTGCAGGCGTTCGGCGGTCGTCTGCCGGGTCGCGCCCGCGTCCAGCAGCGCGTACGCCGCGCGCAGCGGAGCCGCCGCACGCCGGTAGAGGCCGTCCGCGCCGTGCCGGTCGTCGAGCAGCCGGATCCTGCGTACGGCCTCTTCCAGGGCGGCCGCGTGCGAGGACCCGGCACGGTGCAGCGGCCGGTTCGCGGCCACCGCGTCGATGGTGGACCCCAGGGGACCCAGCGTGGCGGCGGCCACCGTGGCGCCCCCGCCGGTCATGAATAGGCGACGCAGCACGTCGCTCTCCTCGTAGTTGTCGTGCGTCTCGTACGTGTTCTGCCGGTGATGCGTGTCCTGCTCTTCGAACCTGTCCTGTCGGTCGGGCCCGTCCTCGGGGTCGTACGGATCGGCCGGCCCGCGCGTCTCACCGACGGCGAGGACGAGCGGCACGTCCTCGGCCGGACGTGCCGCGCGGCCGCGGACCGCGGAGCGGGGCGCGAAGCCGAGGTCGGCGAGCGTGCGACCGGGGAACATGTGCAGGAACACCCGTTCGTACGCGTAGTTCGGGCAGCGGATCTCACCCGCTTCGACCCGGCCGATGTAGCGCGCGTCACAGCTCACGCGCTCGCCGATCTCGCGGGCGGCGCGCCGTACCAGCGCGGCGAACTCGGCCGGCGAGTGCCGGCCGCGCAGCTGCCGGAAGGTGTGGTTCGGCCGTACCGGCCGATCGGGCTGCGACGAGGTCGTGATGGACGACGTCATGGCCGGGTCCTCTCGTGCGAACCGTCGAACCATGCCGGACTCGTACCGAGTTGTCCGAGTGGACCCTTGGTTCCGGCGGGCATGAACGTACCTGCTGTGACGGGCCCGTGACGCTGGGTTTGGCTACAAACCGGATATCTCATGCACGATCTGCCATGAACTGCCATCCTTTGCGGCTGACTTTCGCCGTAGCTGTTGACGCGGTGGCGCGTTGGACGTCATGGACGGCAAGAGGGCTGCGCGGTGGAGGCCGGCATGGAGACCAGCCAGAGCAACGATCCCTGTACGCCGCCGCCGGATCCGGCGGCAGCCGACACGGGATGCGACCTAGTCACGGTGCCGGCCCGGCAGGGGCTGGAGGCGGTCGACATCCTGCGCCGGGGATCCGGGGACGCGGTGGGGCCGGTGCTCCACGACGACGGGGGCGACACCCTCGGCTTCCTGGTGCCGGCCGGTACGGCGGAGGCCTGGGACGTGCCGGGGAGCACCTGCACCGGGACCGAGGGCCGCGGTCTGCGGCTCCGTCCCGAGCCCCCGGTCGAGGGCTCCGACTGGCTGCTGCCGCCCGGCGAGGCCGACCTGGCGACCGACCCGGCGGTGCTGCGCCGGGCGCTCGGGGAGGCGGCCCGGCTGATCGAGGCCGCCGACAGCTGCTGCTGAATGTCAGGTACCGCCACGGCCTGCGAAAATGGCCCCATGGGCAAGTCCAGGAACACGCGGCGCCGGTCGGCCGCCACCGCCGAAGCCGTCGTCGAGGCCGTCGACGGCGGCCTCGCCCAGCTCATACCCGACCCCGAGCGCGGCCGGGCCTGGACCCTGCTCATCGACGGCGCCCCCCAGTCGCACGTCGACCTCGACGACCCGGCCCACCTCTCCTTCGAGTACCAGCGCCGCCTCGGCCACGTGATCGACCTGGTCGCGCCGCCGAACCGGCCGGTCCAGGCGGTGCACCTCGGAGGCGGCGCGTTCACGCTGGCCCGGTACGTCGCGGCGACCCGGCCCCGGTCCACCCAGCAGATCGTCGAACGCGACGCGGCCCTCGTCCAACTGGTACGACGAGAGCTGCCGTTGGATCCGAACGCCCGGATACGGGTGCGGTCCGCGGACGCCCGCGAAGGACTGGCCAAGGTGCCCGAGGGCTGGGCGGACCTGGTCATAGCGGATGTGTTCAGCGGCGCGCGCACACCGGCGCACCTGACGTCCACGGAGTTCCTGGACGAGGTGCGCAGGGTGCTGCGGCCGGGCGGCACGTACGCGGCGAACCTCGCGGACGGCCCGCCGCTCGCCTACCTGAAGACGCAGATCGCCACCGCCGGGGCACGGTTCGCGGAGACTGCGGTGGCCGCCGACGCGGCGGTGTGGCGCGGGAAGCGGTTCGGCAACGCGGTCCTGGTGGCGGCCGACGTACCGCTGCCGGTCGCCGAGCTGACCCGGCGCTGCGCCTCCGACTCGCACCCCGGCCGGGTCGAACACGGCCGGGCGCTGCGGGACTTCACCGGCGGCGCCGCCGCCGTGCGCGACGCCGGGGCGGTGGCCTCTCCGGCACCGCCGCCGTCGGTGTTCCGGTGAAGCCGGTCAGTAGGTCTCGACCTGCACGTCCGGCGGCCCGTCGTGCCAGGTGCAGAACACCGTGACCCGGTCGGTGCTCCTGCTGAACTCGATACGGATCCAGGTCTCCGTCTTCCACACCTGCATCGACCAGCCGGTGCCCGGCGTCGCCGAGACCAGGGTCGCACTGCTGTCGCCCAGGTCGAAGACCGCCCGGCCACCGTCGGTGTCGTAGGCCTTGACCTCGCCGGACGCGGCGGCGGAAGCGGACGGGGCCGGCGAGGACCGCGGGGTGCGGCTGGGCGTCGGCGCGGGAGCCGACGGCGCTCTCGACGAGACGGCGGGCGAGGGGACCGGCGGGCGGGACGTGGCGGGCGCCAGCGGCTTGGAACCCTGCGTCGTCGGGCCGTCGTCGGCCGCCGTGACGGGCAGGGCGCGCGGCGGATCGTAGGCCGTGCCCGCCATCACCGTGTGGACACCCCACCACGACAGCGTGACCGCCGCGCCCGTGGCGAGCAGCCAAGCCAGTACGTGTACGAGTCCTCTGCGCATCGCGGGCCATACTGCCTCAGCCGTACCGCCGTGCGCACCCGGCCCGAGTTGTCCACAGGCTCGGTCCGCCATCGGCCGCATGGCGTACGGTGCGGCGCATGGCAAGTGTGCTCGTGGTCGAGGACGACCAGTTCGTCCGCTCGGCGCTCATCCGGCATCTCACCGACGCCTCGCACACGGTGCGCAGCGTCGGCACGGCACTGGAGGCGCTGCGCGAGGTCGCCCATTTCCGCTTCGACGTGGTCGTCCTGGACCTCGGACTGCCGGACCTGGACGGCTCCGAGGCCCTGAAGATGCTGCGCGGGATCACCGACGTACCGGTGATCATCGCCACCGCCCGGGACGACGAGTCGGAGGTCGTCCGGCTGCTCAACGCCGGCGCGGACGACTACCTGACCAAGCCGTTCTCCGTCGAGCACCTGTCGGCGCGGATGGCCGCCGTGCTGCGCCGGGCGCGCTCGGGCGGAGGCGAGACGGCCCCGTCCAGCGTGCTCCGGGTCGGCGGCCTGACCGTCGACCCGCTGCGCCGGCAGGCCGAGTTGGACGGGGCGCGCCTCGACCTGACCCGGCGCGAGTTCGACCTGCTGGCCTTCCTGGCGGGGCGGCCCGGGGTCGTCGTCCCGCGCAGGGAACTGCTCGCGGAGGTCTGGCAGCAGTCCTACGGGGACGACCAGACCATCGACGTGCATCTGTCCTGGCTGCGGCGGAAGTTGGGGGAGACGGCGGCCAGGCCGCGTTATCTGCACACGCTGCGGGGGGTCGGTGTGAAGCTGGAGCCGCCGGGCGCGGAAGCGAGGCCGGTCGGATGAGATGGGCACTGGTCAAGGTCTGCCTGGCGGTCACCGCGATGGTCGTGGTCGCCTTCGCCGTCCCGCTCGGCCTGGTGGTCAAGGAGATGGCCCGGGACCGCGCCTTCTCCAACGCCGAGCGGGAGGCGGCCGCCGTCGCGCCCGCCCTGTCCATCACCACCGACCGGGACAAGCTGGAGCGGGTGGTGGCCTCGGCCGGCGCCGACCGGGGCATGGCCGTGCACATCCCCGCCTCCGCGGGCGGAGCCGCCGTCGACATCGGCCGCCAGCGCGCCGCCGACCCGGACATCGCGACCGTCCGGAAGCTGGGGCGTGCCTCCACCACCGCGGTGGCGGGCGGCTCGACCCTGCTCCAGCCCGTCGCGCTCGGCTCCGGCGCCATCGCGGTCGTCGAGGTGTACGTCCCCGAGTCCGAGGTGACCCACGGCGTCTTCACGGCCTGGGCGGTGCTGGCCGCCGTCGGCCTCGCACTGATCGTCGGCTCGGTCGCCGTCGCCGACCGGCTGGGCGTACGGATGGTGCGGCCGGCCCGGCGGCTGGTCGAGGGCGCGCACGAACTGGGCGAGGGCAAGCTCGGATCGCGGGTGCCCGAGGACGGCCCGACCGAACTGCGGCTGGCGGCGGCCGCGTTCAACTCGATGGCCGACCAGGTCGTCCAACTGCTCGCGAACGAGAGGGAGCTGGCCGCCGACCTCTCCCACCGGCTGCGCACCCCGCTCACCGTGCTCCGGCTCAACGCGGCCTCGCTCGGGGACGGGCCGGCCGCCGAACAGACCCGGGCCGCCGTCGCACAGCTGGAACGCGAGGTCGACACCATCATCCGCACCGCCCGCGAGGCCAAGCCGCAGACGGCGGCCGCCGGGCCGGGCGCCGGGTGCGACGCGGCCGAGGTGGTGCGGGAGCGGATGGGTTTCTGGTCGGCGCTCGCCGAGGACGAGGGCCGCAAGTGGCGGGTGGCCGGGGTCGACCGGCCGGTACGCATACCGGTGGCCCGCGCCGACCTGGCCGCCGCGCTCGACGCGCTGCTCGGCAACGTCTTCCGGCACACCGCCGAGGGCACCGCGTTCGCGGTCGACGTGCACAACGGGGACGACGCGGTGATCATGCTGGTCTCCGACGCCGGACAGGGCATCCGGGACCCGGAGTCGGCGATGGCCCGGGGGCGTGGATCAGGGACGGCCGGGTCGACGGGCCTCGGCCTGGACATCGTGCGCCGGCTCGCCGAGTCGACCGGCGGCGACGTACGCATCGGCTCGTCGGTGCTCGGCGGGACCGAGGTGCGGATCTGGATCCAGCTGGACGGCGGCACGCCGGAGCGCAAGGGGCACCGCGGTTCCATGCGGCGGCGCCGTTCGCGCCGGCAGCCGGGGGAGAAAATGGTCTCGACCTTTAATCGGTCCCGATCCCTTCCTTAAGCGCGGCCTAAGATCCCCGACGACCGTACCGATCAGGCCGTTTGTCCGATTCCCGGTCGCTAGCGTGCTGCCGCACCCCCCCATCGGCAGGCGAAGGCAGGACGCGCATGAGCACGCACCGGCGCAGCATCAGTGGCAGGAACAAGGCGATAGGCGGTCTGGTCGCCGCGGCCGTGGTCGGTGGCGGGGCGGTCCTGTTCACCGGCATCGCGCACGCGGCCGGGGTCGGCGCCGCCTACACCAAGACCAGCGACTGGTCGACCGGGTACACCGCGCAGTACGTCGTCACCAACAACAGCGGTGCCGCCGAGAAGGACTGGACGCTGGAGTTCGACCTGCCGGCCGGCGCGAAGCTCAGCTCGCTGTGGAACGCCGAGTCCACGGTCAGCGGGCAGCACGTCACCGTGAAGCCGCCGAAGTGGGACACGGACGGCCTCGCCGCCGACGAGTCGGTCACCGTCGGCTTCGTGGTCAACGGCAGCGGGGACCCGACCGGTTGCCGTATCGACGACGCGAGCTGTTCGGCGGACGGCACGGCGACCCCCGAGCCGAGCGGCCGCCCCACCCGGCCGGCCACCCCGACCCCCACGCCCACCCCCACCGCGACGAAGACCCCCACCCCCACCCGGACGCCCACCCCCACCGCGACCCCGTCGCAGAGCACCGGCACCGGCACCGGCACGGGCTCCGGCACCACCGGTTCCGCCGCGTTCGCGCCCTACGTCGACACCTCGCTCTACCCGGCCTTCGACCTCCTCGGGGCGGCCGACGCGACCGGCGTGAAGAACTTCAACCTGGCGTTCGTCACCGACGGCGGCGGCTGCACCCCCAAGTGGGGCGGCGTCAGCGACCTGTCCACCGACGCCGTGGCCGCCCAGATCGGCTCGCTGCGTGCCAAGGGCGGTGACGTCCGGGTCTCCTTCGGCGGCGCCTCCGGCTCCGAACTCGCCACCACCTGCTCCTCGGCGGACGCGCTGGCGACCGCGTACGGCAAGGCCGTCGACGCCTACAAGCTCACCAAGGTCGACTTCGACGTGGAGGGCGGCGCGCTGCCCAACACCACGGCCAACACCAACCGCGCCAAGGCGATAGCCAAGCTCCAGGCGAGCCACCCCGGCCTGGACGTCTCCTTCACTCTGCCGGTCATGCCCGAGGGCCTCACCCAGGACGGCGTCAACCTGCTCTCCGACGCCAAGGCCAACGGCGTGAAGATCGGCAACGTCAACATCATGGCGATGGACTACGGCCCCTCCTACAACGGCGACATGGGCACCTACGCCATCCAGGCGGCCACCGCCACCCAGGCCCAGGTCAAGAGCGTCCTCGGCCTCTCCGACGCGGCCGCCTGGAAGACGGTCGCCGTCACCCCGATGATCGGCGTCAACGACGTCTCCACCGAGGTCTTCACGGTGGACGACGCCACCCAGCTCGTCGCCTTCGCCAAGTCCAAGGGCATCGGCTGGCTCTCCATGTGGTCGGCCACCCGCGACAAGCAGTGCGCGGGCGGCGCCAAGCCCACCGCCGACGCCACGTGCAGCTCGATCACCCAGCCCCAGAACGCCTTCACCAAGACCTTCGCGACGATCGGCTGACCACCCGGCCCACCGCACCACCCGGCACGGGCCGGAGGCAGGTTCACCCCCAGGACTGAACCACGGCCTCCGGCCCGCACGGCTGCCGTGGCCCGGCTAGGTTCCGACCACCTGTCGGTCCGGGGGACACCCGGGACCGTGCGCTGTGGAGGCATCTGATGGCCACGTACACTCCCCGGTTCCCGGGCAGCGGCACCCTCATCGAGGAGACGCTCATCGAGCCGGTGGCGGAACGCGGAAGGGGGCGCGGCCCCCCCAGGCCGCGACCCCGGGTCAGGCCGTCGGCCGGGGCAGGGTTCCCGTCCGGGCCGCCTGCGCGTACCAGTGGGCGCTCGACTTCGGGGTCCGGGTGAGGGTCGCGTAGTCGACGTACACCGCTCCGAACCTCTTGCCGTAGCCGTACGCCCACTCGAAGTTGTCCATCAGGGACCACAGGTAGTAGCCCCGCACCAGGGCGCCGTCGGCGATCGCGCGGCGCACCGCGGTGAGGTGGCCGTGCAGGTAGGCGATGCGCTCGGGGTCGTGGACCGTGCCGTCCGGGTCGGGCTTGTCGTCGTAGGCCGCGCCGTTCTCCGTGACGTACAGCGGCAGCCCCGGCGCCTCGGACGAGTAGCGCATGATCAGCTCGTACAGGCCCGCCGGGTCGATCGTCCAGCCCATCTCGGTGCGCTCGCCGGGCGTCTGGTGGAAGGCCACGCCCTCGGCGCCCGGCCAGGGCGAGTGGTCGCCGCCGCCGTGCCCGTCGGCCCGGGGACCGGCGGCCGTGCCGGACGCGGCCGACACCAGGGCCGGCGTGTAGTAGTTGAGGCCGAGGCCGTCCAGCGGCTGCCGCGCGGTGGCCAGGTCGCCGTCCCGGACGTACGACCAGTCCGTCACCGAGGCCGTGGCCGCGAGCAGTGTCCGCGGATACGCGCCGTGCAGCATCGGGCCGTGGAACACCCCGTTGGCCAGGTCGTCGATGGTCCGGGCCGCGGCCAGGTCGGCGGGGTCCCGGGTGAGCGGCCGTACCACCGACGAATTGAGGCTGACGGCGACCCGGCCGCGGGCCGGCAGCACCGAGCGCAGTGCCGTGGCGCCCAGCCCGTGCGCGAGGTTGAGGTGGTGCGCGGCGCGCAGGGCGGCGGCCGGGTCGGTACGGCCGGGGGCGTGCACGCCGGAGCCGTAGCCGAGGAAGGCGCTGCACCAGGGTTCGTTGAGGGTGGTCCACAGTTCGACCCGGTCGCCGAGCGCCTCGCCGACGATCCGCGCGTACTCGGCGAACCGGAAGGCGGTGTCCCGCTCCGGCCAGCCGCCCGCGTCCTCCAGCTCCTGCGGCAGGTCCCAGTGGTAGAGGGTGAGCGCGGGCTTGATGCCCTTGGCCAGCAGCTCGTCGACCAGGCGCCGGTAGAAGTCCAGGCCCACCTGCACCGCCGGGCCCCGGCCGGTCGGCTGCACGCGTGACCAGGAGACCGAGAACCGGTACGCGTTCAGACCGAGGTCCGCCATCAGCGCCACGTCGTCGCGGTAGCGGTGGTAGTGGTCGACCGCGACGTCACCGGTGTCACCGCCCGCCGTCCTGCCCGGCGTGTGGCTGAAGGTGTCCCAGATGGACGGCGTACGGCCGTCCTCCCGCACCGCGCCCTCGATCTGGTACGCGGAGGTCGCGGCGCCCCACAGAAACGCGGGCGGAAAACTCTCGGTCAGCGGCTCGGGCATGGAAGCGCTCCCACGGTCGGTAGGTCCTCATTATGCATGGGAGCGCTCCCACCGAAAAGGGCCGGGCGGAAGCGGGGGAGCGGGGAGGCATGGGGGAGGGCTGCGGCGTGCGCGGCAAGCGCGCGTGTGCGGCGTGCGTGGCGTGTGCGGCGTGCGTGGCGTGGGGAGGCTGCCGCGCGGGCGGGCCGGGGCGGGGGTGGCCGGATGCCGGCCGGTGTTCCCCGTCCGCCGTTCGGGTTTCCGGTGTGCCGATCGGCGTCCGGCCGGGAGCCGCCGCGGAGGCGGCCGGTCCGGCTCGGTCGGTGCCGGTGCCGGTGCCGGTGCCGGTCCCGGCGCGGGGCGGACGGGCGGGCGGTGACCGGCCGTTCCCCGGTGCCGGGTGCCGGGTGCCCGGTGCCGGGTGCCGGGTGCCGGGCGCCGGTCCGCGGGAGCCGGCGCCGACTGGCCCGGCCCGGACCGGAGTTCGCGGCACCGTTCACCTTCCGGCGGGCGGTTCCGGTGCGGAGGCCGCGGGTCCGGAAAACCCCCGCCCCGTCCCGCCCGTCCGTGGGACGCCTGGGGCGTCAGGGGATCGTCACCCCGGTGACCTGCATGATTCCCGCATGAGACGCGCCGATGTCCGCCGGGTGAACCGCCGCGGCGCGACACGTTCCCGTGACGCGCCGAACACGCTTGCGCAACAACGCCGTTTTCAAGTCTTGACAGCTGGCCCGGCAGGAACCAGTCTTCCGGCATGCCGCGTGGGAGCGGTCCCACGGGTAGACGGGGGAGCTTCTCCCGTGTGGACCGAACCACCTCATGGCCTTTCCCTCTGTCGTCACCGCACCTCGTTGACCAGCACCTTTTCATCGCACGCCGCGTGCGGTGGGCCGGCCGCTGCTCGCACCAAGAGGGCAGGTCCGGACCGTCGAGACCCCGGCGGTCCGATTCCTGAGATCCCGTTCCCCACTGGAACAAGGAGTAGTGGAATGCGCATCACCCGTACCGGCCGGAGCGGCCGCAGAGCGGCGGTCCTGGCCACATCGGCCCTGACCGCCTCGGCCCTGCTGCTGACCGGTTGCAGCGACGACAGCGGCTCGGACGCCTCGGACTCCAACGGGAACATCACTCTCACGGTCGCCGACTTCGGTCAGTTCGGCTACAAGGAAGCCGACCTGTTCGCCAAGTACCACAAGCTGCACCCGAACATCACGGTGAAGGAGCAGACCACCGCCAACGAGCAGGACTACTACCCGAAGCTGCTCCAGCAGCTGAACACGGGCAGCGGTCTGGCGGACGTCACCGGTATCGAGGTGGGCCGCATCAAGGAGGTCGTGGACACCCAGGCGGCCAAGTTCACCGACCTGAGCAAGACCATCGACGTGAACGACTGGGTCTCCTGGAAGGAGAAGCAGGCCACCGCCGCGGACGGCACGGTCATCGGCGCCGGTACCGACATCGGCCCGATGTCCCTGTGCTACCGCACGGACCTCTTCAAGCAGGCGGGTCTGCCCACCGACCGCGAGGCCGTCGCCAAGGCCGTCGCCGGCGGCTGGGAGGACTACCTCAAGCTCGGCGAGCAGTTCAAGAAGAAGGCGCCGTCGGGCACCTACTTCATGGACTCGGCGAGCGCCATGTACAACGCGGTGGTCAGCTCCTCCGCGCAGCAGTACTACGACGCCAGCGGCAAGCCGATCTACAAGGACAGCCCCTCCGTGCAGCAGGGCTGGAACCTGGCCGCCGAGGCCGCGTCCAAGAAGCTGACCCAGGGTCTGCCCCAGTTCACCGACGCCTGGACGGCGGCGCTGCGCAAGGGCACGGTCGCCACCGTGGCCTGCCCCGCCTGGATGGCCGGCCAGATCTCCACCAACTCCGGTGACGCCTTCAAGGGCAAGTGGGACATCGCCAAGGCGCCCGGTTCGACCGCGGCCAACTGGGGCGGCTCCTTCCTGGCCGTGCCCAAGAGCGGCAAGCACGCCAAGGAGGCCGCCGAGCTGGTCAAGTGGCTGACCGCGCCAGAGCAGCAGGCCGAGGTGTTCAAGGCGATCGGCGTCTTCCCGTCGAACAAGGGCGCCTACGACCTGGCCAGCGTGAAGGACGCGAAGCTCCCGTACTTCAGTGACGCGCCGATCGGCCAGATCTACGCCGACGAGGCCAAGTCCATCCCCGAGGCGGTCCTCGGCCCGAAGGACGCCACCATCAAGGACACCATCTCCACGCAGATCAACAACATGGAGCAGCGGGGCACCAAGCCCGCCGACGCCTGGAAGGCCGCGACCGACCAGATCGACAAGGTGATCGGCTGACAGCCCGCGGTGCGGGCGGCCCCGGCGGCCGCCCGCACCGCGCTGTGCCGCGTCGGCCGTGCGGCTCCCCCCGCACGGCCGCCCGGCTTCGACCCGGCTCGACGCCCCGGCGTCGCCAGCCCACTCCCCGGCCGTGATTCCAGGAAGGAACTCCCCCGTGGCCACCACAACTCCCACACGGGGTGCCCCCACCCCGCCCGCCGGCGGCACCGCTGCCGCTCCGGACGGCCGCGGCACCTGGCGCAGCCGGCTGTGGCGCTTCGACGACCTGGCCTCCCCGTACGCGTACATCGCCCCGTTCTTCCTCGTCTTCGGCGCCTTCGGGCTCTACCCGCTGCTGTACACGGGCTGGATCGCCCTGCACCGGGTGGAGATGACGAGCCTGAGCCAGTCCGAGTGGGTCGGCTTCGACAACTTCACCAGGATCCTCCAGGACTCGGAGTTCTGGACCGCCGTCACCAACACCTTCCTGATCGGCGTCATCTCGACCGTCCCGCAGCTGCTGGTGGCCCTCGGCCTCGCCCACCTGCTCAACTACAAGCTGCGCGCCAGCACGTTCTGGCGGACGGTGATCCTCACGCCGTACGCCACCTCGGTGGCCACCGCGGCGCTGGTCTTCGCTCTGGTGTTCCGCGCCGACGGCGGCATCCTGAACTGGGTGCTGCACTTCGTCGGGATCGGCAACACCGACTGGGGCAACGGCGAGTGGACCTCCAAGATCGCCATCTCGGTCATCGTGATCTGGCGCTGGACCGGCTACAACGCGCTGATCTACCTGGCGGCCATGCAGGCCGTGCCCACGGACCTGTACGAGGCGGCCTCCATCGACGGGGCGACGCGCTGGCAGCAGTTCCGCAAGGTGACCATCCCCTCGCTGCGGCCGACGATCCTGTTCACCATCGTGATCTCGACGATCGGCTCCATGCAGCTGTTCGGTGAGCCGCTGCTGCTCCAGGGCGGCACGCTCGGCTCCACCGGCGGCAGCGAGCACCAGTACGAGACCCTCAGCATCTATCTCTACAACTACGGCTGGAAGCTCGGGCACCTCGGTCCGGCCGCCGCCGTGGCCTGGGCCATGCTCGCCCTGCTGCTGCTCATCGCCCTGATCAACCTGATCGTCGGCCGGTTCGTGCGCAAGAGCGCGGCCTGACGGGAGCGACCACGATGACCACGACCAGCCCCACCCAGACCGCGCCGGGCCTCGGTCCGGTACCGCCGGCCGCGCCCCCGTCCACCGGCCGCGTCCGCCTCAAGCTCGGCGCCGGGCAGCAGCTCAAGGGCGGCCCGCTCACCTACCTCGCCCTGGTCGTCGTCGGCCTGGGCTCCGTGTTCCCGCTGTACTGGACCCTGGTCGCCGCCTCGCACGACCAGCAGCGGGTCCTCGACAGCCCGCCCCCGCTGCTGCCGGGCGGCCGGCTGTGGAGCAACCTCCAGACCGCCTGGGACCAGGCCCACCTGGGCAAGGCCATCGTCAACAGCATCATCGTGTCGGGGTGCATCACCGCGGCGACGCTGTTCTTCTGCACTCTGGCCGGCTACGCGTTCGCGAAGATGCGGTTCCGCGGCCGGGGCGCGCTGATGACCGCGGTCATCGCGACCCTGACGATCCCGCCGCAGCTCAGCGTGGTCCCGCTGTTCATGATGATGTCGGACATCGGCTGGGGCGGAAAGCTGGAGTCGGTGATCTTCCCGACCCTGGTCGGCGCCTTCGGTGTCTTCTTCATGCGCCAGTACCTGCTGGAGGCGCTGCCCTACGAGCTGATCGAGGCGGCCAAGGTGGACGGCGCGACCAACATCCGCATCGTGTGGAACGTGGTCCTGCCCGCGGCCCGGCCCGCGATGATGGTCCTCGGCATGCTGACCTTCGTCCAGGCGTGGAACGACTTCTTCTGGCCCTTCCTCGCGCTGAACCAGGACAACCCGACGCTCCAGGTGGCGCTCGGCCAGCTCAGCGCCTCCTACACCCCCGACCAGTCCATCGTCATGGCCGGGGCGCTGATCAGCACCCTGCCGCTGCTGCTGGTCTTCGTGATCTTCGGCAAGCAGATCGTCGGCGGCATCATGGCGGGCGCCGTCAAGGGCTGACGCCGTCGCGGGCCGGCGACGGCGCCGGACCGGCGCAGGCCCCGCCCGCCGTCCTCCGTACGGCCCGCCCCGCACGCGGGCCGTACCCGGCCGGGCGCCGCCGTTCGCGCCCCGACCGGCCCCCGCCGCAGCAGCACCCGTCCCACCCCTTCCCCACGCCACTTCGGGAGCGTTCTCACCATGACCGCCGTACGAACCGAGTCCAGCGCCCAGCCGGCCTCCGACGCCTCCTTCCCGCCCGGCTTCGTCTGGGGGGCCGCCACCGCCGCCTACCAGGTGGAGGGTGCCGCGGCCGAGGACGGCCGCACCCCGTCGATCTGGGACACCTTCAGCCACACCCCCGGGAAGGTCCGCAACGGCGACACCGGTGACATCGCCGCCGACCACTACCACCGGTACGGCGACGACGTGGCGCTGATGAAGGACCTGGGGCTGCAGGCCTACCGGTTCTCCGTCTCCTGGTCGCGGGTGCAGCCGACCGGCCGGGGGCCCGCCGTGGAGCGCGGCCTCGACTTCTACCGGCGGCTCACCGACCGGCTCCTGGAGGCGGGCATCACCCCCGTCGCCACCCTCTACCACTGGGACCTGCCGCAGGAGCTGGAGGACGCGGGCGGCTGGCCGCACCGCGACACCGCGCACCGGTTCGCCGACTACGCCGAGATCATGGCCCGCGCCCTGGGCGACCGCGTCGGGGTGTGGACCACCCTGAACGAGCCCTGGTGCAGCGCCTTCCTCGGCTACGGCTCCGGCGTGCACGCCCCCGGCCGTACCGACCCGGCGGCCACCCTGCGCGCCGCCCACCACCTGAACCTGGCGCACGGCAAGGCGGTCGGGGTGCTCCGGGAGCACCTGCCCTCCACCGCGCAGCTCTCCCTCACCCTCAACCTGCACCAGGTGCGCCCCCTCGGCGACAGCCCGGCGGACGCCGAGGCCGCCCGCCGGATCGACGCGGTCGGCAACCGGATCTTCACCGGCCCGGTCCTGGACGGCGCCTACCCCGAGGACCTGCTCGCCGACACCGCGCAGATCGTGGACTGGGCGGAGCTGGTGCACGACGGCGACCTGGCGGAGATCTCCCGCCCGATCGACCTGCTCGGCGTCAACTACTACTCCCCGACGGTGGTCTCGGCGGCGGCCGACGGCGACGCCGGCACCCGCGACGACGGCCACGGCGCGAGCGACCACTCGCCGTGGACGGGCGCCGCGGACGTCGCCTTCCACCTGGCCAACGACCAGCTCACCGCGATGAACTGGGCCATCGACGCGAGCGGCCTGCACACCCTGCTCACCGGCCTGGCGGCCTCCCACCCGGGCCTTCCGCTGATGGTCACCGAGAACGGCGCGGCCTTCGACGACTACGTCTCCCCCGAGGGACTGGTCAACGACCCGCAGCGGATCGCCTACGTGCACGCGCACCTGGACGCCGTGCGCCGGGCGGTCGCCGACGGCGCCGACGTGCGTGGCTACTTCCTGTGGTCCCTGCTGGACAACTTCGAGTGGTCCTACGGCTACTCGAAGCGGTTCGGAGCCGTCTACGTCGACTACTCCACCCAGCGCCGCATCCCCAAGGCCAGCGCACACTGGTACGCGGACGTGATCCGCAGGAACGCGCTGCCGGGCGCCGGCGAGCGGGGCTGACCGGCACGGTTCCGGGGGACGACAGGGCCGGGAACGGCCGGATCACGGCTGTTACATTCCTGGCCTGAAGGCTGCGAACGGAAGGCGGCGACCATGACGGTGAAGGGCGAACGGGGGCGGGGCGCGCGGCGGCCGACCCTGGAGGAGGTCGCCGTCCGCGCCGGCGTGGGCCGCGGCACGGTGTCGCGGGTGATCAACGGCTCGCCACGGGTCAGCGACAGCACCCGGGCCGCCGTCGAGGCGGCCGTCGCGGAGCTCGGCTACGTGCCGAACACCGCCGCGCGCGCCCTCGCGGCCAACCGCACCGACGCGATCGCCCTGGTCGTCCCCGAGCCCGAGACCCGGTTCTTCGCGGAGCCGTACTTCTCCGACATGGTCAGCGGTGTCGGCGCCGAACTCGCGGACACCGAGATGCAGTTGCTGCTGATCTTCGCGGGCAGCGACCGCGAGCGGCGCCGGCTCGCCCAGTACCTGGCCGCGCACCGGGTGGACGGCGTGCTGCTGGTCTCGGTGCACGCCGACGACCCGCTGCCCGACATGCTGGCCCAGCTGGAGATCCCGGCCGTGATCAGCGGCCCGCGCTCGGCGCGGGAGACGCTGACCTCCGTCGACTCGGACAACTACGGCGGCGCGCGCTCGGCGGTGGAGCACCTGCTGTCACGGGGCCGCGGCAAGATCGCGCACATCACCGGCCGGCTGGATGTGTACGGCGCCCAGCGCCGCGTCGACGGCTACCGCGAGGCGCTCCGGGACGCCGGCCGTGAAGTGGACGAACTCCTCGTCGAGCCGGGGGACTTCACCGAGGAGGGCGGCCGCCGGGCGATGTCCGTGCTGCTGGAGCGGCACCCGGACCTGGACGCGGTCTTCGCCGGGTCGGACGTGATGGCGGCCGGCGCCCGCCAGGTGCTGCGCGGGGCGGGCCGCCGCATCCCGGACGACGTGGCGCTGGTCGGGTACGACGACTCGGCCATCGCCCGGCACATGGAGCCGCCGCTCACCAGTGTCCGCCAGCCCATAGAGGAGATGGGCCGGGCGATGATCGACCTGCTGCTGGCGGAGATCGCCGACCGCCGTCCCGCCGAGGCCCGGGTCCCCGAGCGCCGCCACGCGGTGCTCCCCACCGAACTGGTGATCCGCGCCTCGTCCTGACCTGGGTCATCGGGATCACCGGAACCGTCACGGCTGCCGGGGGTGCGTCGCGCCCCCGGCAGCGGCGTGTCCGCCGCCGGAACACGGGTTCGTGCCCCTGCGCGCTCGGGCGCCGGACGGGGCGGCCGTATGCCGTCGTTTAGCGGATGCGGGGATTATCCGCACGACTCTCCCGATGGAATCGCACCATCGGGTGATCCGATTTCCGGCCGTTCCGTGAAGTCCCCGGCGCGGCTCCGGCGCATTCACCGGCGCACCCCTCCCGCGTCGAATGCGCCCTGAGCTGCGGGTGTCATTGATCATTCATTCATTCCGCGAGGGGTAATCGCACACTGCGCGATTTCCTCGGACCCCGTCATCCGGGCCTCCGAAGGGGTCGACGGGATTTCCCGGTGGTGGATCGGGAGGTGATATACCTCTGAGCGATGGGGGTGCGGGGATCGGGGGATTCACGTATGCGCGGTCGTATTCGCCGGCGGAACGGTCATGTTCGCACGTAGGCGGACCTGCGCAATTCCTATCGCTTTCTGATCCGTATTCGATCTGCAGTCATGCCGCGCCGCGTCCCACCGCGGTGCCGGGGGGAGTTCGTCATGCGTTCCATGCTGTTGAAAGCCGGTGTGTGCGGCAGCGCCGCCGCGCTCGCACTCGTCACGTCGCCCATAGCGGCGAGGGCGGCCACGCCGGACCCGAGGATCGACCTGAAGGTGCTCGTCGTCGACGACGGAGGTCCGGCCACCGGAGCCATCACCGCCGAACTGGACTCGGCGGGCACCCCGTACACCAGGGTCAACCTGGCCGACAGCGGGCGGCCGCAGATCAACGCCGCCTTCCTCAGCGACACCGTCAGCGGCAGGCCGAGGGCCAAGTACCAGGCCGTCGTGCTGCCGAACGACAACCCGTTCGGAACCGGCTCGGCCGAGATGGCGGCCCTCACGGCCTTCGAGCAGACCTTCGGCATCCGGCAGGCCGACGCCTACACCTACGCCAGACCCGAGGTCGGGCTCAACTACGCGCAGTCGCCCGGCTACATCGGCTCCCTCGACGGCATGACCGCCCAGGTGACCTCGGCCGGTAAGTCCGGACCCTTCGGCTACCTCGGAGGGAACGTTCCTTTCGAGGACAACGCGCCCGACGTGTCCGAGAGCTACGGCTATCTGGCCGTGCCGCTCGCCCAGCAGCAGGCCGGCGCCACGTTCACCAGCTACGTGGACGCCCCGATCCCGGGCAGCGCCGCGCGCGGATCGCTCGTCGGCGAGTACGCGCACGACGGGCGCCGGGAACTGGTCGTCAACTTCGTCTACAACCAGTACCAGCAGCAGTACCGGCTGCTGACCCGCGGCATCGTCGAGTGGCTGACCCAGGGCATCCACCTGGGCGCCGACCGCAACTACTTCGCGGTCCACGTCGACGACGTCTTCCTCGCCGACGACCGGTGGAACACCACGCTCAACTGCACGCCCGGAGACGTGGACTGCACCCCGGGCGGCGGCGCGACCCCCGACCCGATCCGGATGACGGCGGCGGACGCCCAGTACGCCAAGCAGTGGTCCGCCTCCCACGGCCTCACCCTGGACATGGTGTTCAACGGCGGCGGCAGCGAGGACTACAAGGCCGAACACGGCGGCGCCGACCCGACGGCGGCCCAGCTCATCGCCGACAAGAACGCCTACCGCTGGGTCAACCACACCTACCAGCACCCGTTCCTCGGCTGCGTCCAGGACGTCAGCGTGGTGCCGTGGAAGTGCGCCACCGACGCGAACGGCAAGACCAAGTGGGTCAGCCAGTCCGACATCACCTCGCAGATCACCCAGAACCGCACCTGGGCGAGCGGCAAGGGCCTCACCCTCGACAACACCGAACTGGTCACCGGCGAGCACTCCGGGATGAAGGTGCTCCCGCAGCAGCCCGACGACAACCCCAACCTGGCCCCGTCCCTGACCTCCACCGGCGTGAAGTGGCTGGCCAGCGACAACTCCCGGGACCCGCAGCAGCGTCAGATCGGCCCCGCCCTCACCGTGCCGCGCTTCCCGATGAACGTCTACTACAACGCGGGCCACGCGGCCGAGGAAGTGGACGAGTACAACTACATCTACACCAGCAAGGCTAACGGCGGCAGCGGCATCTGCGAGGGCTCCTCGACCACCACCTGCCTGAGCGCCCCGCTGGACACCCAGACCGGCTACACGTCGTACATCGTCCCGCTGGAGAGCCGTATCGCCCTCGGGCACGCCCTCTCCAACGACCCCCGGCCGGTGTACATGCACCAGTCGAACCTCGCCGAGGACCGCATCGCCTACCCGGTGCTCAACAAGATCCTGGGTGACTACAGCAGCCTCTACGCGGCCAACACGCCGCTGGTCAACCTGCGGCTGAAGGACATCGGGACCGAGCTGAAGAACCGGGCCGCCTGGTCCGCCGCGGTGAAGAACAACCAGGTCACCGCCTACCGGATCGGCAACACGGTCACCATCACCTCGCCGAGCGGCACCCAGGTGAGCGCGACCATGCCCGCCGGCACCACCCAGAGCCAGCTGCTCGGCGGCACCGCCTTCGGCACCGCCTACGCCGGGCAGCTGTCCGGCTGGACCGCGCCCGGCCTGCTGCAGGGCTCGGTCACCCTGCAACTGACCGCGCAGGGCACGCCCGCGGCTCCCACCGCGACCGCCACCGGCACCGCGAAGGCGGCCGCACCGGCGCCCGCGCTGAGGGTGCCCAGCGGTGTGGCCACCCCCGTCCCGGCAGGTCCGGGCGACACCGTCCGCCGCAAGCGCTGACCGTGATCAACGCGAACGACCTGCCCGACGGGCGCAGCCGTCCCCACGGACCCGAGGGGACACGGGGACACGAGGATGCGGGGACCGTGGCAGGGACCGATCGCACCGCGCCGGACGGCGGGTTCACCCCGCCGTCCGGCACGGCCAGGGCCATCACGGCCGTCCGCGCCGGCGCGACCCGCGTCACCATGCTCACCGAGGGCACCTACCCGCACAGCCACGGCGGCGTCAGCGTCTGGTGCGACCAGCTCGTCCAGGGCATACCCGACGTGGACTTCCAGATATTCGCGGTCACCGGTGACGGCCGCGAGTCCCTCACCTGGGAGACACCCGCGCACGTGAGCAAGGTGGTCTCCATCCCCACCTGGGGGCCGACACCGGCCGGCCGCGCACCGCGCGGCCGGCGGCTGCGGGACTTCCTCGACACCTTCGAGACGTTCCTGCTGGCCCTCCTCGACCCCGGCCCGGGCACCGGCACCCGGGCCGGCCCCAGCACCCGGGAGCGCTTCGCCGAGGGGCTGTACGGCCTCGCGGCACGGGCCCGGTACGGGGAACTGACGGCGGCGCTGCGCAGCGAGGCGGCGATCCGCACCCTGGCCGCCGTCTGGAACCGCCCGCACCTGCCCACGCACGCCGCCCGCCCGACCATGCACGACGTGGTCACCGCCACCGACCTGCTGGAACACGCTCTGCGCCCGCTGGGCGCCGTACCGCCACGGCACGGCATCACCCACGCCGTCAGCGGCGGACTGGCGGCCCTGCCCGGACTGCTGGCCCGGCACCTGCACGGCATCCCCCTGCTGCTCACCGAACACGGCGTCTACCTGCGCGAGCGCTACCTCGGTTACGGCGCGGGAGGCCACCCCTGGCCGGTGAAGGCGCTGCTCCTCGGCTTCTTCCGGCTGCTGGCGCAGGAGACCTACGCCCGCGCCGCGCTCGTCACACCGGGCAGCCACTACAACCGGCGCTGGGAGGAACGCGGCGGCACCCCACCGGACAAGATCCGCACCGTCTACAACGGCGTGGACCCCGGGGCCTTTCCGCCCGCCGGGCCGGAACCGGAGATCCCCACGCTGGCCTGGGCGGGACGGGTCGATCCCATCAAGGACCTGGAGACGCTGATCCGGGCCTTCGCCCTGGTCCGCCAAGGGATGCCCGAGGTGCGGCTGCGGCTGTTCGGCGGCACCCCCAAGGGCGGCGAGGCCTACCGGGAACGCTGCCAGGACCTCGCCCGTGAGCTGGGCATCGCCGAGGCGGTGGCCTTCGAGGGCCGGGTCGAGGACATCCGCGACGCCTACGCTGCGGGCACCGTCGTCATGCTCTCCAGCATCAGCGAGGGTTTTCCCTTCACCCTCATCGAGGCCATGTCGTGCGGCCGGGCCACCGTCTCCACCGACGTCGGCGGGGTCCGCGAGGCCGTGGGCGACGCCGGACTGGTCGTACCGCCGCGGGAACCGGAGGCGATGGCACGGGCCGCGCTGGAACTGCTGCGCGCGCCCGCCCGCCGGGCCCGGATGGGCGAGGCCGCCCGGCTGAGGGTGATCGACCAGTTCACCCTCCGGCACACCATCGACTCCTTCCGGGAGATCTACGGCGCGCTGGCGGCGGGCGAGGACCGGATCCACCCCGCCGAGGTCCCGGCCGCGCACGCCCGACGGGCCGGAGGTGAGCGGTGAACGGGCTCGACGACGACCGGACCCTGTTACTGCGGCTGCCGGCCCCGCCGGCCTGGGACGACGACCCGCTCGACGAACTGGCCGAACGCCTCGCCGAGGTGTGCGCGGCCGCCGTCCACCCGGACGAGATCGCCGCGGTGCTGGAGTCCGACGGCCTGACGCACGAACAGATCACCACCCGCTACGCGCGACGGGACCTGTTCGACATGGCGGAGGAGCTGTACGCCCGGGTGCCGCGCCGGTTCCCGGACCCCGTACCGGTGCCGGACCCGTGGCGGACCAGCCCGTGGCAGTGCCTGCTGCGCGGCATGCTGTTCGGCCTGCCGGGACTGGCCTACCTGCTGGGCGCGGGACTGCTGCCGGGCCGGGTCACCGGGCTCGCCGCCTCGGCCCTCGTCGCCTGGGCCTGGAACCAGGCACTGGCCCACCGCGCCTACGTACGGCTCGCCGCGGGAGGCCGGCGGGCGGCCGCGCGCTGCCTGCTGCTCGGGGCCCCGGCCGGGGTGACGGCGGCGGCGGCGACCGCGCTGGCCGTCTCGGGGCCGGGCGCCGTCCCGGCCTTCGCGGCGGGGGAGTCGCTCTACCTGGCGGCGGCCACGGTGCTGCTCGTGCTGGGACGCGAACAGCACCTGCTGATCGCGCTCGTGCCGACGGCGGCCGGGGCGGCCTGCCTGCCGCTGTGGCGCCCCGGCCCGCTGCCGGCCGCCGTGCTGCTGCTGGCCACCGTCGTGGCGGCGGTGCTGTCGGCGGTACGCGAGACCGTGCGGTCGCTGCGCACCGAGGGCTCCCCGGCACCGGGCACGGCCCGGCTCGGCGCGTCCGTCCCGTACGGACTGTTCGGCCTCGCCGGCGGGGCGCTGACGCTGATGGCCCCGGCGGCGGGCCGGCCGGCCGCGGTCGTGCTGACGCTCAGCATGGGCGTCGCCGAGTGGCTGCTCTACCGCTACCGGAGCCTGACGCTCACCGCCCTGCGGCACAGCAGGACCCCCCGGGGCTTCCGGCTCCGGGCGGTCGGCTCGCTCGGCCTGTGCCTCGCCGGGTACCTGGCGGTGCTCGCCGCTCCCGCGCTGGTCACCGGGGTGCCGTCACTGCCGCTGCTCGCGCTCGGCGCGGCGCTCTGGGTCGCCCTGCTGCTCCAGGCGGCCGGGATCGCCTGGCCGTCCGCCGTGATGTGCCTCGCCGCCGCCGCGGCGGAGGCCGCCCTGTCGGACGGCACCCACGCGGCCGGCCCGCTCAGCCCCGCCGCCGCCGAACTGGCGTCCTGCGGCTGCGCGACGGCGGTGCTGCTGGCGGTCGCGTGCACCCGGATGGGCCGGGCCACGGCCCACCGCTGAGCGCCCCCGGCGCCCCGGCGCCGCGACCCCCGGCGACCGGACCGACGCGGACCCGCCGTCAACGACCCCACCGTCAACACCCCACCGTCACCGACACCACCGTCACCGAACCCATCTTCACCGACGGCACGTTCACCGAACTCACCGTCACCAAAGGCACGTTCAGCAGATTCACCGTCATCGGACCCGGCGTCGCCGGACCCGGTTCCACCAGATACAGAGGAGACAGATCCGTGACCTCGTCCGCTCCCACGACCGTCGCAGTGACCGGCGCCGAGGGATTCATCGGCTCGCACCTGGTGGAGGCGCTCGTCGCCTCGGGCCACCGGGTGCGCGCCATGGCCCAGTACAACTCCTTCTCGTCGTACGGCTGGCTGGAGACCCTGCCGCAGGACGTGATGGACAGCGTGGAGGTCGTCCTCGGCGACGTGCGCGACGCCGGGTCCGTGCAGCACCTGCTCACCGGCACCGAGGCCGTCTACCACCTGGCCGCGCTGATCGCGATCCCGTACTCCTACCAGGCACCGCACAGCTACGTGGCCACCAACGTCACCGGCACCCTCAACGTGCTGGAGGCCGTGCGCCGGCTCGGCATCCCCAGGATGGTGCACACCTCCACCAGCGAGACGTACGGCACCGCGCAGACCGTCCCCATCACCGAGGACCACCCGATCAACACCCAGTCCCCGTACTCCGCCTCCAAGGCGGGCGGCGACCGGCTGGCCGACGGCTACTACGCCAGCTTCGGCATCCCGGTGGTCACCCTGCGGCCGTTCAACACCTTCGGGCCGCGCCAGTCCATGCGGGCGGTGATCCCGACCGTCATCGGGCAGGTGGCCGCCGGAGAACGGACCATCGCCCTGGGCGACCTGCGGCCCACCCGGGACTTCCTGTTCGTCAAGGACACCGCCCAGGCGTTCCTCGCGGTGGGCACCGCGCCCGCCGAGGCGGTCGTCGGCAGGACGTTCAACGCCGGTACGGGCGGCGAGATCTCGGTCGGCGACCTGGTGACGCTGGTCGGCAAGCTCATGGGGGCCGACCTGGAGGTCCGCGAGGACGCGCAGCGCATCCGGCCCGCCGCGTCCGAGGTGATGCGACTGGTCTGCGACGCCTCCCGGCTGCGCGCCGCGACCGGCTGGGCACCGGCCCACAGCCTCCAGGAGGGGCTGGAGCAGACCATCGCGTTCTTCTCCGACCCCGCGAACCTGGCCCGCTACAAGACCGCCATCTACAACGTCTGACCACTCGTCCCGGTCGCCGGCCGCCGCCGTCGACCACCGACCGACCCACCACGGAGTCCGCCATGCACGCAGTCATTCTGGCCGGAGGCAAGGGTGTCCGGCTGCGCCCCTACACCACCGCCCTGCCCAAGCCGCTCGTCCCCATCGGCGACCAGCACGCGATCCTGGAGATCGTGATGCGGCAGCTCGCCAACTCCGGATTCACCAGCTGCACCATCGCCATCGGCCACCTCGGCCACATCATCCGCGCCTACGTCGGCGACGGCTCCCAGTGGGGCATGCGCGTCGACTACTCGACCGAGGACAGCCCGCTGGGCACCATGGGCCCGCTGCTGACCATGCTCGACCGGCTGCCGGAGCACTTCCTGGTCATGAACGGCGACATCCTCACCGACCTGGACTTCCGCGCCGTCCTGCGCGGCCACCAGGCCGGCGGGGCGCCGCTGACCATCGCCACCTACTGCCGCAAGGTCAGGATCGACTTCGGCGTTCTCACCACCGACAGCGCGCAGGTCGTCGCCTTCACCGAGAAGCCGACCCTGGACTACCGGGTGTCCATGGGCGTCTACGGGCTCTCCCGGTCCACCCTGGACGACTACACCCCCGGCCTGCCGCTCGGCTTCGACGAACTGGTCCTCGACCTGCTCCGCGACGGCACCCCGCCGGCCGCCCACGAGTTCGACGGCTACTGGCTGGACATCGGCCGCCCGGACGACTACGACCGGGCCAACGCCGAGTTCACCACCCACCGCGACCTGCTGCTGAAGGGGGCGTGACCTGATGCGCGTCCTCGTCCTCGGCTCCAGCGGATTCCTGGGCCGGCACATCACGGAGCACCTGCGCGCGCTGTCCGGCGTCCGGGTGCTGCGCGCCGGCCGCTCCCCGGCCGCCGACCTGCGGGTCGACCTCGCCACCGCCACCGTTGCCGAGCTCGCCGCCGACCTGCGCGCGCTGGCCCCGGACGCCGTCGTCAACTGCGCGGGCGCCGTCGCAGGCGGCCCGCTGCTGCTGGCGGAGACCAACGCCCGCGGCCCCGCCGTCCTGTGCGAGGCCCTGACCTCGGCCGGCCTCCCGGTCCGCCTGGTGCATCTCGGGTCCGCCGGTGAGTACGGGACCACCGCCGGGCAGTCGCTCGGCGAGGACTCCGCCACCTGCCCGCAGGGTGCCTACGGGGCCACCAAACTGGCGGGTTCGCTGACCGTCGCCGAGGCCGCGCTGGACGCCGTCGTCCTGCGGGTGTTCAACCCGCTCGGGCCGGGCTCGCCCGGCGCCAGCCTCCCCGGGCGGCTCGCCGACGAACTGCTGCGCACCGGTCCCGAGGGCACGGTCCGGGTCGGCGACCTGTCCGCCTACCGCGACTTCGTCGACGCACGGGACGTGGCCCGGGCCGCCGTCCTCGCCACCACCGCCCCCGGCCCGCTGCCCCGCATCCTCAACATCGCCGGCGGCAGCGCCACCCAGGTCCGCAAGGTCGCGGAAGGCCTGAGCCGGGTCAGTGGATTCCGCGGCCGGATCGACGAGAACGGGGCCGGATCGGAGCGCTCGTCGGCCGTCTCCTGGCAGCAGGCGGACATCACGGCCGCCGCCACGGCGCTGGGCTGGCACCCCGAGCGGCCCCTCGCCACCTCGCTCGCCGACCTGTGGGCCTCGCGCACCGGCACCCTCGCGACCCCGCACCCGGCATGACACACGGCAGGCTGCTGGTCCCGCTGTACGTCCACCCCGCCGTGGACCCGGCGGGGTGGCAGGCCCTGACGCGGGTCCCATCGCGGCTGTACGGCGTCGTCCTCAACGTCGCCGACGGCCCCGGCGTGGCCCGCGACCCGGCCTTCGCCGCGGCCGCCGGGGCGCTGCGCACGGCGGGCGTCCGCGTGCTCGGCTACCTCGACACCGCCTACGGCACCCGCCCGCGTCCGACGGTGCTCCACGAGCTGCGCCGCCACATCGGCTGGTACGGGACCGACGGCGTCTTCCTCGACCAGGCCGGCGCCGACGCCGGCCTGGTGCCCTACTACCGTGCGCTGGCCGACGCGGCCCGCGACGACGGCGCCGCCACCGTGGTGCTCAACCCGGGCGTCCATCCGGATCCCGGGTACGCCTCCGTCGCCGATCTGCTGGTCACCTTCGAAGGGGACTGGCACACCTATCTCACCTCCGGCGCGCCCTCCTGGACCGCGGCGCATCCGCCGGACCGCTTCTGCCACCTGATCCACGGCGTCCCCGACGGCCTGTGCGATCTCGCCGCCCGCACCGCGCGGAACCGCCGCGCCGGCGTCCACTGCGCGGTGCCGGGCACGGGCGCGAACCCCTGGGCCGCCCTGCCCCCCGCCGTGAGGAGGGGAACCACATGAGGTTCACGATCCGCCGGCCACTGCTGCCGACGGCCCTGTCCCTGCTGGTCACGGCGCTGCTGGCGGGGCTGCTCGCCGGGTGCGCCACCGTCCGGGACCGGGCCTCGGACCGGGCCTCGGACGGACGTCCGTCGGCGGGGCGCTGGCAGCCCCGCCCCGGCACGGCCTGGCAGTGGCAGCTCAGCGGCCGCGTCGACACCGGCGTGGACGTCCCCGTCTACGACATCGACGGCTTCACGAACGGCGCCGACGTCGTGAGCCGCCTGCACAGGAGCGGCCGCAAGGTCATCTGCTACATCAACGCCGGTGCCTGGGAGTCCTTCCGTCCCGACCGCGCGGCCTTCCCCGCCTCCGTCCTCGGCCGCTCCGACGGCTGGAGCGGCGAGCGCTGGCTCGACATCCGCCGCCGCGCGCTGCTCCGCCCGATCATGGCCGCCCGGTTCGACATGTGCCGGGCGAAGGGCTTCGACGCCGTCGAGCCCGACCTCGCGGACGGCTACAGCAACGACACCGGTTTCCCGCTGACCGCCGCCGACCAGCTCGCGTACAACCGCATGATCGCGGACCTGGCCCATGAACGGGGCATGGCGGTCGGCCTCAAGAACGACCTGGAACAGATTCCCGACCTGGTCGGCGACTACGATTTCGCGGTCAACGAGCAGTGCGCGGAGTATCACGAATGCCCGTCGCTGAGCCCCTTCGTCGCAGCGGGCAAGGCCGTCTTCCACGTGGAATACCACGTGCCCGAGCGCACGTTCTGCCCGATCGCCAAGCGCCTCGGCCTCGACTCGATGCGCAAGGGCCTCGCCCTGGGCCGCTGGCGCAGCCCCTGCTGAAACCCCGCCGGGCCACCGGAGCGCCTCCCGCGCCGAACTGTCGTGAGAGGCCCCGGAGTTGCACGAAAAGGCCCCTGGCCCGCGTCTCCGCGGGCCAGGGGCCTTTTCCACTGGGGTGAGTGACGGGACTCGAACCCGCGGCATCCTGGACCACAACCAGGTGCTCTACCAGCTGAGCTACACCCACCACGACCGGTGGTGATTCTTTCGTCTCTCCGACCGGCCGAGAAAAAGTGTACAGGGTCCGAAGGGGTGCTCGCGCACGGCTTTACGGGAGCGCCCCGCGCGGGGCTCCCGATCGCCTATTCCGCAGGCAGGACGTGCTTGGCCGCGATCGTCCGCGCGGTGTCCGAGTCCGGGCCGGGCTGCGGTACGAAGACGGCCTCGCGGTAGTAGCGCAGTTCGGCGATCGACTCGCGGATGTCGGCGAGGGCGCGGTGGTTGCCGTTCTTCTCCGGGCTGTTGAAGTACGCCCGCGGGTACCAGCGCCGGGCCAGCTCCTTGACGCTGGAGACGTCGACGATCCGGTAGTGGAGGTAGCCCTCCAGGTCCGGCATGTCCCGGGACAGGAAGCCGCGGTCGGTGCCGACGGAGTTGCCGCACAGCGGGGCCTTGCCGGGCTCCTTCACGTGCTCCCGGACGTAGGCCAGGACCTGCTCCTCGGCCTCGGCGAGCGTCGTGCCGCCGGCCAGCTCGTCGAGCAGGCCGGACGAGGTGTGCATCTGGCGCACCACCTCCGGCATCGTCTCCAGTGCCTTGGCCGGCGGACGGATGACGATGTCCACGCCCTCGCCGAGCACGTTCAGCTCGGAGTCGGTGACCAGTGCGGCCACCTCGATGAGCGCGTCGTCGGACAGCGAGAGGCCGGTCATCTCGCAGTCGATCCACACCATGCGATCGTTCATGTGTCTCACCTTACGGCGCGCCGCTGTGAGCTGAACCGACCGTGCGGTGACCTTGTGCGGGAGGTCGCGGCGCGGGCGCCGGGAACGGCGACCGCCCACCCGGCGGGGCCGGGTGGGCGGGGGCGTGGATCAGCTGCCGGTGCGCGGTCCGGGGAGGCTGGCCGACAGGCCGACCGCCGCGGTCCTGCGGGTCTGCATCGGCAGTACGCCCTCGGGGTACTGCACGGTCAGCGGGCCCGTCGGCGCCAGCGGTGCCGGTTCCGGAGTGTCGGCGCGCTCGGCCTGCGGACGCCTGGCCCGGTACGCGGCCCGGTACGCCGCCGGGGACGAGCCCAGCTGGCGGCGGAAGTGACCGCGCAGGGCGACGGGGGAGCGGAAGCCGCAGCGGCCCGCCACCTCGTCCACCGAGTAGTCGGACGTCTCCAGGAGGCGCTGCGCCTGGAGGACCCGCTGCGTGATCAGCCACTGGAGCGGGGCGCTGCCCGTCAGTGAGCGGAACCGGCGGTCGAAGGTCCGGCGGCTCATGTACGCGCGTGCCGCCAGCGTCTCCACGTCGAACTGCTCGTGGAGGTGCTCCAGCGCCCAGGCGACGACCTCGGCGAGCGGGTCGGCGCCGATCTCCTCTGGTAAAGACCTGTCGAGGTAGCGCTCCTGACCGCCCGAGCGGCGCGGCGGGACCACCAGGCGGCGGGCGAGCGCGCCGGCCGCCTCGTTGCCGTGGTCCGTCCGCACGATGTGGAGACAGAGGTCGATTCCGGCCGCCGTGCCGGCGGAGGTCAGGACGTCGCCGTCGTCCACGAAGAGTTCGCGCGGATCGACGTGGACCGACGGATAGCGCTTGGCCAGCGTCGGCGCGTACATCCAGTGGGTGGTGGCCGGCCGGCCGTCCAGCAGTCCGGCGGCGGCCAGGACGAACGCACCGGTGCACAGCCCGACGATGCGGGCACCTTCCTCATGGGCGCGGCGCAGCGCGTCCAGTGCCTCTTCGGGCGGTGGCGCGGTGATGGAGCGCCAGGCCGGTACGACGACCGTGCCGGCGCGTGAGATCGCCTCCAGGCCATGTGGCGCGGTGAGTTCCAGGCCCCCTGTGGTCCGCAGCGGGCCTTCCTCACCTCCGCACACCAGCAGTCGGTAGCGCGGTACGCCGGCGTCCTGGCGGTCTATCCCGAACACCGACAGCGGTATGGAACTCTCGAAGATGGGGCCGCCGCTGAACAGCAGCACCGCGACGATCTCCTTGCGGCGTCGCCCGGAGAGTTTCCGGGCCGCGGCTTCCGGCGCGGCAGTGGAGTCGTGGCTCATCCTGCTAAGCCCCCCTCGGTGGTCGCGGCTCCTCGGTTGTGTCGCTCCTGCACGTTTCCCCTCGGTCCTGCACGAGTCCCCCGCCGTAAGACGTCAAGATCGAATCTACTGGTTTCCGCGGTGTCGCGGTGACCAGTTCGACACGCCACAGATTGTCGACATGACAACTTGGCGTGAAGCATTCGATCACGAAGCGTTGCACTCACGGGCCGTGCAGGGAAGTGCGCCTCGTGGCAGTGGCCAAACCGCGTAGGGTGCGCGGGGTCCCCAGGACCCTTTCCGTGCAGGTGGAACGGGGGTTGGGGGGTGGTCGGGACCCCTCTTGCACAGGGGCGGGAAGTTGGCTGAAAAGAAGCGTTCCCGTGCGCGGAAACCGGTCAGTCGACCGGTGTACCGCTCCTAGTGTGACGTCCGCCTCCCCGGGCCGTCCGGCGGGGGGTCCGGCGGGGGGTCCGGTGCGGTGCCCGACGGGGCGCGCGGTGCGGGGTTCCCGGCCTTTCGCGCGGCGCCGTGCCGGGCCGGGCGAAGCGCTCCGAGCGGCGCAGCAGGTACCGGCAGGCGACGGTGACGGCGGTCAGGCCGACGGTGGTGCCCGCGGCGGCGGCCGGCGGGGTGCCGTACCAGAGGAGCACCACGGGGACGAGGACGCAGGAGAACGCGGCCCAGCGGACGACGTCGCCCGCGGCGTCCTCGGCGGAGTGCGGATCGGGTTCGGGGCGCGGTCCGGACATGCGGGTGACTCCCTGTTCTCCCTGGCGTGGCTCCCGCCGGCTCCCGGCGGTGCCGCCGCAGGGTTCAACGCGGGTTCGGGCGGTCGGTCACCGTGCGTACGCCCCGCTGCTGTCCGAATCCTGTGCAAACCGCCTGTACGGGGCAGCAACCATTGCGTTACGGGCGCGGCTCGTGCATGCTCCCTGGAACCCCGACCGACTTCTTGGGACGACCCCTACGGAGAGTGCGCGGGATCTGGGCCGAGGAGGCGTGCCGCCGTACCCTTGGGGGTATGGGGTTGGGAAGATGTTTCCCGGACACAGCTCCGCCGCACACTGTCGTCCCCTCCACAAAGGATCACAACGCCGAGACAGCCATGGCCGGTCACGAATTCTTCGATCCAGCGGACCGCAAGCGGCCGGTCGCCGACCCCACGGCGGCCGACGCGCTGGCGGAAAAGGCACGCCCTTCCTGCGATCCCGCCTTCCAGCACGGAGTGGTCGTCGGCTTCGACGGCTCCACCTCCAGTGAGCGGGCCCTCGCCTACGCCGTCGGGATGGCACACCGCTCCCGCGCGGGGCTGATCATCGTCCATGTCGCCAACCGACTGCCGACCACCGTGTGGGCCGGCTGCGAGCCACCCGTCTTCGTCGACGTGCCCGACCACCGCACCGAGGTGCTCGGTCTTGAACTCGCCTGCGCCGACTACCTGGCCGAGGTGCCCTGGATCCTCGTCGAGCGCGGCGGCGACATCTGCCACGAACTCGAAGAGGTGGGGCGGGAGTACGAGGCCGACGCGATCGTCGTGGGGTCGACCCACGGGATCGTCGGCCGGATCTTCGGCTCCGTCGCGGGCAGACTCGCCAAGCGGGCCAAGCGGCCCGTCGTTGTCATTCCGTAACTCCCCGTTCTCCCAGGTGAGATGCGCCGTGGGTAGAGCCCGGTCCCCTTCGTGCCGTGTGCAGGTTACTCGTGCGTAGAGGTGTTTGTGCCCTTGTGAAGGGCATATATCGGTCACCGCGCACAACTGCACACAGCATGAAGGGAGCCCGCCGTGGACAATGACGTTCCCGCGGGAAGCGGAACCACCACCGTGGCCGGCCGACTCGCCCTGGGGATCACCCTGTTGGCGTTCGGTATCGGCACCACCGGCGTGATCGACGACGTCACCACGTCCGACGCCGTGTCAGTCGCCCACTACGTGGGCGGAGTCGCCCTGTTCCTCGTCGGCCTGCTGGCCCTCCGTGACCGTGACACCGTCAACGGCACCGGCCATGTCGCCCTCGGAGCCCTCTGGTTCACCTGGGCCGTCTCGTCCGGCGGCAACGCCTCGGCCAACGCGGCCGGGCTCTTCCTGCTCCTCTTCGCCCTGGTGGCCCTGTCGTTGACCCTCGCGGGCGGCGACCAGCTCGGCCAGGGCACGCACGCACTGCTGTTCCTGTCGACGCTGCTCCTGGCTGTCGCGAACTTCGCCGACAGCTCCACGCTGGTCAAGGCGGGCGGCTGGGTCGCCGTGGCGGCGGGGGCGGTGGCCTGGTACGCCGCCACGGCCGCGCTCGCGCACTGGCCGACGGTCCTTCCGAGGCGGGCTGCCGGCCGGGGGGTGACGGCCACCGGCTGATACGGCAGCCGACGCCGGGGAGTTGGGCGTCCCCGGCGGTCCAATGAGCGGACCCCCCGTGGCGTGCTGGCACACGTGGGGGTCCGTTCGGTTTCGTCGTCCGGTGCGAGCCGGTGGGGGCTTGTCGCGCAGTTCCCCGCGCCCTCAAAGGGGCGCGGGGAACTGCGCGAGCAACCGCGACGCAGCCCCACGGTCGAACGCGGTGCTACTCCACCGTCACCGACTTCGCCAGGTTCCTCGGCTTGTCGATGTCCCGGCCGAGCGCCTTCGCCGTGTGGTAGGCGAGGAGTTGGAGCGGGATGCCCATCAGGATCGGGTCCAGCTCGTCCTCGTTCTTCGGGACGACGATCGTGCGGTCCGCCTTCTCCTGGTTCCGGTGGGCCACCGCCAGGATCTTGCCGCTGCGGGCCTTGATCTCCTCCAGGGCCGCGCGATTCTTCTCCAGCAGGTCGTCGTCCGGGACGATCGCCACGGTCGGCAGCGCCGGCTCGATCAGGGCCAGCGGGCCGTGCTTCAGCTCGGACGCCGGGTAGGCCTCCGCGTGGATGTAGGAGACCTCCTTGAGCTTCAGGGACGCCTCGCGCGCCACCGGGTAGCCCCGCACGCGGCCGATGAAGAGCATCGAGCGGGCGTCGGCGTACTCCTTGGCCAGCTTCTCGATCTCCGCCTCCTGGTCGAGGATCTCGGAGATCTGGGCCGGCAGCTTGCGCAGGCCCTCGATGATCCGCTTGCCGTCGCGGACCGAGAGGTCGCGGATCCGGCCGAGGTGCAGGGCCAGCAGGCCGAAGGCGACCGTGGTGTTGGTGAAGCACTTGGTCGACACCACGCAGACCTCGGGCCCGGCGTGCACGTACATGCCGCCGTCCGCCTCGCGGGCGATCGCCGAACCGACCACGTTCACCACGCCCAGCACCCGGGCGCCCTTGCGCTTCAGCTCCTGGACGGCGGCGAGCACGTCGTAGGTCTCACCGGACTGGGAGACCGCGATGTAGAGGGTGTCGGGGTCGACGACCGGGTTGCGGTAGCGGAACTCGGAGGCGGGCTCGGCGTCCGCGGGGATCCGGGCCAGCTCCTCGATCATCTGGGCGCCGATCATGCCCGCGTGGTACGAGGTGCCGCAGCCGAGGATCTTCACCCGGCGCACCGCCCGCGCGTCCCGGGCGTCCAGGTTGAGGCCGCCGAGGTGCACGGTGGAGAAGCGGTCGTCGACGCGGCCGCGCAGCACGCGGTCGACCGCCTCGGGCTGCTCGAAGATCTCCTTGTGCATGTACGTGTCGTGGCCGCCCATGTCGTACGACTCGGCCTCCCACTCCACGGTGGTCGGCTCGGCGGTCGTCCGGGTGCCCTCGGTGGTGTACGTGCGGAAGTCGTCGGCCTTGAGGGTGGCCATCTCGCCGTCGTCCAGCGTCACTATCTGGCGGGTGTGGGTGACCAGGGCCGCGATGTCGGAGGCGACGAACATCTCCTTGTCGCCGATGCCGAGGACGACCGGGGAGCCGTTGCGGGCCACCACGATCCGCTCGGGGAAGTCGGCGTGCATCACGGCGATGCCGTAGGTGCCCTCGATCAGGCGCAGCGCCTGGCGGACCCGCTCCTCCAGGGTCTCCGCCTGCGAGCGGGCGATCAGGTGGACGAGGACCTCGGTGTCGGTCTCGGACAGGAACTCGACACCGTCCGCCTCCAGCTTGCGGCGCAGGTCGGCGGCGTTGTCGATGATGCCGTTGTGGACGACGGCGACCTTCTGGTCGGTCGACATGTGCGGGTGGGCGTTCACGTCCGAGGGGGCGCCGTGGGTGGCCCAGCGGGTGTGCGCGATGCCGGTGGTGCCCTTGAAGCGCGCCGGGACCTTGGCCTCCAGGTCCCGGACCCGGCCCTTGGCCTTGACCATCTTCAGCCCGGCCGCCTTCGGGGAGGAGACGACGATGCCGGCCGAGTCGTAGCCGCGGTATTCCAGCCGCTGCAGGCCCTCCAGGAGGAGGGGGGCCACGTCACGCTTACCGATGTATCCGACGATTCCGCACATGTAGGGGTGTTCCGTATCCTTCAGCCGTAGACCATGCGGCGCAGCTGCCGGAGGGTGAGTTCCGGCGGGGCGACCGCCCTGTACTTCAGATCCGCCTCGATCTGTTCGAAGATCTCCGCGTTCACCAGGCCGTCCGCCTGGAGTTCTCGGTGGCGGCGCCGGACGTAGTCGCCGGCCGTCTCGTCGAAGTAGGCGAGCACGTCCTGTATCACCCGCAGCGCCTCGCCCCGGCTCAGCGGCGTGGAGCGCGTCAGATGATCAACAAGTTCGTCGTGCACCCGTAGATCCTGGAGTACGAGGTGACGGTTTAGCAAGAATCCTGCCCGATTCCGGGCAACGGACTGTTGAATCTCTTATGGGGCTCTGTTCGCAGCCTGTCCATCCTGTGTCTTGCGCCACGTCGCTTGTGGAGACGAGTTTCAGACGTCATGGACATTCCTCGGATGGGCGTACCCGATGAACTCGCCGAGCGCATGAGCATCGCCGAGCAGCACGAGTACCTCCGCGCCAGATTCTCCCGGCGCTCCATGATCAGAGGCGGCGCCGTGACCGTGGGCGCCGTCACCGGCGGCTCGTTCGTGCTGGGCGGCACCGCCCAGGCGGCCGCCCCCACCCGGTCCGCGGCCCCCGCCACCCCGTACGTCGACGGCGCCTACGTGGCGCCGTTCGGCCGCCACCTGGCCTTCGGCAACGACGCCGCCACGGAGATGACGATCTCCTGGCAGGTCCCGGTCGCGGTCAAGAAGCCCTTCGTCCGCATCGGCACCCACGCCTCGCACCTCTCGGTGAAGATCCCGGCCGAGATCCGCGCCCTCTACACCCCGGCCGGCGTCGGTGCCAGCGGCGACCACACCCAGTACTACGTGCACGCCAAGCTGGCCAACCTCAAGCCGGGCCGCCAGTACTTCTACGGCGTCGGCCACGAGGGCTTCGACCCGGCCGCCCCGCAGTACGCCGGCACCATCGGCACCTTCACCACCGCCCCGCGCCACAAGGAGCCGTTCACCTTCACGGCCTTCGGCGACCAGGGCGTCAGCTACCACGCCCTGGCCAACGACGCCCTGATCCTCGGCCAGAACCCCAGCTTCCACCTGCACGCCGGCGACATCGCCTACGGCGACCCGGCCGGCCAGGGCAAGGCCTCGGACACGGTCTTCGACTCCCGTACCTGGGACCAGTTCCTGGCCCAGACCGAGTCGGTCGCCAAGTCGGTGCCGTGGATGGTGTCGTTCGGCAACCACGACATGGAGGCCTGGTACTCGCCGAACGGCTACGGCGGCGAGGAGGCCCGCTTCACCCTGCCCGACAACGGGCCGGACAAGAAGAACCTGCCGGGCGTCTACTCCTTCGTGCACGGCAACACGGCGATCATCTCGCTGGACCCGAACGACGTCTCCTTCGAGATTCCGGCGAACCTGGGCATCTCGGGTGGAACCCAGACCAAGTGGTTCGAGGGGCAGCTCAAGAAGTTCCGCGCCTCGAAGGACATCGACTTCATCGTCGTGTTCTTCCACCACTGCGCCTACTGCACCTCCACCGCGCACGCCTCGGAGGGGGGAGTGCGCCAGGAGTGGGTGCCGCTGTTCGAGAAGTACACGGTGGACCTGGTCATCAACGGCCACAACCACCAGTACGAGCGCACCGACGTCATCAAGGGCGACAAGGTCGTCAAGAAGCTCCCGATCGGCGAGACGGCCTACTCCGAGACCGAGGGTGTCGTCTACGTCACGGCGGGCGCCGCCGGCCGCAGCCTGTACGCGTTCACCGCGCCGGACTCCTACGAGGGCCACCTGAACGAGGTCGACTCCGTCGCCTCCTTCATCAACACCAAGGACGGCAAGGTCAACGAGACCGTCGCCTGGTCCCGGGTGCGCTACCTCAACTACTCGTTCCTGCGCGTGGACGTCGAGCCGGCGCCGCGCGGCCAGTACGCCAGGCTGAAGGTGTCGGGCATCGCCGAGACGGGCGACCGCATCGACCACTTCACGGTGGCCCGCAAGGCCAAGTAACACCCCGCCAAGGACGGGCGGGTGGTCCCGCGACCGTACGAGGACCACCCGCTCGCCCCTGCTCACATCCGCTTCAGCACCGCCTGCTTGGCCGTCGCGAACTCCGCGTCCGTGAGCATGCCCGCCCGGTGCAGCTCGCCCAGTTCGCGCAGCCGCCGCAGCAGCGCGTCGTGATCGGAAGCGGGCTCCGGCGCCGCCCCGGAACCGCCGGACCCGGCCGCCGCCGGATGCGGCAGCCGCGCCTGCACCGCCGCCGCGACCAGAGCCGTCAGCGGATCCCGCCGAAACCCCCACAACTCCACCGCGTGGGGGTCGTACCTGGCCCGCACCCCGGCCGGGGCGCCGCGCACCCGGAACCGCAGATGGCCGTTCTCCAGCCCGGCGGAGGGCTGCCACTCCACCGCCAGGATGTCCGCCAGGGCCAGCGTGCGGGGTCCCGCGGCGGCCTTCACGTCCTCCGTCTTCCAGTTCCACTCCAGCCGCACCCGCTCGCCGTCGAAGCCGGCCGTGCCGTCCCCGGCCGAGACCGACAGCGGCGGCCGCGGACCCGGCAGCAGATACCCGGTCACCGGCGTGCCCGGGACCCGTTCCAGCAGCAGCGCGTCGCGCACCTCGTCCGCGACGTACTCGGCGACGCCGTACCGGTCCGGTTCCACGGTCAGCAGGTAGGGGTCGTGGGGGTCGGCGAGCCGGCCCCCGGTGGCGTGCAGCAGCGGATCGGAGCCGTCCCGCAGCCGCAGCCGCAACCGCCCCGACCGCCGGCCCCGCTCGAACGAGACGCCCGCCAACGCCCCCAGCGGCACGACCAGTTCACCCAGTGCCCGGCGCAGCACACTGACGTTCCTGTCCCGTCCCGGAGTCAGCCGCAGGGCGTCCGCGTCGAAGGACCAGGTGGCCTCCTTCTGGATGATTTCCGCCATGGGGGAATTGTTCCACCGCGAGAACCGCCGGGTGGTCTCGACCAATCCGGGCCGGTGGTGCATCCTCGGCCGAGTCCCCTGCACCGAGTTCCGCCGAAGGGAGCGCATGTGCGACCGCACCACAGAACGACTCCCCGTACCCCCCGTACTCCTCGTACCCCCCGCCTGGCCCGGGTCCTCGGATCCCTGCTGCTGGTCGCGGCGGGCGGCGCGTTCACGGTCGGCGCCGCCCCGGCCGCGCCGCCGCCCGGCCCGGCGCCGCTCGACCGGGTCGTCCCGGCGCCCGCCTCGGTCCGGGCCGGCGGAGCGCCGTACCGCATCACCCGCGACACCGCCATCCGCGTCGACGGCTCCCGCGCGGTCCGCCGGGTCGGCGCCTACCTCGCGGGCGTGTTGCGCCCGTCCACCGGCTACCGGCTGCCCCTGACCACGCACGGCACCTCGGGCCTCCGGCTGCGGCTGGCCAAGGGCCCGTTCGGCGCCGAGGGCTACCGCCTCGACAGCGGCCGCGACGGCGTCACCCTCACCGCCGCCACGCCCGCCGGCCTCTTCCACGGCGTCCAGACCCTGCGCCAACTGCTCCCGGCCGCCGTCGAGAAGGACACCGTGCAGCGCGGCCCCTGGACGGTCGCGGGCGGTACCATCACGGACCGGCCCCGCTACGCCTACCGGGGCGCGATGCTCGACGTCTCCCGGCACTTCTTCACCGTGGCCCAGGTCGAGCGGTACATCGACGAACTGGCCCTCTACAAGATCAACGAACTGCACCTGCACCTCAGTGACGACCAGGGCTGGCGGATCGCCGTCGACTCCTGGCCGCGCCTGGCCGCCTACGGCGGTTCCACCGAGGTCGGCGGCGGACCGGGCGGCCACTACACCAAGGCCCAGTACCGGGAGATCGTCCGCTACGCGGCCTCCCGCTACCTCGAAGTCGTCCCCGAGATCGACATGCCCGGCCACACCAACGCGGCCCTCGCCTCCTACGCCGGCCTCAACTGCGACGGCACCGCGCCGCCGCTGTACACCGGCACGGACGTCGGCTTCAGCTCGCTGTGCGTCGGCAAGCAGGTGACGTACGACTTCGTGGACGACGTCATCCGCGAACTGGCCGCCCTCACCCCGGGCCGCTACCTCCACATCGGCGGCGACGAGGCGCACTCCACCAGCCACGCGGACTACGTCACGTTCATGGACCGGGTGCAGCCGCTGGTCGCGAAGTACGGCAAGAAGGTGATCGGCTGGCACCAGCTGACCGGCGCGCATCCCGTGCCCGGCGCGATCGCCCAGTACTGGGGGCTCGACGACACCGGCGCGGACGAGAAGGCCCAGGTGGCCCAGGCCGCCCGGAACGGCACCGGGCTGATCCTCTCGCCCGCCGACCGGGTATACCTCGACATGAAGTACACCGAGGACACCCCGCTCGGCCAGGACTGGGCCGGCCTGGTGCCGGTGAAGCGCTCCTACGACTGGGATCCGGGCCACTACCTGCCCGGCGCGCCGGGGTCGGCGGTCCGGGGGGTCGAGGCGCCGCTGTGGTCCGAGACGCTCGTGACCGGCGCCGACATCGACGTCATGGCCTTCCCGCGGCTGCCCGGCGTGGCGGAGCTGGGCTGGTCGCCGGCGGCCACGCACGACTGGGACGCCTACAAGGTGCGGCTCGCCGCGCAGGCGCCCCGCTGGGACGCCCTCGGCATCGGCTACTACCGCTCGCCGCAGGTGCCCTGGCCCGCCGGCTAGGCGCACCGGGAAAAACCGGCGGCTCCCCCGAGGACCGTACTCGGGGGAGCCGCCGGGCCCGGTCAGAACCCCGTGACGGGATTTCTCAGGGTTCCGACCAGCTGGAGGGCGCCCGACGGGTCCGCCAGGTCCACCATCTGCCGGTTGTCGCGCAGTTGGAGCCGGTTCAGGCAGGACAGCGCGAACTCCGGTGCGAACATGTCGTACTGCGCGAACTTCTCGGCGAGTCCGGGAACCGACTCCTGGTACTCGCGGGTGACCTCGGCCACCGTCCGCCAGAAGTCGTCCTCCGTCAGCACCCCTTCGGCCGCGAGGTTCGCGGCGAGGAACCGGAAGAAGCAGTCGAAGACGTCCGTGAAGATCGACAGCAGCTTCATGTCCTCGGGGACCTCGACCCGCAGCCGTTCGACCGCCGGCGGCAGCACCGCGTCCGGGTCCATGACCGCGATCTCCTCGGCGATGTCCTTGTAGACCGCGCGCTGCACCACGCCGTCCTTCAGGACCAGGATGACGTTCTCGCCGTGCGGCATGAACACCAGGTCGTAAGCGTAGAAGCTGTGCAGGAGCGGGGTGAAGTAGGCCTTCAGGTAGGCCCGCAGCCACTCCTTCGGCGCCCGTCCGCTCCGCTCGATCAGGGCCGCGGCGAAGGAGGCGCCCTCGTGGTCCACGTGGACCAGGGAGGCCATCGTCGCCAGCGACTCGCCCTCCCCGAGGGACGGCACCGGGCTCTCCCGCCAGAGCGCGGCCAGCATCTTCCGGTACGGCGAGTAGCGGTCGGTGGCCCGCTCGTACTCCAGGTGCCGGTAGCCCACGGCCGCCCGCTCCCGGATGATCGACAGGCCGGTCGACCTGAGCACCGGGTCGGACTCGACGAGCTGGGCCAGCCAGTCGTTGATCGCCGGGGTGGCTTCCATGTAGGCGGCCGAAAGACCGCGCATGAAGCCCATGTTGAGGACCGACAGGGCGGTCTTGACGTAGTGCTTCTCCGGGTGGCTGGTGTTGAAGAAGGTGCGGATGGACTGCTGGGCCAGGTACTCGTCGTCGCCCTCGCCCAGGCACACCAGGTGCTCACGCGCCACCTCGGCCGCGAAGGTGACCGTCAGCTTGTTCCACCACTGCCAGGGGTGGACCGGGACGAACAGGTAGTCGGCCGGGTCCAGGCCCCGGTCGCGCAGCACCCCGTGGAAGCGCTCGACGGTCTTCTCGCCCAGTTCCTCGCGCACGAAGGACTCGTACTCGATGCCCACGCCCGCCGTGAACGCGGCCCGCGAGGTGTGCGCGGCCAGCCAGACCAGCCGGACCGGGCGCGCGGTCTCGGGGGCGTACGACAGGTACTCGTGGACGCCGAAGCCGAGCCGGCCGTTGTTGGCGACGAAGCACGGATGGCCCTCGGTCATCCCGGTCTCGATCGCCTGGAACCCTGCCCGGGCCAGCTCGGCGACCGGGACCTGCGGCTTGGCCAGCTTGTAGCAGGTGCCGGAGAGCGTGGAGGAGATCTCCTCCAGGTAGACCGGCAGGATCTCGTCGCTCAGGCCCAGCGAGTCCTTCAGGTCGATGAAGAAGTCGAGCGCCGCGAGCGGCAGTTCGGCGCCCTCCCGGACCCGGCTGACGGAGTCGGCGTCCACCTGCCAGTGGTCCAGGGCCCGGCGGACGGCGGTGAAGCGGTAGCGGGTGAGCCCGTCGTCGCTGCGCACGACGTAGGAGTCCCCGTCCCGCTCCGGGGTGATCAGGCGCTCGTGCGCGAACTCGGCGAGCGCCTTGCGTATCAGGAGCCGGTTGGCCTTCTCCCAGCGGTCGGGGGAGAGGTGGGCCACGGCGTCGGTGAGGCTCATGCGGCCACCGCCCGCTCGAACCGCTCCCGGGTGCAGAAGCTCAGCAGCGCCGTCTTCTCCGGCTTCTGGATCTCGCCCACGGGTACAAACCCGACGGCCTCGTTCAGCGCGTGCACGGCCGTGTTCTGCACGTCCGGCTCGACGACGATCCGGCGGGTCGCCGGGTCCTCGAACAGGCGCGCCACGACGGCCGTGATGACGGCCCTGGTGAAGCCGTGCACCGGCGTGTCGGTGGCCGGGGTCAGGAAGTGCATCCCGACGTCGCCCGGCTCGGGCTCGTACAGCCCGACCAGCTCGCGGTGGGCGGGATCGTAGTACTCCATGAGGAAGGCGGGCCCGCCGTCCTCGCCGAGGCCGAGGAGCGCGTGGTGGTGCTCGTCGGCGGCGATCTCCATGTAGGCGCGCTCGACCTCCTCCCGGCGGGCGTCCCGCATCATCCAGTAGGCCGCCTTGGGGTGGGTGACCCAGGAGTGCAGCAGAGCGCCGTCCCGGAGGGGGTCCAGGGGCCGGAAGGTGAACGTCGTGGTCGGGGTGGTCATACGGCGAACTCCTGGAACGCGATCGTCTTCTCCACCGGGTAGTACTCCGAGCCGAGCAGCTCGCGGATGATGTACGCGTTCCGGTAGGGGCCCATGCCCAGGTCGGGGCTGGTGATGCTGTGGGTGTGGACGCCGGCGTTCTGCAGGAACACGCCCCGGCCGGTGACGTCGACGGCGTAGTTGCGGGCCACGTCGAAGTTGCCGTGCGCGTCGTAGCGCAGCCGGTCGCGGACCGGTCCGAGGAACTCGGGTTCGGCGTAGCGGTAGCCGGTGGCCAGCACCAGGCCCTGGGTCTCCAGCTCGTAGTCCTTGCCCTGTTCCTCCTGGCGGAGACCCAGGGTGTACGTGCCGTTGTCGTAGGCGGCCGTGTTCAGGCTGGAGTTGGTGAGCAGGCGGGTGGGGACCGGGCCGCCGAGGTTCTTCTGGTAGAGCAGGTCGAAGATCTCGTTGATCAGGTCGCCGTCGATCCCCTTGAACAGGCCCTTCTGCTCGGCGGTGAGCCGGTAGCGGGTCTCCTCGGGCAGGGCATGGTAGTAGTCGACGTACTCGGGGCTGGTCATCTCCAGCGTGAGCTTGGTGTATTCGAGCGGGAAGAAGCGCGGCGAGCGGGTCACCCAGTTCAGGCGGTAGCCGTGGACGTCGATCTCGCTGAGCAGGTCGTGGTAGATCTCGGCGGCGGACTGGCCGCTGCCGACCAGCGTGATCGACTCCTTGGACTGGAGCTCCTGCTTGTGCCGCAGGTAGCGCGAGTTGTGGATGAAGTCCCCGCCGAGTCCCCGGCAGGCCTCCGGTATGTACGGCGGGGTGCCGGTGCCCAGGACCAGGCGGCGGGCCCGGTAGGTGTCACCGGCGGCGGTGGCGACGACGTACAGCTCGTCCTCGTACCGGACCTCGGTCACCGTGGTGCCGAAGCGCACGTTGGTCAGTCTGTTCGCGGCCCAGCGGCAGTAGTCGTCGTACTCCACGCGCAGCGGATAGAAGTTCTCGCGGATGTAGAACGAGTACAGCCGGCCCTTCTCCTTCAGGTAGTTCAGGAAGGAGTACGGCGAGGTGGGGTCGGCCAGGGTGACCAGGTCCGACATGAACGGGGTCTGGAGGTGGGCGCCCTCCAGGAACATGCCGGCGTGCCACTCGAAGTCGGGCTTCGCCTCCAGGAAGACGCCCTCCAGCGCGGTGATCGGCTCGGTCAGGCAGGCGAGGCCGAGGTTGAAGGGCCCCAGTCCGATGCCGAGGAAGTCGAGGACGGCGGGCGGGGTGTCAGGACGCGCGGTCAAGGGACTCTCCCAGGTACTGCTCGGCATGGCCGGCGATCAGAGCGAGCACGGCGGTGATGTCGGCCGTCGTGGTCTCGGGGTTGAGCAGGGTGAACTTGAGGTAGTGGCGGGCGCCGACCTTGGTGCCCGCGACCACCGCGTCACCGGAGGCGAACAGCGCCTTGCGGGCGTACAGGTTGGCGCGGTCGATCTCGGCGGGGTCGGTGACGGCCGCCGGGATGTACCGGAAGACGAGGGTCGACAGGGACGGCTCGACGACGACGTCGAAGCGCGGGTCGGCGGCCAGCAGCCGCCAGCCCTCCGCGGCCAGGTCGCAGACCTCGTCGAAGAGCTGCCCGATGCCGTCGGCGCCCATGGTGCGCAGCGTCATCCACAGCTTGAGGGCGTCGAAACGACGCGTGGTCTGGAGGGACTTGTCGACCTGGTTGGGTATGCGCTCCGCGATCGTCCGGCGCGGGTTGAGGTACTCCGCGTGGTAGGTGGCGTGGCGCAGGGTCGCGGCGTCCCGGACCAGCAGGGCGGACGAACTCACCGGCTGGAAGAAGGACTTGTGGTAGTCGACGGTGACCGAGTCGGCGCGCTCGATGCCGGCGATCCGGTCTCGGTGCTTCAGGGAGGCGAGCAGGCCGCAGCCGTACGCCGCGTCGACGTGCATCCAGGTGCCGTACTGCTCGCACAGTTCGGCGATCTCGGGCAGCGGGTCGATGGAGCCGAAGTCGGTGGTGCCGGCCGTGGCGACGACCGCCATGGGCACCAGGCCGTCGCTCGCGCAGCGTTCCAGTTCGCGGGCGAGGGCGACGGTCTGCATCCGCTTGTCCTGGCCGACCGGCACGCAGACCACCGCGTCCTGGCCGAGGCCGAGCAGTTTCGCCGACTTCTGCACGCTGAAGTGACTGGCCTCGGAGGCGAAGACGCGCAGTTTCGCCGGGGAGTCGGTCTTGCTCTCCTCGCGGGCCAGCAGCAGCGCCTGGAGGTTGGACTGGGTGCCGCCGGAGGTGAACACGCCGTCGGCGGCTTCGCCGAGACCGGTGCGGGCGGTGGTCCAGTCGATCAGTTTCCGCTCGATGAGAGTGCCGCCGGCCGACTGGTCCCAGGTGTCCAGGGAGGAGTTGACGGCGGAGAGCACGGCCTCGCCGAGCACCGCGGGGATGACCACCGGGCAGTTGAGGTGGGCGAGGTAGCGCGGGTGGTGGAAGTAGACGGCGTCCCGGAGGTAGACGTCCTCCAGCTCGTCCAGGACCGCGGTGGTGTCGCGCAGCGGCCGGTCGAGGTCGATGCGGTCGAGGACCGGGGCGAGGGCGTCGGCGGTGATGCCCGTGAACGGCCGTTCGGTGGTGGCGAGTTTGGCCGCCACCCGCTCTACTCCTTCGGTCACGGAGCGGCGGTAGTGCTCCGCGGTCAGGTCATTGAGCAGGTGCGAGCGCATGTGGGGGTCCTCCGGGGACGATCCGTGCGGGGGAGGGGAGCGATCAACTCCATTTAGGTTAGCCTAACCTAAGTAACACGGGGCTGGCGCTGCCCCTCCCGTGACAGCCGTCACGTCGACCTCGCACCTACTCGCCGGACTCCCGGAGTTGTTCCTCCGTCAGACCCTGACGCCAGTAGCCGACGAAGGTGACCCGGCGCCGGTCCACCCCGCGCTCCCCGACGAAGTGCCGGCGCAGTTCCTTCACCCGCCCGGACTCGCCGGCGATCCAGACGTAGGGGTGCGCGGCGGCGGGCAGGTCGGCGGCGCGGATCGCCTCCTCGGCGCTGCCGCCCACCACCCACTCGATCTGCGCGTCGGCCGCGGTCGCCACGTCCTGGACGTCCCCGGCGCACGGCACCTCCAGCCAGGCGCGGACCCGGGTCCCGGCGGGCAGGGATTCGAGGATGGCGGTGGCCGCGGGCACGGCGGTGTCGTCGCCCCAGACCACCACCAGATCGGTGTCCGCGGGCGGCCGGAAGCGGATGGCCCGGTTGTCGGCGACCGCCGGGCCGATCAGGATCACCCGGTCGCCGGCGGCGGCCCGGGAGGCCCACCGGGAGGCGGGTCCGGCGGGGGGCGGGGATCCCCCCACGTGGGCGGAGCCGTGGGCGGCGCCGGGAGCGGGGGAGGCCTCCGGCTCGATGCCGTGCAGCACGAAGTCGATGTCGATCTCGTCCGGGTCGCGGCGCAGCTCCCGGAGCGTGTACGAGCGCATCACGGCCCGTACGTCGTCGGGGAGTTCGCGCCAGCCCTGGAACCAGCCCTCGCCCAGCTCGACGGGGACGGCGGGCTCGGTGCGTCCCTCGGCCGGGATGAACAGGGAGAGGGACTGGTCGCGTCCCTCGGAGTGGAAGTGCGCCAGGTCGGCGCCGTCGAAGGTGACCCGGACCAGGGACGGACCGAGCCGCCTCGTCCGTACGACCTGGAGGGAGAAGAAACGGAACGGGGCGGCTGCGGCCGTCGTCATATGGGCTCCTGGGACTCAGGAAGTTGTGGGTCGGTGGCCGGGCGGGGTCAGCTGACCTTCTTCGCCGTCTCCAGCGCCTTGGCGAGGTTCTCCACCATCGCGACGCACTTGTCGTAGGAGAAGATCGGCTCGGGCGAGCGCGCGATGACCTGGCCGGCCTTGACCGCGGGGAGCTTCTTCCAGGTGGCCTCGGTGATGTCGGCCGGCTGGATGGTCGCCGAGCGGTCGTCCATCATGATCACGTCGGCCGCGTACTTGTCGACGTTCTCCCAGCTCAGGTCCTCGTACCAGCCGCCGCTCTTCTTCAGTACGGACGCCGAGGGCTCGACGAAGTTCACGCCGAGGGCCTTGAAGTACTCCAGGTCCACCGAGAGGTTGGTGCCGGAGACGTAGAACAGGTCCTGGGCGGCCGAGCCCGCCAGCACCTTGATGTCGGGGTGCGCCCTGGCGGCGGCGCGCAGCCGGGAGGAGGCCGCCTCGAAGCGCTTCTTGGCATCCGTGACCTTGCTCGCCGTCATGTCCGCGCCGAGCGACTCGGCCAGTGCCCACACGCGCTGGAGCGGAACGGTCAGCTGGCGGTCGTAGGCCGAGATGCCGATGCTCGGCGCGAGCCTGGCGATCTTGTCCTTGGACTCGTCCGGGACGTACCAGAGGGTGCCCGCGCCGTCGAACATCGTGGTGACGAGGACCTGCGGCGCGAGGGCGGCGTACTTCTCGACGTTGAACTCGCCCCAGGTGTTGCCGAGCACGGTCAACTTGCTGACGTCCATGTCGCCGGCCTGGACGTCGGCCTTGCCGTCCTTGGTCTTCGTCGGGCCGAACACGCCCTTGACGTCGATGCCGTAGTCGTACAGCGCGGCGGCGACGCCGACGAAGGCCACGATGTCCGCCGGGGCCTCGTCCAGCTTCACGGTGGTCCCGCGGTCGTCCTTGAAGCTCCAGGGGCCGGACGTGGCGGCCGGCGTCCCCTTGTCGGAGGAACCCGCGCTTTTCGCGTCGTCGTCCCCGCAGGCGGCGAGCGCGGCTCCGAGGCCGAGGGCGCCGCCGGCGGCGAGGATGCCGCGGCGAGTGAGGTGGGCTGCTCTGACGTTGGACATAGGTGTGGCTGCCTTCGGACGTGCGGGATCACCGCCGGAACAAGTCGTTGATTAGGTTAGCCTAACCTCAGAAAGTGTCCAGGGGTGGCCCCCGCACCTCCCGCGCACGGGCCTGGCGCGGAATACAACTCTCCTTGTGGCGACCTCCGTTGACGATTCCCGGCGGTCCCCGCACGGGGCCGGCCTCCCGTTGTTCCGCCTCGGTCCCGCTCAGGGGCGGGCAGGCGACCGACCGACGGCGTCCTCGCGTTCTGCCGGAGCGCGCCGGAGCGCGGATCCCCGTCGGCCACGGTGAATCCGGCGCACGGCCTCGGCCGGCTAGGCGAGGAACGGGAGGCCGAGGGGCCGGGGACTGGTACCGCCGCGCGGTGGAGTCGGGGTACCGGACCGTACGGCGGCGGGGTGGTGAGCCGTGAGCGGGTGCCGCCCGCCGCCGGGGCGTGATCAGCCCCAGGGCGTGCCGGGAAGCGCACCCCACGGGCCCTGGCCCGGCATCGCGGGGCGGCCCGGCATCACGGGCTGCATCGGCGGCGCGGCGTTCGGCTGGGTGACGCCCGGCTGCGTGATGCCAGGCTGCGTGATGCCCGGCAGACCAGCCCCCGCCAGACCGGTGTCCGGCTGGGCGGCTCCCGGCTGACCGGTGCCCGGCTGCTGTGCCGTGCTCGGGGCCTGCGCCCCGCCGTCGGCCCACAGCTGGTCGACGCGCGAGCGCTCGGCGGCGTCCGGCTGGCGGTTCTTGCAGGACGGGCCGGGGCCGCCGCCGGACATCAGCTCGCTGCACGGGCCGCTGTAGTCGTCCGGCAGGCCCAGCACGTGCCCGGTCTCGTGGGTGACGACGCGGATCGAGTCGTTCTGCCGGGCCTGCGTGTAGTCGATGAAGATGTAGCCGCTTCCGTGCCCGTTGGTGGAGGCGTGCGACCCGCGCTGGTCGTTGCCCTCGTAGTAGGAGAAGTCGGCGCCGCTCGACGCCTCCTGGAGCTTGACGTGGGTCTCCGCGCTGTTCCAGATGGAGGCCGCGCTCGCTATCTGCGAACGGAAGCTCGGCGCGTGGGAGTCGTCGTAGGTGACGGTCACCGCCTGTGAGCCGGACTGGGCGGCGCCCTTCGCGGCGACCGACTTGAGCACGGCCGCGAAGAACGCCTTGTTGCCCGCGGACTCCTCGGCCGATCCGTCGTACCGCGCCGTGGTGGTGCCCGCGGCGGACGGGTCGCCCGCGGGGGCGGCGGACGGTTCGGCGCTCGCCGGCACCACCGCGCCCAGTGCGCCGGTGGCCAGGCCGAGGCCGACAGCGAGAGTGAGGAGTCTCGCGGACATTCGGGAGGACTTCATGTGGGGGGGCTCCTACTCACTCGGTGACGCCGAGCACAGGTTCCGAGCTGCGGCGACGTCCTGTGAGTCGACATTCTTAGAACCGCCGCACAGAGAGCGCAAAGGGTCCTGAAGGGGTCTCACCACTACGCCGCTTCGTAGGCCCCCGGGTCGCTCCGGAGCGGTGCGCGGGGCTCCGGGGCGCGGGCGGCTGCGGTCACCGGAGCTGGCGCGGCGTCAGAAGCCGTGCGGGGCCAGCGATCGGGCACACCCGCGGGCCGGGCGGAATCCCGCCGCGCACACCGGTATCGACATTCGCCCCAAGTTGGACAAATGCTTAGATGTCCACCATGTCGCGTCTACTAAGCGCGACGGCGATATGCCGACGATCTGTGAGAGACGTCATAGGCCGCGGACGGAATCAGCTGGTCCGCGGGCTCCGCCGACGCGTCCGTGCCCCCGCACGCGAAGGCGCCCGCCCCGGTCACCGGGACGGGCGCCTTCGTGCCGTACGGCAGGCGGCGGGGCGGGTCAGCCGACCAGGCCCAGCTCCCGCGCGATCAGCATCCGCTGCACCTCGCTCGTGCCCTCGCCGATCTCCAGGATCTTGGAGTCGCGCCACATGCGGGCCACCGGGTACTCGTTCATGAAGCCGTAGCCGCCGTGCACCTGGGTGGCGTCGCGGGCGTTGTCGACGGCGACGGTGGAGGAGTAGAGCTTGGCGAGGGCCGCCTCCTTCTTGAAGGGCTCCCCGGCGACCAGCCGGGAGGCCGCGTCGCGCCAGGCCAGACGGGCCGTGTGGGCCTTCATCTCCATGTCGGCGATCTTGAACTGGATCGCCTGGTTGGCGCCGATCGGGCGGCCGAAGGCGTGGCGTTCCTTCGCGTACTTCACGGACTCGTCGACGCAGCCCTGGGCCAGCCCGGTGGCGAGGGCCGCGATGGCGATCCGGCCCTCGTCGAGGATGCGCAGGAACTGGGCGTAGCCGCGGCCCTCCTGGCCCAGCAGGTTGGCGGCGGGCACCCGGACGTCGGCGAAGGACAGCTCGCGGGTGTCGGAGGCGTTCCAGCCGACCTTGGAGTAGGGGGCGGCGACCGTGAAGCCGGGCGTGCCCGACGGGACGATGATCGAGGAGATCAGCGGCTTGCCGTCGGGCTTGCGGCCGGTGACGGCGGTCACGGTGACCAGTCCCGTGACGTCCGTGCCGGAGTTGGTGATGAAGCACTTGGTGCCGTTGATCACCCACTCGCCGGTGGCCTCGTCCAGCCGGGCCGTCGTACGGGTCGCGCCCGCGTCGCTGCCGCCGTCGGGCTCGGTCAGGCCGAAGGCGCCGAGGATCTCGCCCGCGCACAGGCGGGGCAGCCACTCGCGCTTCTGCTCGTCGGTGCCGAAGAGGTGGATCGGCATGGCGCCGAGCGAGACGCCCGCTTCGAGGGTGATCGCCACCGACGAGTCGACGCGGGCCAGTTCCTCCAGCGCGATGCCGAGGGCCAGGTAGTCGCCGCCCATGCCGCCGTACTCCTCGGGGAACGGCAGCCCGAACAGGCCCATGCGGCCCATCTCGCGGACGATCTCGTACGGGAACTCGTGCCGCTCGTAGAAGTCGCCGATCTTCGGCGCCACGACGTCGCGGGCGAACTCCGCCACCGTGCGGCGGAGTTCGTCCAGTTCGGGGGAGAGGCGGTGGTCCATGGTCGTCACTCCTGGTGGGAGAGGGCGCGGACGGTGCGGGACGGGCTGGGTCGGCCCAGTCGTTCGGCCATCCACACGCTGGTGGCGGTGAGTTTGCCGAGGTCGACTCCGGTCTCGATGCCGAGGCCCTGGAGCATCCAGACCAGGTCCTCGGTGGCGAGGTTGCCGGTGGCGGACTTGGCGTACGGGCAGCCGCCGAGCCCGCCGGCGGACGCGTCGACCGTCGTCACGCCGTGTTCCAGGGCCGCGTAGGTGTTCGCGAGCGCCTGGCCGTAGGTGTCGTGGAAGTGCACGCCGATGACGTTCGTCGGCACGCCCTCCTCGTTGAGCAGGGAGAGCAGTTCGAGGACGTGGCCGGGGGTGGCCACGCCGATCGTGTCGCCGAGGCTCAGCTCGTCGCAGCCCATGTCGCGCAGGGCCGTGCAGACCCGCACCACCTGGTGCAGCGGGACGGGGCCCTCCCACGGGTCGCCGAAGCACATCGAGACGTAACCGCGGACATGGGCGCCGGTGTCCTTGGCCTGCCGGACGACCGGGTCGAAGACGGCCAGCGACTCGTCCACCGTGCGGTTGAGATTGGCCTTGGCGAAGGACTCGGTGGCGCTGGCGAAGACGGCGACCCGGTGGGCGCCGAGCGCCAGCGCCCGCTCCAGGCCCCGCTGGTTGGGCACGAGGACCGGGAGCGCGACCTCCCGGAGGTCGGCGAGGCGCGGGAACAGGTCCTCCGCGTCGGCGAGCTGCGGCACCCACTTCGGGTGGACGAAGCTGGTCGCCTCGATCGTCGTCAGGCCGGCGTCGGCCAGCCGGTGCACGAACTCGGCCTTGACCTCGGTGGGGACCGTCGCCTTCTCGTTCTGCAGGCCGTCGCGGGCGCCGACCTCGTGGATCCGGACCCGGGCGGGCAGGTCGGTGGCCGGTACCACCATGGGGAGCGTCATTTCTCGTCCTCCACCGGGTTGATGACCGCAAGCACCTGGTCCATGGCGACCGTGGCGCCCGGTTGCACGTCGAGTTCGGCGACCGTGCCGGCGTGCGGGGCGGAGATGACGTGCTCCATCTTCATCGCCTCCACCACCAGCAGGCTCTGACCCGCCGTCACCTCGTCGCCGACCGACACCTTCACCACCGTCACCGTGCCCGGCATGGGCGCGGTGAGGGAGTCGGCACCGGCGTGCGCGGCCCGGTTCAGGGACGCGGCGACCGGGTCGTGGTCGCGGACCTGCCAGGCGTCGCCGTCCCGCCCGATCCAGTCGGCGGTGTGCAGGAAGGTGTGGCGGACGCCGTCCAGGGTGACCGCCACCCGGCCGGGAGCCACCGTGTGCGTGCCCCGCGGGACGTACTCCACCGGATCCTGCGCCCGCAGGTGGAAGGCGACCGGCCTCGGAGTGCCGCCGAGCCGCCAGCCGCTGGGCACCGAGAACGGATCCGTCCAGCCCTCGCCGGCCGGCCGCAGCGCCTCCAGGCGTACGGCCGCCGCCGCCTCGTACACCTCCTCCGGTACATCGGTGGAGACCAGGTCGTCCACCACCCGCTCGACCAGGCCCGTGTCCAGCTCGCCCGCCACCACGGCCGGGTGGCCGAGCAGCCGGCGCAGGAACCCGGCGTTGGTCTGCACGCCCAGGGTGACCGTCCGCGCGAGGGCGCCGCGCAGCCTGCGCAGCGCGGTCTCCCGGTCCGGGCCGTACGCGATCACCTTGGACAGCATCGGGTCGTAGAGGCTGCCGACCTCGGTGCCCTCGCTGAGCCCCGAGTCGGTGCGCACGCCGTCCCCGGACGGTTCGTGCAGCAGCAGCACCGTGCCGCCGGTGGGCAGGAAGCCGCGCGCCGGGTCCTCGGCACAGATCCGGGCCTCCACCGCGTGCCCGGTGAGACGGACGTCCTGCTGCGTGAACCCGAGCCGCTCGCCGGCCGCCACCCGCAGCTGCCACTCGACCAGGTCGACGCCCGTGACCAGTTCGGTCACCGGGTGTTCCACCTGGAGGCGGGTGTTCATCTCCATGAAGTAGTACGACGAGGGGTCGCCGCCCGGCACGATGAACTCCACCGTCCCCGCGCCCCGGTAGCCGCAGGACCGCGCCGCCTGGACGGCGGCCTCGCCCATGGCGGCCCGCGTCCCCTCGTCCAGCAGGACCGACGGCGCCTCCTCGATCACCTTCTGGTGCCGGCGCTGCAGCGAGCACTCGCGCTCGCCGAGGTGCACCACGTTCCCGTGGCCGTCGGCCAGCACCTGGATCTCGATGTGCCGGGGCCGGTCGACCCACCGCTCGACCAGGAGCGTGTCGTCGCCGAAGGAGACGCGCGCCTCCCGGCGGGCGGCGGCGATCTCCTCGTCGAGCAGGTCCAGGTCCCGCACCAGCCGCATGCCCTTGCCGCCGCCGCCCGCGGAGGGCTTGAGCAGGACGGGCGCGCCCAGCGCGCGTGCCGCCTCGGCGAGTTCGGGGTCGCGGCCGCCCGGTACCACCGGCACTCCGGCCGCGCTGACCGTCTCCTTCGCGCGGATCTTGTCGCCCATCAGCGCGATCGCGTCGGCGGGCGGCCCGATGAAGACCAGGCCCGCCTCCTCGCAGGCGCGCGCGAAGGCGGCGTTCTCGGCGAGGAAGCCGTAGCCCGGGTGGACCGCCTGGGCGCCGCTCACGGCGGCCGCCTCCAGCAGCCGCTCCACGGACAGATAGCTCTCGCTCGCCGGGGCCGGGCCGAGCCGCACCGCCGTGTCGGCCTCCCGGACGTGCCGGGCGTCCGCGTCGGCGTCGGAGTAGACCGCCACCGAGCGGACGCCGAGCGAGCGCAGCGTACGGATGACCCGGACGGCGATCTCGCCCCGGTTGGCCACGAGTACGGTGTCGAACACGAGTCCCCTCCTCACATCCGGAAGACGCCGAACTGGGGCTCACCCAGCGGCGCGTTGCCACAGGCCGTCAGGGCCAGTCCGAGCACCTGCCGGGTCTCCAGCGGGTCGATGACCCCGTCGTCCCAGAGCCGGGCGGTCGCGTAGTAGGCGCTGCCCTGGCGCTCGTACTGGGCGCGGACGGGCGCCTTGAAGGCCTCCTCGTCCTCGGCCGCCCAGTCCTCGCCGCGCGCCTCCAGCTGGTCCCGCTTGACGGTCGCCAGCACCGACGCGGCCTGCTCGCCGCCCATGACGGAGATCTTGGCGTTGGGCCACATCCACAGGAAGCGGGGGGAGTAGGCCCGGCCGCACATGGAGTAGTTCCCGGCGCCGTAGGAGCCGCCGACCACCACGGTCAGCTTCGGCACCCGCGTGCACGCGACGGCCGTGACCATCTTGGCGCCGTGCTTGGCGATGCCGCCCGCCTCGTAGTCCTTGCCGACCATGAAGCCGGAGATGTTCTGCAGGAACACCAGCGGGATGCCGCGCTGGTCGCACAGCTCGATGAAGTGGGCGCCCTTCTGGGCGGACTCGGAGAACAGGATGCCGTTGTTGCCGACGATCCCGACCGGGTGGCCGTGGATGCGGGCGAAGCCGGTGACCAGCGTCTGCCCGAACTCGCTCTTGAACTCCGCGAACCGCGAGCCGTCGACGATCCGGGCGATGATCTCGCGGACGTCGTAGGGGGTGCGGGAGTCGACCGGGACGGCGCCGTAGAGGCCGTGCGGGTCGACCTTGGGCTCGACGGCCGGGGCGACCTCCCAGGGCAGGGCGCGCCGGGCGGGCAGGGTGGCGACGATGTTCCGGACGATCCGCAGCGCGTGCGCGTCGTCCTCGGCGAGGTGGTCGGTGACGCCGGAGACCCGGGAGTGCACCTCGCCGCCGCCCAGCTCCTCCGCCGTGACGACCTCGCCGGTGGCCGCCTTCACCAGCGGCGGGCCGCCGAGGAAGATCGTGCCCTGGCCGCGGACGATGACGGCCTCGTCGCTCATCGCCGGGACGTAGGCGCCGCCGGCGGTGCAGGAGCCGAGGACGGCCGCGATCTGCGGGATCCCGGCGCCGGACATCCGGGCCTGGTTGTAGAAGATCCGGCCGAAGTGGTCGCGGTCCGGGAAGACCTCGTCCTGCATCGGCAGGAAGGCACCGCCCGAGTCGACCAGGTAGAGGCAGGGCAGCCGGTTGTCGAGGGCCACCTCCTGGGCCCGCAGGTGCTTCTTGACGGTCATCGGGTAGTACGTGCCGCCCTTGACCGTGGCGTCGTTGGCGACGATCACGCACTCGCGCCCGCTGACCCGCCCGATCCCGGCGATCACGCCGGCCGCCGGGGCGGCCCCCTCGTACATCCCCTCGGCGGCCAGCGGGGCCAGCTCCAGGAACGGCGAGCCGGGGTCGAGCAGCGCGTCCACCCGGTCCCGGGGCAGCAGCTTGCCGCGCGCGGTGTGCCGGGCCCGCGCCTTCTCGCCGCCGCCCAGCGCGGCCACGGCGAGCCTGCCGTGCAGCTCCTCGACGAGGACGCGGTGCGCCTCCTCGTTGACCCGCCAGGCCTCCGAGGCGGGGTCCGCCGCGCTCGTCAGCTCCGGTGCCTGGTCCATGCCCGCGATCCCCTCACGTGTTAATGAGCGTTAACGCATTTCCCTCAGGTTAACGACCGCTAACCTCCCTGTCTAGAATTGCCTCATGGTCACCAGAACCGATGCCCCGACCCGGCGCGAGCAGATCCTCAAGGAGGCCGCGCGGCTGTTCGCCGAACGCGGCTTCCACGGTGTCGGCGTGGACGAGATAGGCGCGGCGGTCGGCATCAGCGGTCCCGGTCTGTACCGGCACTTCGCGGGCAAGGACGCGATGCTCGCGGAGCTGCTGGTGGGGATCAGCGGGCAGCTGCTGACGGGCGCGAAACGGCGGCTCGCGGAGGCGGGCCGGGAGACCGCGCCCGCGGCCGTCCTGGACTCCCTCATCGAGGGCCACATCGACTTCGCCCTCGACGACCGCCCGCTGATCACCCTGCACGACCGGGAGCTGGACCGGCTGCGCGACAGCGACCGCAAGCTGGTGCGCCAGCTCCAGCGCCAGTACGTCGAACTGTGGGTGGAGGTCCTGCGCGAGGTCTACCCGGCCCTCCCGGAGCCCGCGGCCCGCTCCGCGGTCCACTCGGTCTTCGGCCTGCTGAACTCGACCCCGCACCTGGGCCGCCCGGGCTCCCTGCCGGGCCGCGGGGTGACGGCGGTGCTGCTGCACCGGATGGCGCGGGGCGCCTTCGAGGCGGCGGCGGACGGCGGCTGAGCCGCGCTCCCGCCGGCAGCCCGCGGGTGGGCAAGCTCACCCTGGACGCCTGAACGTACTCACCGGTACCTTGGAGTCTGAGCAAGCGCTTAGACATTCGAAGCCGGTGGAGGTGGCGGCCGTGCGCCGTACGTTGTTCAACGAGGATCACGAGGCGTTCCGGGAGACCCTCCGCGCCTTCATCGAGGCCGAGGTCGTACCCGCCTACGACGAGTGGTTCGCGGCCGGCCAGGCGCCCCGCGACTTCTACTACAAGCTCGCCGAGCTGGGCGTCTTCGGCATCCGCGTGGACGAGGAGTACGGCGGCGCCGGCATCGACTCCTACAAGTTCGAGGCCGTCCTGTACGAGGAGACCGCCCGTGCCGGCGTCTCCTTCGGCGGCTCCGGCGTGCACGTGCTGCTCGGCCTGCCCTACATAAAGCTGCTGGCCACCGACGAGCAGAAGAAGCGCTACCTGCCGAAGTTCGTCTCCGGCGAGGAGATGTGGGCCATCGCGATGACCGAGCCGGGCACCGGCTCCGACCTCGCGGGCATGAAGACCACCGCCAAGCTCTCCGAGGACGGCACCCACTACGTCCTCAACGGCGCCAAGACCTTCATCACCGGCGGTGTGCACGCCGACCGCATGATCGTCTGCGCCCGCACCTCCGCGCCCACCAAGGAGGACCGCCGCCACGGCATCTCCCTGTTCGTGGTGGACACCAAGGCCGAGGGCTACTCGGTCGGCCGCAAGCTCGACAAGCTCGGCCTGAAGACCTCCGACACCGCCGAGCTGGCGTTCGTCGACGTCAAGGTCCCGGCCGAGGACCTCCTCGGCGAGGAGAACAAGGGCTTCTACTACCTCGGCCACAACCTCGCCTCCGAGCGCTGGGGCATCGCCTTCGGCGCCTACGCGCAGGCCAAGGCCGCGGTCCGGTTCGCCAAGCAGTACGTGCAGGAGCGCGTGGTCTTCGGCCAGCCCGTCGCCGCCTTCCAGAACACCAAGTTCGAGCTGGCCGCCTGCCAGGCCGAGGTGGACGCGGCCGAGGCCGTCGTCGACCGCGCCACGGAGGCCCTCGACGCGGGCGAGCTGACCCCGGCCGAGGCCGCCAGCGCCAAGCTCTTCACCACCGAGGTCGCCCACCGCGTGATCGACCGCTGCCTCCAGCTGCACGGCGGCTACGGCTTCATGAACGAGTACCCGATCGCCCGCCTGTACGCGGACAACCGCGTCAACCGTATCTACGGCGGCACCAGCGAGATCATGAAGACGATCATCGCGAAGGACATGGGCCTGTAAGGCCCGCGCAACCACCTGCCAGTAGAAAAGGTGCCATGAACGAGGCACTGCGCGATCTCCTCGATCTGCTCGACCTGGAGCAGATCGAGGAGAACATCTTCCGGGGCCAGTCCCGCTCCGCCGTGGTCCCGCGGGTGTTCGGCGGACAGGTCGCGGCCCAGGCGCTGGTCGCCGCGGGCCGCACGGTCCCGGCGGACCGGCACGCCCACTCGCTGCACGCGTACTTCCTGCGCGCCGGCGACCCGGGCGCGCCCATCGTCTACACCGTGGAGCGGATCCGCGACGGCCGCTCCTTCACCACCCGGCGCGCGGTCGCCGTCCAGCACGGCAGGCCGATCTTCACGCTCTCCGCGTCCTTCCAGGTGTACGAGGACGGCCTCGACCACCAGACCCCGATGCCGCCCGCGCCGGATCCGGCGGCCCTGCCCACCTCGGCCGAACGGCTGCGCGGCTACGGCCACCTGCCGGCCGCCGTGGTGGAGAAGTTCCTGGAGGCCCGCGAGGCGATCGACCTGCGCTACGTCGACGAGCCGCCGTTCGGGAGGTTCGGCGAGCCCCGCGACCCGCACAGCCAGGTCTGGTTCCGGACCAACGGCAAGCTCGACGACGACCCTCCCCCGGACTCCGTCTGGGGGGACCCCCAGCTGCACATCGTCCTCGCCGCCTACATCTCCGACATGACCCTCCTGGACTCGGTGCTGCTCGCGCACGGCCGGGGCGGCTGGGCGGTCGGCGACGTGGTGGGCGCCTCGCTCGACCACGCCATGTGGTTCCACCGGCCGTTCCGCGCCGACGAGTGGCTGCTGTACGACCAGGAGTCCCCCTCCGCCCACGGCGGCCGCGGGCTCGGCCAGGCCCGGATCTACACCCAGGACGGATCTCTGGCCATTTCCGTGATCCAGGAGGGCGTCGTCCGCGTCCCCAGGTAGAACTGGGGGCATGTCCGAAGCCGAACACAGCGGCGGCGAGAGCACCGTCACGGTGATCGTCGCCGCCGTCGCCAACCTGGGGATCGCGCTCGCCAAGACGGTCGCCGGGGTGATCGGCGGGTCCAGCGCGATGCTCTCCGAGGCGGCGCACTCGTTCGCCGACACGGTCACCGAACTGCTGCTGCTCACCGCGCTCAGACGCAGCGGGAAGCCCGCCGACGAGGAGCACCCGTTCGGCTACGGCCCCGAGCGCTACATCTGGGCCATGCTGGCCGCCGTCGCCACCTTCGTCGGCGGCGCGGTCTTCTCCCTCTACGACGGCGTCCACACCCTGGCCGCGGGCGAGGAGCCGGGCGACCCGCTGGTGTCGTACCTGGTGCTCGCGGTCGCCTTCGTGCTGGAGGGGTTCTCGCTGCGGACCGGGCTCAGGCAGGCCTACGGCGAGGCGGCCCGGTTCCGGGTGTCGTTCCGGCGGTACCTCCGGCGCACCCCCGACACCGCCGTGAAGGCCGTGGTGATGGAGGACTCGGCGGCGCTGGTCGGCCTGGTGCTCGCCGCCGGCGGACTGCTCGGCGGCCAGCTCACCGGCTCCGGCGTCTGGGACGGCCTCGCCTCCCTGTTCATCGGCGTGCTCCTGCTGTACGTGGCCTGGGTGCTGGGCCGCTCGAACGCCGAGTTCCTGATCGGCCGGCCGCTGCCGGGGCCGGTGCGCGAGCGGATCCGCGCCGAGCTGCTGGAGTCCGAGCACATCGTGGCCGTGCTGGAGCTGACCACCCTGGTCCAGGGCCCTGACGAGGCGCTGGTCGCGGCCAAGGTGGACTTCCGGGACGTCTCCACGGCCGCCGAGGTCGAGCAGGCCTGTGACCGGGCCGAACAGCGGCTGCGCGCCGCGTTCCCCATGATCGGCCGGGTCTACCTGGATCCCACTCCGGGCCCCGCCACCTCGGAGGATCACGGCCGGTGATCGTACGACGTGCCGCGCCCTGTGTGGCGGATTAAGCTCTATGAGTGAAATGCCGCACAGTGCATGTGCCGCATAGCGGACGTGCCGCGTAGCGGACGTGAGTCCGGCAGAAAGGTATTTCCCATGCGAGTACAGCGCGCGAGGCGCATCGCCGCGATGTCCGCCGCCGGCCTGGTGCTGGCCGGCGGAGCCGCGATCGGCGCCGCGGGAACCGCCTCGGCGGCCCCCGCCTCCACCCACCAGAGCGTGGTCACCGGCGGCTTCGGCTGCAACTCCCGCTTCGGCGGCTTCAACGGCTGCCGTGGGTACGGCGGCTACGGCTACGGCTACGGCGGCGGGATCGGCGTCGTCCCGGTCGTCCCGGTCGTCGTCGTGCCCACCGTCGGCTACGGCTTCGGCGGGCTCGGCTACGGCGGATTCGGATACGGCGGTCTCGGATTCTGAGCCGTCCGAGCGCGAACAGTCCACTGAACTCTGGGTCTAGGCCAGGCCACGAGGTGCGGTTCCCGGTTCCGGGGGCCGCACCTCGCCCTTCTCCGCCCCGCTACGCCAGTCCCGCCTCCGACAGCAGGTAGGCGGTCATCGGGTCGTAGTGGCGCGGGCTGACCACGTGGTCGTCGAGCGGTACGGCCACCTGGAGGGTGCCCTCCGCCTCGGCGAGGAACAGCGCCGGGTCGTTGCAGTCGGCGTACCCGACGGAGTCCAGGCCCGCCTGGGCCGCGTACCCCGCCCAGCCGTGGTCGGCGACGACCAGGTCGGGCCGCGGCCGGCCCGCGCGCTCCAGGCCGCCCAGGATCGCCTTCATCGGCTCACCGGAGTGGGTGTGCCACAGCGTCGCCCCGTGCTCCAGGACGGCCACGTCGGCGAACTGCATGACGTATCCCTCGTCCGTCTGCAGCCCGTCCGGGATGACCACGATCTCGCAGCCGGCGGCGCGCAGCCCGGCCGCCGTCGCCCGGTGCACGTCCAGCAGGCCGCCCGGGTGCCCGGTCGCGAACAGCACCCGCTGCCGCCCCTCGGCCGCCTTGCGCAGCCGCGCGGCCAGCCGGTCCAGGCCGTCCACGGTCAGCTCCGGGTCGATGGTGTCCTGGCCGTACCGGTACTCGGGGTCGTCGTTCACCCCGACGCGCTCGGCCATCACCGCCAGCACGTCCTGCTCGTCGGTCCAGCGGTCGCCGAGTTCCAGTCCGAGCCACCAGTTGCGTTCGCCGTTGGCCAGCTTGCGGTAGTGGAGCAGGTTGTTCTCGCGGGGCGTGGCGACGTCGCCCGCGATACGGGTCTTCACAAGGTGCTCGACGAGCTCGGCGCGGCTGGGTGTCCCGGGTATCGGCATGGCTCCCATTGTGAGGCAGGGCGCTGCGCGATTCCCCTGCGTATCGCCCGCTGGGACGTGCGTCACTCACCGCTGCCGCAGCGCGAACCACAGCTCCATCCGCACGTCGGGGTCGTCCAGTTCGGCGTCGAGCAGGCGGGCGCAGCGGGCGATGCGCTGGCGCACGGTGTTGCGGTGCACGGACAGGGCGACCGCCGTACGGTCCCAGCTGCCGTGCAGGGAGAGCCAGGTGCGCAGGGTCTCGGCGAGGGCGGGATGCTCCGCCAGGGGGCCGAGGAGGGCGCGGGCGTGGGCCTCGGCGTCCTCGCGGGGGACCAGGGCGTCGAGGCCGGCGCGGGTGCCGTGGCGGACCAGCGGGGCGCGGGTCGCCCGGGCGCGGGCGAGGGCGCGGGCCGCCTGACCGTCGGCGTCCGGGAGCTCCCGTGCGGGGACGGCGGCGCTGACGCCCAGGGTCCAGCCGGGCTGTGGTGCGGGTTCCCGGTCGCCCGGGAGCAGGATGCGCACGTCCTCGCCCACGGCGTCGATCAGGGGCGAGCCGAGCGCGGCGCCCAGCGCGGTGGCGGCGAGGAGGCCGGGCGGGCGCGGGTGGTCCGCGGCCGGTCGCGCCTCGGGTCGGGGGCGGTCGCCCGGGGCGGGCGGTGCGGCGTGCACGACGAGCCAGCTGTCGTCGCCGCCCAGCAGCGGTGCGACGTCCTTCGCCGTCCCGCCCAGCAGGAGCCGTACCAGGGCCGCGGTGCGGGCCGCGCCCGAGCCGCTGTGCTGCTCGCCGGTGAGGAGGGTGAGCAGGACCGCGGCCACCGAGGCGATGGTGTGGTCGCCCGGTTCGCGGCCGGGGGTGGCCAGCGCCAGGACGAAGCCGCCGCCGAGGGCGTAGGCCGCGAGGTGGGTGTCCGCGGTGGCGTGCGTCGCCGAGGTGGGCGTGCCGGGGCCGGACGGCCGGACCACCTCGGTCAGCTCGGCCAGCGCGTCGCGCACCGCCGGGTCCGGCTCCCGTCCCGCCGATGCGATCCCGGTGCCCTCCGGCCCGTACAGCGCGGCCCGGCCGCCCAGCCGCTGGGCCAGCTGGCGCAGCACCGACGGCACCGGGTCGGGACGGGCCGCGGCGGCCGCGAGGCTCTGCTGGGCCTCGCTGACCCGGCGCAGCTCGGCGAGGCGGGCCCGGGCCAGCAGCTGCCAGACCGCGCGGGCGACGGCGGTGAACGGGGTCTGCGGCGGCACCTCCAGCAGCGGCAGGCCGTGCCGGTCGCAGGCGGCGACCAGGGCGGGCGGGACCGTGTCGTGGACGGGCGCGAGGCCGAAGCCGAGGGCGGCGCCGCCGGCCGCCACGATCCGGGACACGTAGTCGTCGAAGTACGTCCCGGAGCCCGCCCCCGGAGGGATGTGCACCCCGGCCGTCAGCAGCAGCTCGCCGCCCAGCAGGTACGGATAGGGGTCGGACATCTCCGAGGTGTGGGCCGCGTGGACCGGCAGCGCCGGGTCGGACGGGCCGGCGATCCGGCGCAGGGCGAGGTCCTCGCGGGCCAGGAGGGCGGCGAGCGGAACGGCGGGCGTGGGCGGAACAGCGGGGTCCGGCATCGGTGTGCACTCCCTCCGTCCGGCGGGGCTGGAATGGATGAAACGTACACTTCGCAGTCGCTTTCCGGCCACCTAGTGTCGAGGCACGTCGTCCGAGTCCGGGTACGCGATCGAAGGAGGTCCCATGGCCGTCGACTACACAGTGATCGTGCTGTATCTGGCCGGCATGCTGGCCATGGGCTGGTGGGGCATGCGCCGCGCCCGGTCCAAGAGCGACTTCCTGGTGGCCGGCCGCCGCCTGGGTCCGGCCATGTACTCCGGCGCCATGGCCGCGATCGTCCTCGGCGGCGCGTCCACCATCGGCGGTGTGGGTCTCGGCTACCGGTACGGCCTCTCCGGCGCCTGGATGGTCTTCACCATCGGCCTCGGACTGCTGGCCCTGTCGGTCTTCTTCTCGGCCCGCATCGCGCGCCTGAAGGTCTACACGGTCTCCGAGATGCTGGACCTGCGGTACGGCGGCCGGGCCGGCGTCATCTCGGGTGTCGTGATGTGGGCGTACACCCTGATGCTCGCCGTCACCTCCACGATCGCCTACGCCACGATCTTCGACGTCCTCTTCGACATGAACCGGACGCTCGCGATCGTCCTCGGCGGCACGATCGTGGTCGCCTACTCGACGCTCGGCGGCATGTGGTCGATCACGCTGACGGACATGGTGCAGTTCGTGGTGAAGACCATCGGCGTCCTGCTCCTGCTGCTGCCCATCGCGGTGGTGAAGGCGGGCGGCTTCTCCGAGATGAAGGCGAAGCTGCCGACCTCGTACTTCGACCCGCTGGGCATCGGCGGCGAGACGATCTTCACGTACGTGCTGATCTACACCTTCGGGATGCTCATCGGCCAGGACATCTGGCAGCGCGTGTTCACCGCCCGCGGCGACCGGACGGCGAAGTGGGGCGGCACCGTCGCCGGCACCTACTGCCTGGTCTACGCCCTGGCCGGCGCCGTGATCGGCACGGCGGCCAAGGTGATGTACCCGAAGCTGGGCAGCCCGGACGACGCGTTCGCGACCATCGTCAAGGACGAACTCCCCGTCGGCGTCAGGGGTCTGGTGCTGGCGGCCGCGCTCGCCGCCGTGATGTCGACCTCCTCCGGCGCGCTGATCGCCTGCGCGACCGTCGCCAACAACGACATCTGGTCCCGGATCCGCGGCCGGAGCAGGTCGGGCGACCACGACGAGGTGCGGGGCAACCGCGCCTTCATCCTGATCATGGGAGTGGCGGTGATCGGCACGGCCATCGCGCTGAACAACGTCGTCGAGGCGCTGACCGTCGCCTACAACCTGCTGGTCGGCGGCCTCCTGGTGCCGATCCTCGGCGGTCTGCTGTGGAAGCGCGGCACGGTCCAGGGCGCCCTGGCCGCCGTGACCGTCGGCGGGCTCGCGGTGGTCGGCCTGATGGCGGGCTACGGCATCCTCGCCAACGAGCCGGTCTACTACGGCCTGCTCGCCTCCCTGGCCGCGTACGTCGTCGTCTCGCTGGCCACCAGGCCGACCGACGCGAAGGTGCTGGCCGCCTGGCGGGAACGGCTCGCGGGCCGCGGCACCCCCGAACGCGCGTCCGAACCGGTCCCGGCCGCGCAGTAAAGTCGTAGGCGGAATCAGCGCATACGCGACGAAGCGCAGGAAAGAAGGCATGACTCCATGAGCAGCAACGAGGCGCCCCGCGGGCCCGTCGACTCCTCCCGCGTGCCGCGGTACGCCGGCCCGGCGACCTTCGCGCGGCTGCCCCGCCTCGACGAGGTCCCCGCCGCCGATGTCGCGGTGATCGGCGTGCCCTTCGACTCCGGCGTCTCCTACCGGCCGGGCGCCCGCTTCGGCGGCAACGCGATCCGCGAGGCGTCCCGGCTGCTGCGCCCCTACAACCCGGCGCAGGACGCGTCCCCGTTCGCCCTGGCGCAGGTCGCCGACGGCGGCGACATAGCGGTGAACCCGTTCAACATCAACGAGGCGGTCGAGACCATCGAGGCGGCCGCCGACCAGCTGCTCGGCACCGGTGCCCGGCTGATGACGCTGGGCGGCGACCACACCATCGCCCTGCCGCTGCTGCGCTCGGTGGCGAAGAAGCACGGACCCGTGGCCCTGCTCCACTTCGACGCCCACCTGGACACCTGGGACACCTACTTCGGCGCCGAGTACACCCACGGCACCCCGTTCCGCCGGGCCGTCGAGGAGGGCATCCTCGACACCTCCGCCCTCTCGCACGTCGGCACCCGCGGCCCGCTGTACGGCAAGCAGGACCTCACCGACGACGAGAAGATGGGCTTCGGCATCGTGACCTCGGCGGACATCTACCGCCGCGGCGCCGACGAGGTGGCCGACCAGCTCCGCCAGCGCATCGGCGACCGTCCGCTGTACATCTCCATCGACATCGACTGCCTCGACCCCGCCCACGCCCCGGGCACCGGCACCCCCGAGGCCGGTGGTATGACGTCCAGGGAGCTGCTGGAGATCCTGCGCGGACTCTCCTCCTGCAACCTGGTGTCGGCCGACGTCGTCGAGGTGGCCCCCGCGTACGACCACGCGGAGATCACGTCGGTGGCGGCCTCGCACACCGCCTACGAACTGACCACGATCATGACCCGCCAGATTGCCGAGGCTCGTTCGAAGTGACCCACGACCACGACCTGGTTCTCCGTCCGACGCAGGCGCAGACCGAAGCCGCACTGAACCCTCCGGCCGGCCGCAACGGCGGGGACCTGGTCGTGGAGACGCTCGCCGGGCTCGGCGCGACCACCGTCTTCGGCCTGCCCGGCCAGCACGCCCTCGGCATGTTCGACGCCCTGCGCCGCTCGGCGCTGCGCTACGTCGGCCTGCGGGTGGAGAACAACGCGGGGTTCGCGGCCGACGCCTACGGCCGGATCACCGGCGAGGCGGCCCCGCTGCTGCTCTCCACCGGACCGGGCGCGCTGACCTCGCTGGCCGCGCTCCAGGAGGCGGCCTCGGCCTCCGCGCCCGTGCTCGCGATCAGCAGCCAGATCCCGACGGCCGGCCTCGGCGGCGGCCGCCACGGCTACCTGCACGAACTCCCCGACCAGGCGGCCTCCTTCCGGGGCGTGGTGAAGTCGGTCCACACCGTCCGCACCCCGTCCCAGATCCCCTCGGCGCTCGCGGCGGCCTGGGAGTCGGCCCTGTCCGCCCCGCACGGTCCGGTGTGGGTGGAGATCCCGCAGGACGTGCTGCTGGCCCCGACGGCGCTGCCGGTCGTCACCGCGATGGACGCCACCCCGGACGACCTGCCGCCCCGCCCCGAACTGACCGCGGTGGCCGCCGACCTGCTCTCCCGCGCCGCCCGCCCGGCGGTCATCGCGGGCGGCGGAGTGGTACGCGCGGACGCCTCCGGCAAGCTGCTGCAGCTCGCCGAGAAGCTGAACGCCCCGGTCGTCACGACCTTCGGCGGCAAGGGCGCCTTCCCCTGGCACCACCCGCTCTCCCTCCAGTCCTGGCTGGAGGACCGTCACACCACGGACTTCCTGGAGGACGCGGACGTCCTGCTGGTCGTCGGCTCGGGCCTGGGCGAACTCTCCTCCAACTACCACACGTTCAAGCCGCGCGGCCGGGTGATCCAGATCGAGGCGGACCTCGGGAAGCTGGAGGCCAACCATCCGGCGCTCGGCATCCACGCGGACGCCCGGCTCGCCCTCCAGGCGCTGCTGGAGACCGTGTCGCCGCGCGAGGACGACACGGCGGCCGACCGGGTGCGGGACCTGCTGTCCCGGGTCGCGGAGCGCATCGCCGCCCAGGAACTCACCCTGGAACAGGACGTGCTGGCGTCCGTCCGCCGGGCCCTCCCGGCCGCCTCCCCGTCCTTCTGGGACATGACGATCCTGGCCTACTGGGCCTGGTCGGCGTTCGACCCGCGGGGCACGAACCTCATGCACTCCGCGCAGGGCGCCGGCGGCCTCGGCTACGGCTTCCCCGCGGCGCTCGGCGCCGCCGCGGCCGACCCGGCCCGCCCGGTCCTCGCGGTCTCGGGCGACGGCGGTGCCCTGTACTCGATCGCGGAACTGGCCACGGCCCGCCAGCACGACCTGCCGGTCACCTGGCTCATCGTGGACGACGGCGGCTACGGCATCCTGCGCGAGTACATGTCCGACGCCTTCGGCGAACCCACGGCCACGGAACTGACCCGCCCCGACTACGTGGCCCTCGCCGAGTCCTTCGGCGTCCCGGGGGTCCGCACGTCCCCGGAGACTCTGGAAACGGACCTGGCGAAGGCCCTCACCACCCCCGGCCCCTCGGTGGTCGTCCTCCCGGCGGTGCTGCGGATGTTCGCGCCGACGCACCTGGGCTGAGCGCGCCGCCCGGCCCGGTCCCGCGGGCCCGGGCCACGGCACGCGACCCGCTCAGCAGCTGCCCGCGCCCACCCCGTCGATGCGGCCGCCGAAGTCGCCGAGGTACTGGGAGCGCCAGTCGCCGTTGAAGACGTCGCGCTTCTCGGTCGGGGACCAGTTGACCAGGCAGGCGCGGGTGGAGGCGACGAAGGAACCCACGTGGTCGTGGAGGCCCGGCGGCATGTCGCGGTAGCCGCTGCGGGCGGTCCACTCCCAGTAGGAGCCGCCGAAGCCCTCACCGCTCCAGAAGCACACCGAGCCGTCCGGACAGGAGGGCGCGGCGGCCGCGTGCGCGGCGGCGCTCTGCGCGGGCACGACGAGGGCCGTCAGCGCGAGGGCGGCGGCGAGGGACCAGCTGCGACGTTTCACGGGACGCTCCGGAGAGGGAAGCGGGGACGCCCCGGCGGAACCACCGGGGCGTCCCCATGCTGCTGGGCGATCACCCGGACACGCCCGGGTCCACGATCGACCTCACCTGTGTGAGCGAAGTAGTAGGACTTGTCGCCGGTGCGGCGTCAGCCGACGTCGGACGGGTCGAGGCGGTAGAGCGTCGACGCCGAACTCGCCGTCGTGCTCGTGCTCTTGCTGTACGCGCTCTCCCGCACCGCCGTCCCGTGCTTCCGCACCCAGCTCGTCACGGCGGAGCTGAGCGTGTTGCCGCCGCCCATGCCCATACCGCCCCCGCCGACCTGGATGTAGTGCAGCTCGCCCGCCTTCACCAGTTCCTTCAGCCGGGCGACGGTCATCGCCCCGTCGGACCCGGTGAAGCCCCACATGGAGATCACGGGCTCCCTCGCGCTCAGCTCGATCTGGGCCGCCGCCTGGGAGTTGGAGACCGCGAGCAGCCAGGTGGCGCCGTCCCGGTGCTTCTTCAGGTAGGCGATCAGGTCACCGCTCACCTCGCCGCCCATGCCACCGCCGCCCATGCCACCGCCGCCCGTGCCGCCGCGTGCGGTGCCGGTGCCGCTGCCCGCGCCGGGCATCCCGCCGGTGCCGCCCGGCGGTTCACCGGTACCGCTGCCGGCGGCCGGGAGTTCGCCGGTGCCGCCACCGGGTGTCGGCCGCCCGTCGCCGCCGGACGGGAAGCCGCCCGAACCGCCGTCCGGCGCCTCGCCGTTCGTGCCGCCGGGGAAGCCGCCGCCCGCCCGGGTGCCGCCCGGTGTCTCGCCGCCGCCCGGGAAGCCGCCCCGGCCGCCGCCAGGGCCGCCGAAGCCGCCGCCGGTCGAGGGGCCGGCCGTCGGGTTCGTACCGCCCATGCCACCGCCGGAGCCGCCGAACGGCTCCGCCACCGCGTACGCCGTCGGCCCGGCCAGCGCCGCGACGACGGCGACCGCCACCGAGGCGGTGCGCAGCCGGGCCCGGCCGCCGGACCGCAGGAGCAGCATCCCGGCGACGCCCGCCACCGTCAGGACGCCGATCGCCGGCCACAGCCAGGTGTTCCAGCCGGAGGCCCGGCGCAGCAGGACGACCGCCCAGATGCCGGTCACACCGAACGCGGCCGGGAGGACCCACGGCCACCGCCCGTCGGCGCGGAACGCGCGCAGCAGCATCGCGCCACCGCCGCCGCACAGCACCGCGACGCCCGGGGCGAGCGCGGTCGTGTAGTACGGGTGCATGGTGCCCTGCGCGGTCGCGAAGATCACGTAGTGCAGGAGCGTCCAGCCGCCCCACAGGACCAGGGCCATCCGTCGCAGGTCGGTGCGCGGGGCGCGGCCGCACAGGACCAGGCCGCCGGCCAGGGCGATCGCGGAGAAGGGCAGCAGCCAGGAGATCTGGCCGCCGAGGACGTCGTTGAACATCCGGCCGAGACCGGCGGACCCGGAGAAGCCGCCCCCGCCCCCGCCTCCGCCGCCGTTGCCCTCGCTGCCGAAGACGCGGCCGAGTCCGTCGTACCCCATGATCAGGTCCCAGGCGGAGCCGTCCGTGGAGCCGCCGATGTACGGCCGCTCGGAGGCCGGGACCAGGGAGACGGCGATGGCCCACCAGAAGCCGGCGACGGCCAGCACGACGGCGGCGAGCGCCAGGCCGACGATCCGCTTCACCCAGGGCGCCTTCGACGCGTACAGGTAGAGGGCGAAGACGGCCGGCAGAGCGATCCAGCCCGCCAGCAGCTTGGTGTTGAAGGCGAGTCCGAAGCAGGCCGCCGAGCCCAGCAGCGGGAGCAGCCGCTCGTCCCGGGTGGCGCGGAACGCCAGCGCCGCGCCCGCCACCATCAGCAGGACCAGGATCGTGTCGGGGTTGTTGTCACGGTTGATCGCGACGGTGATCGGGGTCAGCGCGAGCACCAGCGCGGCGACGGCCGCCGCGCCGTGCCCCCAGATCCGCTTCACGTGCGCGTGCAGGATCCAGAGGGTGCCGAGGCCGGCCGCGACCTGGGGCAGCATCATCTGCCAGGTGCCGAAGCCGAAGACCCGGCACGACAGGCTCATGACCATGGTGGCGAACGGCGGTTTGTCGACGGTCAGGAAGTTGCCCGGGTCCAGCGAACCGAAGAACCAGGCCTTCCAGCTCTCGGTGCCGGCCCAGACGGCGCCGCTGTAGAAGGTGTTGAGGTCGGAACCGGAGAGGTTCCAGGAGTAGAGCACCGCCGCCAGGGCCAGGATCGCGAGCAGCGCGGGCAGCGACCAGCGCGGCGCCCTGTCCGGCGGGGGAGCCGCGGAGGCCGCCGCGGGCGGCGCCCCGTCGGGGGACACGGTCGTGGGGGAAACGGGATCGGTGGCAGATGTCACCACTCCACCCTGGGGGCTGCCGATGGGTGAGGGCTGTGGCGGTCCTGGGCGCAGGCTGTGCGTGGGCGGGACGCCGGACCGGGTGGTGCCCGGAGCGCGCCCCGGCCGCCACCCGGCCGGGCTCAACTCGCCGCCAGATCCTTGTGGATGGCCTTCGCGATGCCCTGGATGGTGCTGATCCCGTAGCTCATGGTGCTGTTGTCGTGGGTCAGCACGGTCATCATGTAGTCGTGGCCGCCGCCCTTGAAGGTGCCCAGGCTGTGCACCCGCCAGCCGTGCGTGGACCGTGACAGCCAGCCGTTCTTGACGTGCACGGAGACCCCGGAGGGAACGCCGTACGGGGTGCCCCAGCGCTGCGAGGAGACGACCTGCCCCATCAGCTTCTGGATGTAGGCCCGCGAGTTGTCGCTCAGGACCGTGTTCGTGGCGGTGATCAGCGTGAGCAGCCGCTGCTCGTCGTGGACGTCGATCTGGGTGAGCCCCCAGTAGCCGTCGGCCCCCGGCGTGGTCTGGGTCATCCCGGCGGCCGTCAGGAACCCCTTGATCTTCGTCAGGCCGAGCTGCTTCCACAGTTTGGTGGTCGCGTCGTTGTCCGACTTGGTGATCATGGCGGTGGCCAGCGACTGCTCGGTGGCCGTCAGGTAGCGGTTGTGCTTCTTGGCGTCCCACAGCAGCGTCGCCAGCACGGTCACCTTCACGGTGCTCGCCGAGTCGTAGTGCGTGGTGGAACGGAGCGTGCACGTGGTCTTGGTGGAACGGTCGTAGAGGCCGACGGCGATGGTGCCCTTGCGGTTCGCCATCGCCGCGGTGATGTCCTTCTTCAGCTTGGCGGCCAGGCCCGCCTTCGCGGACGTGCAGCTCACGGTCGGAGCGGCTGCCGAGGCGGGTGCGGCCACCCCCGCGGTGAACGCGGCCCCGCCTGCGATCGCCACCAGCACCTTGGCGCGTCTCGATATCCGGTGTGTCATGACCGGATCGACTCGCGGGTTCGCCCGAATGGTTGTACGGGTTCCGAAGGGTTTGACTAGTCGTTATCTGCGCGTTGCGGCGGCGGGCCCGGTCCGGGTCAGAGGTCCAGGACGGTCTCGGCGGCCGGTGCGCTGCAGCAGACCAGGACGGTGCCCGGTTCCGGCGGTTCGAGCGGCGGGGTGGTGTAGGCGACCTCGCCGGTCACCAGCGGGGTGACGCAGGTGTGGCAGACGCCGGTCCGGCACGACCAGCGGGTGGGGACGTCGCAGGCCTCCGCGAGGCCGAGGAGCGAGCCGTGGGCGGGCGACCAGGCGGTGGTGACACCGCTGCGGGCGAAGGTGACGAGCGGGCCGGTGCCCGCGGGCCCGGACGGCTGGTGCGGGCGGACCGCGGTGGTGGAGGTGACGCCGGGGTTGAGGGCGGCGAGCGCGCTGAACCGTTCCGTGCGGATCCGCTCGGGTGACAGGCCGTGCTCGCCCAGCATCGTGCCGAGGGCGTCCATGAAGGCCGTGGGCCCGCAGAGATAGGCGTCGGTGTCGGCGCCGGCCGGGACGCCCAGGCCGGCGAGCGCGGCGGCGGTCGGCCGTCCCCGGGTGACGTGGTCCTCGCCGGGCCGGGGGCCGTCGGCCGTGTAGAAGACGTGCTCGTGGGCGTCCGGGAGCCGCGCGAGGAGGTCGCGGGCCTCGGCGGCGAAGGCGTGGTGGTCCCGGTCGTGGGCGGTGTGGAGCCACCACAGGGGCCGCGGGTCACGGGTGGCGGCGAGCCGGTGCAGCATGGCGAGCACGGGAGTGACGCCGATGCCCGCGGAGGCGAGGACGACCGGCCCGGTCCCCGCTTCGAGGACGAACGTGCCGCGCGGAGCGGCGACGTCCACGAGGTCGCCGGCCCGCAGCCCGGTGTGGATGTAGCCGCTGACCCGCCCGTGCGGCTCGCGCTTGACGCTGATCCGGTACCCGCCGTCCGCGGACGCCGAGGACAGCGAGTAGCTGCGCACCTCGTGGGCGGCCGCGCCGGTGGTGGGGCGCAGCGAGAGGTACTGGCCCGGCCGGGCGTCCGGCAGCGGCGTGCCGTCGGCGGTGCCGAGGCTGACGGAGGAGACGTCGGCGCTCTCGCGGACGATCCGGGCGACCCGCAGCGGCCGGAAACCCGGCCAGCCCGGCTGCTCCGCGGGCGGCGCGGCGCCGGCCAGTTCCCGGAACGACTGCTGCCAGCCGGGGCTGAGGGCGGGGATCTCCAGCGCTCTGCGCAGCGTCGCGGGGTCGCGGCCGGGCAGGTAGAGCAGCGCGTCCGTGTCGGCGACGCTGAGTTCGCCGGGCCCCTTGCCGACCAGGGTGATCTCGTCGCCCGCGCCGACCCGGCCCTCGGTGAGCACCCGCAGGTAGAAGCCCGGACGGTGGTGGGCGACCAGGAGGGAGGCCATGGCGGGCTCGCCCAGACGCATGCCGACGCGGTAGCAGGTCACGCGCGGCTGGGTGACCTCGAACTCCGCCTCGCCGATCCGGTAGCGGTCGCCGATGCACACCTCGTCGTCGGGCAGGCCCTCGACGGTGAAGTTCTCCCCGAAACTCCCGAAGGCCAGGTCCTCGCGGCCGAGCTGCTCGCGCCAGTACCGGTAGGAGTCCGCCTGGTAGACCAGTACGGCCCGGATCTCGCCGCCGTGCCCGGCCAGGTCGCCCTGGCCGTCGCCGTCGACGTTCAGCCGCCGCACCATCCGGCGCCCGGACACCGGCGCCTTCCACGCTCCGGTGCGGACGGTCCGCCCTTGCCAGGGCACGTCCTTCGGCAGGCCCACATTGACGGACAGCAACGTCCCCATGGCGACATCCTGGTACCTCCCCCGGGATTGCGCGAACGGAACGGACCGATCGCCCTGGCGGAACGGGCCCTGGCCGTGCCGGGCGCCCCGCCCGTGGAGGTCGCGTCCGGCCGGGGACGGGGGCGGCGGCCCAGGTCCCGGGACCGAGGCGCCCTGCGACCATCGGCCGAGATTTGTTACGGAGGGATGAAATCCGGTTCCGTCCGTGTTGTGGCCGAGCGGAAGCAGAGGGCGAACGGGAGGCACCGCGTGGCAGCGCAACAGGGGGAGCGGCAGGGCTGGGCGCGCAGGCTGGCGGGGTATGCCTGGCGGCATCCCAAGGACGTCGTCCTCGCGCTCGGGTCCTCGCTGGCCGGCATGGCCGTCCTGGCCGTCGTACCGCTCATCACCAAGGTGATCATCGACGACGTGATCGGCGGCCACAGCCGGGCCATGGGCCCCTGGGCGGGAGCCCTGATCGGCGCCGCCGTCCTCGTCTACGCGGCCACCTTCGTGCGCCGCTACTACGGCGGCCGGCTCGCCCTCGACGTCCAGCACGACCTGCGGACCGAGATGTACGGCACCATCACCCGCCTCGACGGACGGCGCCAGGACGAGCTGTCCACCGGCCAGGTGATCGGGCGGGCCACCAGCGACCTGCAGCTGATCCAGGGCCTGCTCTTCATGCTGCCGATGACCATCGGCAACGTCCTCCTCTTCCTGATCTCCCTCGGGATCATGGCCTGGCTGTCGCCGCCGCTCACCCTGGTCGCCCTCGCCGTGGCCCCGGCCCTGTACTGGATCGCCAAGCGCAGCCGCAGCAAGCTCCACCCCGCCACCTGGTACGCCCAGGCGCAGGCCGCCGCCGTCGCCGGCGTGGTCGACGGGGCCGTCAGCGGCGTCCGCGTGGTGAAGGGCTTCGGGCAGGAGGAGCAGGAGACCGGCAAGCTCCGCGAGGTCGGACACCGGCTGTTCGCGGGACGGCTGCGCACGATCCGCCTGAACAGCAGGTTCACCCCGGCCCTGCAGTCCGTCCCGGCCCTCGGCCAGGTCGCCATGCTGGCGCTCGGCGGCTGGCTGGCCGTCCGCGGTCACATCACCCTCGGCACCTTCGTCGCCTTCTCCACCTACCTGGCCCAACTGGTCGGCCCGGTCCGGATGCTCGCCGTGGTCCTGACCGTCGGCCAGCAGGCCCGCGCCGGCACCGAACGCGTCCTGGAGCTGATCGACACCGAGCCGACGCTGACGCAGGGCACGAAGGCCCTGCCGGCCGACGCGCCCGCGACCGTCGAGTTCGACGACGTGTCCTTCGGGTACGACCCCGACCGCCCGGTCCTGAAGGGGCTGAGCTTCGAGATCCGGCCGGGCGAGACCGTCGCCGTCGTCGGCTCCTCCGGCTCCGGCAAGTCCACCGTCTCCCTGCTCCTGCCGCGCTTCTACGACGTCACGCACGGCGCCGTCCTGATCGGCGGCCACGACGTCCGCGAGCTGACCCTCGACTCACTGCGGGCGGCCATCGGCCTGGTCCCGGAGGACTCCTTCCTCTTCTCCGACACCGTTCGCGGCAACATCGCCTACGGCCGTCCCGACGCGACCGACGAGGAGATCCTGGCGGCCGCCCGCGCCGCCCAGGCCGACCGCTTCATCTCCGAGCTGCCCGGCGGCTACGACACCAAGGTCGGCGAGCAGGGCCTGACCCTCTCCGGCGGCCAGCGCCAGCGCGTCGCCCTCGCCCGCGCCCTGCTCACCGACCCCCGGCTGCTCGTCCTCGACGACGCCACCTCGGCCGTCGACGCCCGCGTGGAGCACGAGATCCACGAGGCGCTCAAACAGGTGATGCGCGGCCGGACGACCCTCCTCATCGCGCACCGCCGCTCCACCCTCAACCTCGCCGACCGCATCGCCGTCCTCGACGGCGGCCGGCTCGCCGACATCGGCACCCACGAGGAACTCCAGGAACGGTCCGCCCTCTACCGCAGGCTGCTCACCGACCCCGACGAACTCGGCGGTGTCTCCCCGGGCCACGCCCTGCCCGCCGCCCCGCCCGAGGACACGTCCGTCCGCGACGAACTGGACGCGGAGTTCGACGCCGAGCGGGGCGTGACCCCGCGCCTGTGGAGCGGTGACCGCACCCCCCGGGACCTCGCCCTCGCCGGCACCCCGGCCACGCCCGAACTGCTCGCCGAGGTCGACGCGCTGCCGCCGGCCACCGACGTCCCCGACATCGACGAGGCCCGCGCGGTACGGCCCGAGGCCTCCTACGGCCTGCGCCGGCTGCTGCACGGCTTCGGCCGCCCGCTGCTGGTCAGCCTCGCCCTGGTGGCCGTGGACGCCGGCATGGGCCTGCTGCTGCCGGTGCTGATCCGGCACGGCATCGACCAGGGCGTCACCAAGATGGCGCTCGGCGCGGTCTGGGCGTCCTCGCTGCTGGGCCTGGTCGCGGTCCTCGCGCAGTGGGCGGCGCAGATCGGCGAGACCCGGATGACCGGCCGGACCGGCGAACGCGTCCTCTACTCGCTCCGCCTGAAGATCTTCGCCCAGCTCCAGCGGCTCGGCCTCGACTACTACGAGCGGGAGCTGACCGGCCGGATCATGACGAGGATGACGACGGACGTCGACGCCCTCTCCACGTTCCTCCAGACCGGCCTGGTCACCGCCTTCGTCTCCGTCGTCACCTTCTTCGGCATCATGGTGGCCCTGCTGGTGATCGACGTGCAGCTGGCGCTGGTCGTCTTCGCCACCCTGCCGCCGCTGATCGTCGCGACCTTCTTCTTCCGCCGGGCCAGCGTGAAGGCCTACGAACTCGCCCGCGAGCGGGTCTCGGTGGTCAACGCCGACCTCCAGGAGTCGGTGTCGGGCCTGCGGATCGTGCAGGCCTTCGGGCGCGAGCGGGACAGCGGCCGCCGGTTCACCGAGCGCAGCGAGAGCTACCGCAAGGCCCGCATCCGGGGCCAGTGGCTGATATCGGTCTACTTCCCGTTCGTGCAGCTGCTGTCGTCGGTGGCGGCGGCGAGCGTGCTGATGGCCGGCGCCCACCGGGTGGAGGCGGCCACGCTCACCACCGGCGCGCTGGTCGCCTACCTGCTCTACATCGACCTGTTCTTCGCGCCCGTCCAGCAGCTCTCCCAGGTCTTCGACGGCTACCAGCAGGCCACCGTCTCCCTCGGCCGCATCCAGGAACTGCTCCGCGAGCGGACCTCGACGCGGGCGGCCGAGGAGCCGCGCGAGGTGGCCCGGCTCCGGGGCGAGATCGCCTTCGAGGACGTGCGCTTCGCGTACGGCGCCGCCGAGGACGGCGAGGCGGCCCTGGACGGCATCGACCTGACCGTCCCCGCCGGGCAGACGGTCGCCTTTGTCGGCGAGACGGGCGCCGGCAAGTCCACCCTGGTCAAGCTGGTCGCGCGGTTCTACGACCCGACGGGCGGCCGGGTGACGGTCGACGGCACGGATCTGCGCGCCCTGGACCTGACCTCCTACCGCCACCGCCTCGGGGTCGTGCCGCAGGAGGCGTACCTCTTCCAGGGGACCGTCCGGGACGCCATCGCCTACGGCCGCCCCGACGCCACCGACGCCGAGGTGGAGGCGGCGGCCCGCGCGGTCGGCGCCCACGAGATGATCGCCACCCTCGAAGGCGGCTACCTGCACGAGGTGGCCGAGCGCGGCCGCAACCTCTCGGCCGGCCAGCGCCAGCTGATCGCGCTGGCCCGCGCGGAACTCGTCGACCCCGACGTCCTGCTCCTCGACGAGGCGACGGCGGCCCTGGACCTGGCGACGGAGGCCCAGGTCAACCTGGCCACGGACCGGCTGGCGGGCCGTCGTACCACCCTCGTGGTGGCGCACCGGCTGACCACGGCCGCCCGCGCCGACCGGGTGGTGGTCATGGACCACGGCCGGGTCGCCGAGGACGGCACCCACGACGAGCTGCTCGCCCGGGACGGCCGCTACGCCGAACTCTGGCGCACCTTCATCGGCCGGCCGTCCGAGGAACCGGAGGAACCCGTCGGCGCGACCCGCTGAACCGCCGGCGTCCCGGACCGGCGTGATCCGGGGCGCTTGGCGGGGTTCCTGACGGCCGTGCAACCATCCGACACATGTCGTGCGTCCGTACATCAGTACGGACGTGGTGCGGGGTGGCGGTACGGGAGGGGACGACGGTGAACAGTGGTGCGATGCGGCGGCGGCTGGCGCTCGGCGCGGCCGTGCTGACCGCCGCCGGGACGCTCACCCTCGTGGCCCCCGCCGAGGCCGGCGCCGTGACGGCCGCCGACTGCGCCGGACGCCAGGTGCGCACGCTGCCCTTCGCCACCGGCACCGTGCGCATCTACCGGCAGGGCGGCTACGTCTGCGCGATCACGCTCCCGAGGACCTCCGGCGGCAAGCGCACCATGTCCGTCAGCGTCCAGGCCCGCGGCAACCGGCCGGTCGTCGACCGGGGCAGGTACCGGTACCACGCGGGCCCGGTGAGCGTGCACGCCGGGCACCGCTGCGTCTGGGTCAAGGGCGCGGTGGGCGGCTCCTCGGCCAGCTCGGGCTGGATCCTCTGCTGAGAGCGGGCCGGCGCGCTCACACGCGGGTGGCGCAGCCCACCGGCTGTGCGCCGCCGAGCCGGACGTACAGGGCCGTCGAGGCCGGGCACCGGTCCCGCGCGGTCACCGCCCGCACCACCTTGTACTGCGGCCTGTGCCGTCCCGAGCCGTCGCAGGCGGTCTCCCGGACCTGCCCGTGGCCCGAGCCGTAGACGCAGTCGCCGACGATCGTGTGCGGCCCGCCGCCTCCGCCCGGGTCGCCGGGGTGCGGCGGCTCCAGGGCGCGCATGCAGGCGTAGCCCGGCGGGATCGCTCCGGCGCCGCCGGTGCCCTGGGCGCCGATGTGCAGGACGAAGTCGGTGGTGGCCGGGCAGGCCGTTCCGGCGCCGGCCGTGCCGTCGTACCGCGCGATCACCCGGGCCGCCGCCCGTTCACCCGCGCACGGCACCTCCGTGAAGCTGACGGTCCCGAACGAGCTGCACTCGCCGACCGCGAGGAACCGCGCGCCGTACCCGGACGCCGTCCGGCTCGCCGTCGGTCGCGCGCCGGACGCCGGCTTCCCGGTCGAGGACGGCCGGCAGCCGGCCGACAGCAGCACGGCGGCGACCGCCACCGCCACGCCCGCGAGACGTCCGCTCCTCATACCGCCCCCCTCGGCCGGCGTGGTGCGCACTGACGGCCCACCCCGGCCGTACGGGATGCTTTCCGCCTTTTGGGACGGTTACGCCCGATCCGCTGCGTACCTCTCGTACGTCAGCCCGTGGCCGACCGGGTACAGCACCTGTGCCGGATCGTCCGCCCGCTGCACCGGCACCGGCAGCCTGCCGCGCGGCGATACCCGGCCGGCGATCACCCGGGCCGCGGCCCGCAGTTCGACGTCCGTCCAGCAGTAGGACGCCAGGAAGGCGCGCACGGTGGGCAGTTGGGCGACGTCGTACGGATTGCGCACGGCCACCGCCACCACCGGGACGCCGGTGGCGACCAGGCGCTCCACCAGCCGCCGCTGTCCGCCGTCCGCCGTCACGTTGTACGTCCCGACGATCACCGCGTCCGCGTCCGCGGCCGCCGCGACCGCCGCGTCGACGGCCGCCGCCGAGGGATCCGTGCCGGTGGCCGACGTGCGGACGGTGAAGCCCAGTTCGGTGAACGCGGCGGCGAGCACGCCGGTGGGCGGCCCTGTGGTGCCGGAAGGGGAGGCCGGGTCGGCGCCCACCACCAGCAGCCGGCCGTGCGTGCGGCGGGACAGTGGGAGCAGTCCGCCCTCGTTGACCAGCAGGGTGGTGGTGCGCTCGGCGATCCGGTCGGCGGTGGCCAGGTGCCGGGCCGCGCCCACCACCCGGCCGACGTCCTTGGTGTTGACGTACGGCCGGTCGAGCAGCCCCAGCCGGGACTTGAGCCGCAGGATGCGCAGGACCGACTCGTCGAGCCGCGCCTCCGTCAGCTCCCCGTCCCGGACGGCGTTCAGGACGGCGTTCCAGGCCACGTCCAGGGTGGGCGGGTTCAGGAGCTGGTCGACACCGGCCTTCAGGGCCAGCACCGGCACCCGGTCGTCGCCGTACTTGGTGCGCACCCCCTCCATGCCCAGCGAGTCGGTCACCACGACGCCGTCGTAACCGAGTTCGCCGCGCAGGATGCCGGTGAGGATCGGATGGGAGAGGGTCGCCGGGTCGCCGGAGCCGTCCAGCGCGGGGAACTGGATGTGCGCGGTCATGATCGAGTCGATGCCCGCCCGCACCGCGGCCCGGAACGGCACCGCGTCCAGCTTCTCCCACAGGTTCCGGCTGTGCGTGATCACCGGGAAGCCGGTGTGGCTGTCGACGGCGGTGTCGCCGTGGCCCGGGAAGTGCTTGGCGGTGGCCGCGACCCCGGCGTCCCGGTATCCCTGCGCCTCGGCGGCGACCAGCGCGCCGACCGCCTCCGGGTCGGCCCCGAACGACCGTACGCCGATGATGGGGTTGGCCGGGTTCACGTTGACGTCGGCGTCGGGGGAGTAGTCCTGGCGGACGCCCATCGCCCGCAGCTCCGCCCCGGAGACGCGGCCGAGGGTCCGGGCGTCCTCGCGCGAGCCGCCCGCCCCCATCGCCATGGCGCCCGGGAAGAGCGCGGCGGGCCTGCCGATCCGGCAGACGGCGCCGTGCTCCTGGTCGGTGGCGATCAGCACCGGCAGGCCCCGCGGCTGCTCCAGCGCGGCCCGCTGGATCCCGTTCGACAGCTCGGCGATCTGCCGCGGGTCGCGGGTGTTGTGCGCCCAGGTGAAGTAGATGATCCCGCCGACGCGGTACCGGGCGATCAGTTCGGCGGCCGTGCGGACGCCGATCTCGGCGAGGTTGGCGTCGACGTCGGCCTGGTCGGGGTCGGTGGCGGAGTGCCCGTAGACCCGCATCACGAACAGCTGGCCGACCTTCTCCTCGAGACTCATGCGGGAGACGAGGGCGCGGAGCGTCCGGTCGTCGGCGTCGCGGTGGCCGGCGTTCTCGCCGCCGGAGCCGACGGCGTACGCGCCGCGGCCGGCGGTCAGACCCGCGGTGACACCCGCGGTGGCGGCGAGGACGGTGCGTCTGGAGGGCACCTGCGCTCCTTCCGGTGGGGAACCGGCTGAAGGAAACTTCCGTAGGCACACCAATATTCGGGAAGTTTCTTTCCGTCAAGGCCATGCACCGGGCCTGCCCGGCGCGTCCGTCCGAAGGACCGCAACGGCACCCGTTCGGCAGAGGGGCCGCCATCGGCGCAAGGGAGGGGGCGCGCCGATGGCGGCGGGCCGGCGGGCGTGGTGCGGCGCGGAGGGGGGTCGGCGACCTCGGCCGGTGGCGAGTGCCGAGACCGCACCACGCGGACTTCTCCGACGGCCCGCGCGTTGGACGGGTGAGGAGGGCGCGCGGTTCCCAGGGGGGTGAGGGACGCGCCGGGGCCGGGGGAGGAGGGACGGGCGGGGCGCCGGTCAGCTCACGCGGACTCGTTGAGCAGCCGGGCCAGGTGGTCCCGGCCCGCCGTCAGCAGGCCGGGCAGCGGGGCCGCCGTCTCGTACCAGCGTTTCTCGTACTCCCAGCACAGCCAGCCGTCCCAGCCGTGCCGGGACAGCTCCTCCACGCAGTCGGAGAGCGGCAGTGTCCCGGCCCCGAGCGGCAGCGGAGTGGTGTCCTCGGCCGAGGCGATGTCCTTGACCTGGACGTAGCCGAGGTGCGGGGCGAGGGCCGCGTAGCTCTCGGCGGGCTGCTCACCGCCGAGCCAGGTGTGCATGACGTCCCACAGCGCCCCGGCCATGCGGTGGCCGACCGGGCCGAGGACGCGGATCGCGGCGGCGCCGGTGCGGTGCGAGTCGTGCGTCTCCAGCAGGACCCGTACGCCGAGCGCGGAGGCGTCCTCGGCGACCGTGCCGAGGCGCCGGGCGGCGATCGCGTCGGACTCGGCGGCGGGCAGCGCGGGGTCGGCGCCGGGGAAGACCCGGACGAAGGGGGCGCCCACGTCGTGGGCCAGCTGGAGGAGCCCGCGCACCTCGTCCAGGACCGGCCCGTCCTCGCCCGGAGCCGCGACGCGCGCGTATCCGGCGATGCCCAGGACCTCCACGTCGGCCGCCTTGAACTCGGCGGCGACGTCGGCCCGGGCGGCCGGCCCGAGGCCGGGATGCACCGGTTCCTCGGGGTGAGCGCGCAGTTCGACGCCGTGGTAGCCGTGGGCGGTGGCGAGCGCCACCACCTCCGGCACCGGCAGACCGGGGACCCCGAGGGTGGAGAAGGCGAGCCTCATGTCATCAACCTACGTCTCACTCGGCGGCCGCGTGCAGGTCCAGTCGCCAGTCCTGTCCGACCAGGTCCCTGCCGAAGGAGCGGTGCGGCCTCTCGGCGCTGAGGACGAACCCGTGCCGCCGGTAGAGGCGCCGGGCGGCCGAGAGGACGTCGTTGGTCCACAGCACCAGATCCCGGTAGCCGACCCCGCGGGCGAAGTCGATCACGGCGGTGACCAGCCGGTCGCCGATGCCGAGGCCGCGCGCCTCCGGTTCGACCAGCAGCAGCCGCAGCCGCGCGGTGCCCGGGGCGTCGTCCCGGACGCACATCACGCAGCCGAGCGGCCGCCCCGCCCGCTCGGCGATCCAGACCCGCTCCAGGTGCGGGTCGTGGTCCTCGGCGTAGTCGGCGACGATCCGGGCCACCAGGCCCTCGTAGTCGGTGTTCCAGCCGTACTCGGCCGCGTACAGGGCGGCGTTGCGCTGCACGATCCAGCCCAGGTCGCCGGGGCGCGGGTCGCGCAGCACCACCTCGCCCCGGCCGTCGCCGCCGTCGGCGCGGGGGTCGCCGAGGATCGTGCGGATGGTGTGCATGGCCTCGGCGAGCCGTGGCCGCGCACCGGGGTCGACGCGGCCCAGCAGCGTGCCGACCGAGTCCCTGGCGCGCTCGTCGAGCAGTTCGGCGGCGGACCGGCCGCCCGCGGTGAGCGAGACCCGCCGCCGTCTCGGGTCCTTCGCGGAGGGGGCGCGCTCGATCAGCCCGGCCTCCTCGAACCTGTTCAGGATCCGGCTCAAGTACCCGGCGTCCAGGGCGAGATCGGCCCGCAGGTCGGCTGCGTCGGTGTCGGCGGAGTGGGCGAGCTCGTACAGCACCCGGGCCTCGGTGAGGGTGTAGGGGGCGTACAGGTGGCGGCCGTAGTCGAGGGCGCCGATGAGGTTGGTGTAGAAGCGGTTGAAGGCGCGGACGTCCTGGACGGTCATGGCTGGACCCCGATGGTTGACTGAGTCAGAGACACCGTGCCGCCGAGGCTATCCCGCGGCCCCGGCGGGCCGGAAGGCATCGGCCCGAACGGCGTTCCCGCTGGCTTCACTTGTTCTCGTTCGCCTGGGTTCGGTCCTGCTTTTGACTTCGTCGCGTCCGCGCCGTAGGTTTATACACGAACGTCACTAATGTCCGTTTCAGTTGGATATGACGTGGTCCGCCGAAGGGCCCGTGCGGTGCGGAGAACCGGCATCAAGGGCGGCGGACGCGCTCGGAGCTGCGCGCAGGCTCTGGAGTGCACGCAGGGCGGCACCGAAGCGGCCGTCGTAACACAACCACACCCTCGGAGAGGGGCGATCATGCGCGCGCACACCACACGTATGAAGAGGGTCGCCATCGCTGCGATCTCGGCACCCATTCTGGCGCTCGGCGCCGGAGTCGGTGTCGCCAGCGCGGCAACCCACTCGTCGGCGCCTGACCACGTTGTTACCTTCCAGGACAACGGTGGCGGTGGCGGTGGCGGTCACGGCGGCGGTGGCGGTGGCCACGGCGGCGGTGGCGGCGGCGGTCACGGTGGCGGCGGCTATGGCGGCGGCGGTCACGGTGGCGGCGGCTACGGCGGCCGCGGTGGCGGCGGCTACGGCGGCTGGGGCGACAACGGCTACGGCCGTGGCGGCTGGGGCGGCTGGGGCGACAACGGCTACGGCGGCTACGGCGGCTGGGGCGGCGGTGGCTACGGCGGTCACGGTGGCGGCGGCTATGGCGGCGGCGGTCACGGTGGCGGCGGCGGTCACGGCGGTGGCGGCGGTGGCGGCCACGGCGGCGGTGGCGGCGGCGGCGGTCGGTGACTGACGCTCCCTGACAGCAAAGGAATGGGTCCGGGTGCCCGGTTCGGGCGCCCGGACCCATGCGTCTGCGGGCCGGCCTCGGCCGGTCCGCGCGCGGACCGTGTGAGGAACCGTTCCTGCGAGGGCGGATCCCCCGCGGTCCGGCGCTGCCCGACCCGTCTGAGGAACCGTTCCTGCGGGGTGGGTTCCGGGCGGTCCGTCCATGCGGGCGACGCGCGGCGCCGTGTCCCGGTCAGCTCCGCGGCACGCCCGAAGAGCCCCGTACCATCAGCTCCCCGCGGACCGTGGCGATGCCGCCCGGCGGGGGCTCCTCGCGGCCCATGGCGATACGGCCGGCCCGCGCGCCGGCCTCCGCCAGCGGCAGCCGCACCGTCGTCAGCGACGGCACCGCGTCGATGCTGAACGGCAGGTCGTCGAACCCGGCCACTGACACGTCCGCCGGGATCAGCAGCCCCGACTCCCGCAGCGCCGCGCACGCGCCGAGCGCCACCGAGTCGTTCGCGGCCACCACCGCCGTCAGCGCCGGGTCGCGGCGAAGGAGTTCGAGCGTCGCCTCGTAGCCGGCCCGCCGGTCGTAGCGGCCGTGCACGGTCCAGCGCGGGTCCTCCTCGATCCCGGCCGCCGCCAGCGCGGCCCGGTGGCCCTCCAGGCGGTGCCGGGTGGTGGTCCGCTCCTCCGGGCCCGCGATGTAGCCGAGCCGCCGGTGGCCCAGGCCGATGAGGTGCTCGGTCAGCTGCCGCCCGCCGCCTCGGTTGTCGAAGGTCAGGGCCACCGCGTCGGTCTCCGGCGCGGGCGGCCGTCCGCACAGCACCACGCGGGTCCCGGCGTCCGCCAGCTTGCGCAGCTTCGCCGCCACCGCCGCCGCGTGCGGCGCGTCCTCGACGGCGCCGCCGGTCAGGACCACCGCGGCCGCCCGCTGCCGCTGGAGCAGGGTCAGATACGTCAGTTCACGCTCGGGTGAGCCGCCGGTGTTGCACACCACCGCCAGCCGCTCGCCGCCCGCACGTCCGCCCGGACCGCCGATCTCCGCCTGGATCGCGCTCGCCATGATCCCGAAGAACGGGTCCGCGATGTCGTTGACGAGGATGCCGACCAGGTCGGAGGTGGCCGCCGCGAGCGCGCTGGCCGGGCCGTTGAGGACGTAGTCCAGCTCGTCCACCGCCCGCAGCACCCGCTCCCGCGTGGACGCCGCCACCGGGTAGTTGCCGTTCAGTACGCGCGACACCGTCGCGGGCGAGACCTGGGCGCGGGCCGCCACGTCCGCCAGGGTCACCGTCATCTCGTCGTCCTCCGGTCGCGCGTCTCGTCGTACGCCGTCGTACACAGCCTGATCAAAGGAAGCCCCCTTGCCGTGCAGACCATAAGGCCATTCACTCCTGTTGTTCGCCCCCTCGAACAACTCGACCCCATCACGGTCTTGTACGGACCAGCGGTAAAGGCTAGCTTTCAGACCATGTAGAAAGCGCTTGCTGCACTCCTGGGGCGCACGCGGACGAAGGGAATCACGTGACACGCAAGACGGTGCGTATCGCCATGAACGGCGTGACCGGGCGCATGGGCTACCGCCAGCACCTCGTCCGGTCGATCCTCGCGCTGCGCGAGCAGGGCGGTCTCGACCTCGGCGACGGCACGGTGCTGTGGCCGGAACCGGTCCTCGTGGGCCGCCGGGAGCACGCCCTGCGGGCCATCGCCGACCGGCACGGCCTCTCCGAGGAGCACGTCTGCACCGACCTCGGGTCCGTGCTCGCCGACCCGACCGTGGACATCTACTTCGACGCCCAGGTCACCTCCGCCCGCGAGGCGGCCCTCCGGCAGGCCATCGCCGCCGGGAAGCACGTCTACACCGAGAAGCCGACCGCCACCGGCCTGGCGGGCGCCCTGGAACTGGCCCGGCTGGCGCACGCGAAGGGCATCAGGCACGGGGTCGTCCAGGACAAGATCTTCCTGCCCGGCCTGCTGAAGCTGAAGCGGCTGGTCGACGGCGGCTTCTTCGGCCGGATCCTTTCGGTGCGCGGCGAGTTCGGCTACTGGGTCTTCGAGGGCGACTGGCAGCAGGCGCAGCGCCCGTCGTGGAACTACCGCGCGCAGGACGGCGGCGGCATCGTCGTCGACATGTTCCCGCACTGGGAGTACGTGCTGCACGAGCTGTTCGGCCGGGTGACGTCCGTCCAGGCCGTCGCCACCACGCACATCCCGCAGCGCTGGGACGAGAACGGCAAGCCCTACGACGCCACCGCCGACGACGCCGCCTACGGCATCTTCGGACTGGACGGCGGCGCCGTCGCGCAGATCAACTCCTCCTGGGCGGTCCGCGTCCACCGCGACGAGCTGGTCGAGTTCCAGGTCGACGGCACCGAGGGCTCGGCCGTCGCGGGCCTGCGCACCTGCCGCGCCCAGCACCGCTCCGCCACCCCCAAGCCGGTGTGGGACCCGGACGTCCCGGCCACCGAGGTCTTCCGCGACCAGTGGCAGGAGGTCCCGGACAACGGCGAGTTCGACAACGGCTTCAAGGCCCAGTGGGAGCTGTTCCTGCGGCACGTGTACGCCGGCACCCCGTACCACTGGGACCTGCTGGCCGGCGCCCGCGGCGTGCAGCTCGCCGAGCTGGGCCTGCGGTCCTCGGCCGAGGGACGCCGCATCGACGTACCGGAGATCTCCCTGTGACCATCCGTCTCCCGGGCGCCGGCGGGACCCTGCGGACCTACGAGCCGCGCACCGAGCCGCTCGCCGTCGCCCCCGGCACCTCCTTCACCTCCCGTACGGTCTTCGCGGCGGCCCACGTCGTCGCCGACCCGTTCGCCGACGTCTCCCCGGACGCGCCCGCCGCCGTCGACTGGGACGCCACCCTCGCCTTCCGCCGCCACCTGTGGGCGCACGGACTGGGCGTCGCCGAGGCGATGGACACCGCCCAGCGCGGCATGGGCCTGGACTGGACGGGCGCGGCCGAGCTGATCCGCCGCAGCGCCGCCGAGGCGAAGGCGGTCGGCGGCCGCATCGTCTGCGGGGCCGGCACCGACCAGATCACCGGCGGCACGCTCGCCGAGATCCGGGCCGCCTACGAGGAGCAGCTCGCGCTCGTCGAGGACTCCGGCGCGCAGGCCGTCCTGATGGCCTCCCGGGCGCTCGCCGCCACCGCCACCGGCCCCGAGGACTACCTGGAGGTCTACGGCCACCTGCTGCGCCAGGCCGCCCGGCCGGTGGTCCTGCACTGGCTCGGCCCGATGTTCGACCCGGCGCTGACGGGCTACTGGGGGGCGGCCGGCCCGGACGAGGCGACGGACGTGTTCCTGGAGATCGTCGCCGCCCATCCGGGCAAGGTCGACGGCGTCAAGGTGTCGCTCCTGGAGGCTCGGCGGGAGATCGACCTCAGGCGCCGCCTGCCGCGGGGCGTCCGCTGCTACACCGGCGACGACTTCCACTACCCCGAGCTGATCGCCGGCGACGCGCAGGGTTTCAGCCACGCCCTGCTCGGCGTCCTCGATCCGCTGGGACCGCTGGCGGCGCGAGCGGTACGGCACCTGGACACCGGCGACACGGCGGCCTTCCGCGCGCTGCTCGACCCGACCGTCGCCCTTTCCCGCCACCTCTTCCAGGCCCCCACCCGCTTCTACAAGACGGGCGTGGTGTTCCTGGCCTGGCTCGCCGGCCACCAGGCACACTTCACCATGGTCGGCGGCCTGCAGTCGGCCCGTTCCCTGCCGCACTTCGCCCGCGCCTACGAACTCGCCGACGGCCTGGGCCTGTTCCCCGACCCGAAGCTGGCCGAGGACCGGATGAAGACCCTCCTCGCCCTGTACGGAGTGACCCGGTGACCGGTGACCTGTCCCGCCTGTCGATCAACCAGATGACGGTGAAGCAGCTGTCGCTGCCCGAACTGGCCGCCGCCTGCGGGGAACTGGGCGTGCCGGGCGTCGGCCTGTGGCGCGAGCCGGTGCGCGCGTACGGCCTGGAAGCGACCGCCGAGCTGGTCCGCGCGGCCGGCCTGACCGTCACCACGCTGTGCCGCGGCGGCTTCCTGACGGCCGTCGACCCGGGCGAGCGGGCCGCCGCGCTCGCCGACAACCGGCGGGCCGTCGAGGAGGCCGCGGCCCTCGGCACCGACACCCTGGTCCTGGTCTCCGGCGGCCTGTCGGCCGGCTCCAGGGACCTGCACGGCGCCCGCGAACGCGTCGCCGACGCCCTCGCCGAACTCGGCCCCCACGCCGAACGGCACGGCGTCCGCCTGGCCGTCGAACCCCTGCACCCGATGTACGCCGCCGACCGCTGCGTGGTCTCCACCCTCGCCCAGGCCCTGGACCTCGCGGAACGCTTCCCCGCCCACCAGGTGGGCGTCACCGTGGACACCTACCACCTGTGGTGGGACGACCGGGCGCCCGCCGGGATCGCGCGGGCCGGCGCGGGCGGCCGCATCCACTCCTTCCAGCTCGCCGACTGGACCACCCCGCTGCCCCGGGGCGTCCTCGACGGCCGCGGCCAGCTCGGCGACGGCGCGATCGACCTGCGCGCGTGGAAGGACCAGGTCGAGGCGGCCGGCTACACCGGGCCCATCGAGGTCGAGCTGTTCAACGACGGGCTGTGGGCCAGGGACGGCCGCGAGGTGCTGAGGGAGACGGCACGGAGGTTTGTCGAGCAGGTGATCGAATGACAGCGGGGTGTCCGGCCGGTTTCGGTGTTGTTCGTGGGGGCCGAGTGCCGCAGGCTGCTGCCTGAACGAGACGAATGTTCGACTCGGGGGGCGGTTCTCGTGCTGCGGATCCATTTCACGCCTCAGGACCTGGCTCGTGTCCGGGTGGCGAGCGCCCCCGACCCGCTCTGGGAGATCACCTGCAGTCTGCACCGGTTACAGACCTCGCGGGGCCGGTGGGCGTACGCCGACTGGTACCGCGAGACCCGCTCCACCCTGGCCGGCACCCAGCTCGGCGCGGCCGTGCGGCGGCTCCTGGTCCCGGTGCTGCCCAGGGCCCGCTACCTGCCCGACTTCCTCACCCCGCACGAGTCCGCCGACGGCCTGGACCGCGGCCTCGCGGCGATCGTCGACACCCCGCCCGACCGGGTGGTGCGCGAGATACAGACCCTGGACCGGATCACCGGCGCCCCCGACTGGGCACCCCGGCTGCTGGAACGCGAGACCCGCGAGGAGCTCGCCAGGCTCCTGCGCACCTATCACGAAGCGGTGATCGCCCCCCACGAGAGCCGCGTCGGCGCCGCCCTCGCCGGCGAGCGCGCCCTGCTCGCCCGCCACACCCTCGACAGCGGCCTCGACGGACTGCTCCGCGGCCTGTCGCCGGCCGTCCGCTGGCGGCCGCCGGTCCTGCACGTCGACTACGTCGAGGACCGGGACCTGCACCTGGCCGGCCGCGGACTGCACCTGATCCCCTCGTACTTCTGCTGGCAGTCACCGATCTCGATGGCGGACGACACCCTGCGGCCGGTGCTGGTGTATCCCGTGCACGGCGTCCGCGCGCCCGCCCCGGACGTCCCCGCCGACGCCCCGCTCGCCGCGCTGCTCGGCCGGACCCGCGCGGCGGCGCTGCGCTGTCTCGCACTCGGCGCGACCACCTCCGAACTGGCCCGCCTGCTGGGCGTGTCGGTGCCCACGGCCTCCCACCACACCACCGTGCTGCGCGACGCGGGACTGGTCTTCAGCCACCGCCACCACAACACGGTGCTGCACTCCCTCACCCCGCTGGGCGCCGCCATGCTCAGGCCGGCCGCCGCCCCGTCGCCCACAGGAGCCACGGAGGCACCGCCGGAGCAGCGGGCTCCGCTGCCTGGCGCGGGACTTTAGAACCCCGTCGAAGGGCGTGGTCCACGGGGCGGGTGCTCTGCGAGCGTTTCGGTTGCTCGATCCGGACACATCCGATCACCGCAAGGGGGAACCATGAGGAAGGCCATCGCCGCGAGCGCCCTCGCGCTCGTCTCCGCCGCAGGCTGTCTGGTGCTCGCGCCCGCCGCGTCCGCCGCCCCGGCCGCCTGTGTGACCGTGACGCTGAAGACCGGGGCGTACCAGGGCGTCGGCGGTACCGCGACCAAGTCGTCGTCCAGCAGCTGCGGCGACCTCAACCTGACCTACTCGGACGACTCCACCACCACGTACGGCGACGAGTACGCCGGGCGTCTCTACCACACCTCCAGCAGCTCCTGGGTGACGTGCAGCAAGGGGTACGTCTGGGCCTCCGACGGCAGCCACAGCGTCAACGACTCGACCTACTGGCTGTGCACCGACGTGTCCGGCGGCACGAAGTTCACCGTGGCGAGCTACTACGACGGCGGCGACACCGTCCGCATCACGCACTGACCCGGTGCCGCAGCTCCAGCGGGTGCCGCGGGCCGCTTCGGCCCGCGGCACCCGCTCCCACACCCGCAGGCAGGACCCCATGACCCGGAAGTTCCGCACGGCCCGCCCCGCCGCCGCGCTCGCCCTGCTCGCCGCGGTCACCGTCACCGCCACCGCCTGCACCGCCGGCCCGGCTCAGCAGCCCGTCGCCGGTCCCCGCGCCGCCGCCGTGACCCCGGCCCGGCTCAGCGACACCCTGCCGGCCGACCCGGTGCGGATGGTGCTGCCCGCGACCGGCGCCGAGTCCCGCTGGACGCAGGGGCTGGACGTGTTCGTACGGCAGGTGCAGCGCGTCGCGGCGGCCTCCTGCGCCCGGGACCGCGGCTTCACCCTGCCCGAGCAGGTCCCGCTCGCCTTCATCCGCTACTACGAACTCCCCGACCTGGACTTCATCGCCCGGCACGGCACCAGCGTGAGCGCGGCCGTGCCCGCCCCGGCGGCGCGCCCCGCCCCGGCCCGCACGGGATCCGCCACCGCCGTGCGCGACTGTCTCGCCGAGGGCACGGCCGCCGCCCGGGCCCTGCGCGAGCGCTACGCCGGTCTCCAGGGCCAGTGGTTCGGCACGCTCACCACCCTGCGCCGCGACCCGGCCACCCTCGACGCCCTCGGCACGCTGCCGGACTGCCTGGCCCGCCACGGCGTCCGGGCCCGCGACGAGAACGCCTTCTTCGCCCTCGCCGACGCCCGGATGCAGACCTCCGGTCCGGAGGGACCCGACAACGCGCTGGGGCGGGCGTACGCCACCTGCATGCGCCCGGTCGAAGCGGTACGGGAGCCCGCCCGCGCCGGGCTGCGCACCCGCTTCCTGGCCGCACCCGGGCACGCGGACGCGGTCCGCGCGGTGCGCACCGCCCTCGTCCCGGCCCTGCGCGCGGCCCAGCGACGCTACGGCGTGCCCCTGGTCTTCCCGCAACCGTGACACCGCGACCCGCGGCCCGGACAGGCCCTAGAAGAACACCCCGCACCGCAGCAGCACGTTCGCGTACGGCCGGGCCTCCCCGGTGCGGACCACCAGGTGCGCGTCGCGGGAGAGCTCCTTCAGCCGCTCGTGCGGCACCAGGGCCAGGTCGGGGAAGTGCCCGTCCAGCAGACCGGCCGCCGCCGGATTGGCCTCGCGTATCTGGGCCGCCGCCGTCGCACCCTCCACGACCAGCTCGTCCAGCAGGCCCTCCAGGACCTCGGCGAAGGACGGCACCCCGGCCCGGAAGGCCAGGTCCACGACCCGCGGCCCGCGCGGGATCGGCATCCCGGCATCGCAGACCAGCACCCCGTGCCCGTGCCCCAACTCCGCCAGCGCGCCCGCGAGATCCCGGTTGAGGATTCCCTTCTTCCTCACAGCGCCTCCACCTCCGCGGTGGTCGGGTACGAGTCCTGCGCGCCGCGCCTGGTGACCGCGGCCGCACCGACCCGGGCCGCGTACGCCGCCGCGTCCGCGAGCGAGGCGCCCGCTCCGAGCCGTACCGCGAGGGCCGCCGTGAACGCGTCCCCGGCGCCCGTGGTGTCCACCGCGTCCACCGTCACGGACGGGACGGACTCGGTGCCGTCACCGTCGGCGACCAGCGCGCCCGCCGCGCCCAGCGTCACCACGACCGACTTCGGGCCCCTGGCGAGCAGGAGCCGCGCCCAGCCGGCCGGGTCCTCGCCCGGGTCGTCCTCGCCGAGCAGCACCTTCGCCTCGTGCTCGTTCACGATCAGCGGGTCGCAGGCCGCGAGGACCTCGTCCGCGAGGGGCCGCGGCGGCGACGGGTTGAGCACGAACCGGCTGCCGGAGCCGAGGTTGCGCACCACTTCCACGACCGTCTCCAGCGGGATCTCCAGCTGCGCGGAGACCACCCGGGCGGCCCGCACGAGACCGGCCGCGGCCCGCACGTCCGCCGGGGCGAGCCGGCCGTTGGCGCCCGGCGAGACCACGATGCTGTTGTCACCGGAGGGGTCCACGGTGATCAGCGCGACGCCGGTCGGCGCCCCGCCCACCAGCACACCCGCCGTGTCCACGCCCGCCGCCCGCTGCGAGTCGAGCAGCAGAGCGCCGTGCGCGTCGTCGCCGACCCGGGCCAGCAGGGCGGTACGGGCGCCCAGGCGGGCGGCGGCGACCGCCTGGTTGGCGCCCTTGCCGCCGGGGTGCGTGGCGAGGTCGCCGCCGAGCACCGTCTCACCGGCGGCCGGCCGCCGGTCGACCCCGATCACGAGGTCGGCGTTGGCCGATCCCACGACCAGGAGGTCGTAGTCGTACATGAAGTGACTCCTTGAGAGAACGAGTTGAGGCGGCCGGGACCGGCAGATGCCGCCCGGCCGCCTCCTTGGTACCTCAGCCCGTGAACCCGGCCACGTTCTCCTTCGTGACCACCTTCACCGGCACCTTGATCGTCGAGTCGACCTTCTGGTGCTGGATCGCCTTCAGGGCGTTGTCCACGGCGATCCTGCCGAGCTGCGAGGGCTGCTGGGCGACCGAGGCGTACAGCGTGCCGTTCTTGACCGCGGTCAGGCCGTCCGGGGTGCCGTCGAAGCCGACCACCGACACCGACTTGCCGGCCTTGGAGCCGAGCGCCTTGATCGCGCCGAGCGCCATCTCGTCGTTGGCGGCGATGACGCCCTGCACGTCCGGGTGGGACTGGAGCAGGTTCGACATCACGTCCAGGCCCTTGGTGCGGTCGAAGTCGGCCGGCTGCTGGGCCACCACCTGGATGCCGGGGAAGGCCTTGAGGCCGTTGGCGAAGCCCTGCGCGCGTTCACGGGCCGCCGAGGTGCCGGCCTGGCCCTGCAGGATCACGATCTTGCCGTGGCCGCCGAGCCTGTCGCCGATCGTCTTCGCGGCCAGCTCACCGCCGGTGACGTTGTCCGAGGCGACCAGCGCGTCGGTCTTCGCGTTGTTGACCCCGCGGTCGACGGCGATCACCGGGATGTCCGCCTTGTTGGCGGCCTTCACGGAGTTGCTCGCCGCGTCCGAGTCCACCGGGTTCACGATGACCGCGCCCAGTCCCGAACTGGTGAAGTTCTGCAACTGGTTGGCCTGCTGCGAGGCGTCGTTCTGGGCGTCCGTGACGGTCAGGTCCACGCCCAGCTTCTTCGCCTCGGCCTGCGCGCCCGACCGGATCTGCACGAAGAACGGGTTGTTCAGCGTGGACAGCGACAGACCCACCTTCGGGTTGTTCCCGCCGGAGCCCGTGTGCAGCAGGGAGGTCGCGGCCACCAGCGCCACCGTGACGACCGCCGCCAGCGCGTAGGTCCCGGCCTGCTTGCCCTTGCTCCCGCCGGTACCGGCGGCCACGGGCGTGGCACCGGCCTTGCGGCGCACGGTGTCCAGCAGCACGGCGAGCGCGATGACGACACCGATGACGACCTGCTGCCAGAACGCCGAGACGTTCAGCAGGTTGAGGCCGTTGCGCAGCACCGCCAGGATCAGCGCGCCGATCAGCGTGCCGGAGGCCTTGCCGGTACCGCCGGCCAGCGACGCGCCGCCGATCACGACCGCCGCGATGGCGTCCAGCTCGTAGCCGTTGGCGGCCTGCGGCTGCGCCGAGGAGAGCCGGGAGGCCAGCACGATGCCGGCGACGGCCGCGAACAGGCCGGACAGCGCGTAGATGGCCAGCTTCTGCTTGGACACCCGCAGCCCGGAGAGGCGCGCGGCCTCCTCGTTGCCGCCGATCGCGTACATCGAGCGCCCGATGTAGGTCCGGCCGAGCACGAAGGCGGCGATCAGGCCCATGAGGACCATCACGAGGACCGGCACCGGCAGCCAGCCGCCGAGCGTGTCACCGAGGTGCGAGACCGAGTCGGGGAAGGCGATCGGGGAGCCCTCGGAGATCACCAGCGACAGACCGCGGGCCACCGACAGCATGGCCAGGGTGGCGATGAACGGCGGCAGCTTGCCGTAGGCGATGAGGAAGCCGTTGACGAGACCGGCCGCTATGCCGGTGACCACCGCCAGGATGACGGCCAGGAAGACCGGTACCCCGTGTGAGGTGGCGCTCCAGGCCAGCACGGTCGCCGACAGGGCCGCGACCGAGCCGACCGACAGGTCGATGCCCGCCGCGACGATCACGAAGGTGACACCGAAGGCGAGGATGGCGGTCACGGCCGCCTGCACGCCGACGTTCAGCAGGTTGTCGGTGGTGAGGAAGTCGCCCGACAGCGCCGACATGGCGATGACGAGGACGATCAGCGCGGTGAGCGCGCCGTTGTCGAGGAGCAGCCGGCGCACACCGGAGACGCCACCGGCGCCCGTGTTCCTGCTCTTGAGCGTGTCAGCGGCCACGTCCGGCCTCCTTGTCGGTTGTGGTGGTGGGGGTGGAGACGGCGAGCGCCATCACGGAGTCCTGGGTGGCCTGGTCGGCGGAGAGTTCCCCCGCGATCCGGCCCTGGGCCATCACCAGCACCCGGTCGCTCATCCCGAGCACCTCGGGCAGGTCGCTGGAGATCATCAGGACCGCGGCTCCGGCGGCCGTCAGCTCGTTGATCAGCTGGTAGATCTCGACCTTGGCGCCGACGTCGATGCCGCGCGTCGGCTCGTCGAGGATCAGCACCTTGGTGTCGGCCAGCAGCCACTTGCCGATGACGACCTTCTGCTGGTTGCCGCCGGAGAGCGTGCGCACGTGCTGGCCGAGCCCGGCCATCCGCACGCCCAGCTGCCCGGCGATCCGCTCGGCGGCGACGTGCTGCGCCTTGAGGTCGACGATCCCGGCCCGGGTCGCCCGGCGCAGGGTCACCAGGCCGAGGTTCTCCTCCACGGAGGCGTCCAGGACCAGCCCCTGACCCTTGCGGTCCTCGGGGACGAGCCCGATACCGGCGGCCATGGCCGCGTTGACGTCGTGGCGCCTGAGCGCCGTCCCGGCGACCTGCACGGCCCCCTCGTCGTAGGGGTCGGCGCCGAACACGGCCCGCACCACCTCGGTGCGGCCGGCCCCGACCAGGCCGGCGATGCCGACGACCTCGCCGGCGTGCACCCGGAAGCTGATGTCGTGGAAGACGCCGTCCCGGGTCAGCCCGTCCACGGACAGCAGCGCGGCGCCGGTCTCGGCCCGCTCCCGCGGGTACTGCTGCTCGATGGACCGTCCGACCATGAGCCGGACCAGTTCGTCCTCGGGCGTGGTGGCGGGCACCTGGCCCACGCTCTTCCCGTCCCGGATGACCGTCACCCGGTCACCGATCGCGGCGATCTCCTCCAGGTGGTGGGTGATGAAGACGATCCCCACGCCGTCCTCGCGCAGCTGCCGCACGATGGCGAAGAGCTTCTCCACCTCCTCCGAGGTCAGCACGGCGGTCGGCTCGTCCATGATGAGCACGCGCGCGTCCAGGCTGAGCGCCTTGGCGATCTCGACCATCTGGAGCCGGGCGATGCCCAGTTCCCGCACCCGCGCCCGCGGCGAGACGTGCACGCCGACCCGCTTCAGCAGCGCCTCGGCGTCGGCCTCCATCCGCTTGCGGTCGATCATCCCGAGGCGGCGCGGCTGCCGGCCCAGGAAGATGTTCTCGGCGACGGTGAGATCGGGCACCAGGTTGAACTCCTGGTAGATGGTGGCGATCCCGAGGCGCTCGGAGTCCTGCGCACCGTGGATGCGCACCTCCTCGCCCGCGGCCAGGATGCGCCCCTCGTCGGGGGTGCAGGCGCCGGAGAGCATCTTGATGAGGGTGCTCTTGCCCGCGCCGTTCTCACCGAGGAGTACGTGCACCTCGCCCCGGCGGAGGTCGAAGTCGACGCCGTCGAGCGCGACCACTCCGGGGAAGGACTTCCGTATGCCCTCGATGCGCAGCAACTCGTCCGGGTCGCTCACGACGTGCTCCTTTGCACAGGGGTCTGGTTCATTGCGGGGCGCGCGCCGCACGAGCGGCGGACGACGAGCCGGGCGGGGAGGGTGACGGACTGCGGAGGCCGTCCCTCGATGCGGTCGATCAGCGCGCGGACGGCGGCCCGTCCCAGCGCGCCGGTGGGCTGGGCTATCGCCGTGACCGGCGGGTCGGTGTGCACGAACCACCGGATGTCGTCGAACGCGGCGAGCGCGATGTCGTCCGGCACCCGCAGGCCGCGCGCGCGGACGGCGTCCAGCGCGCCGAGCGCCATCAGGTTGTCGGCGGCGAAGACCACCTCGGGCGGCTCGGGCAGGTCGAGGAATCCCTCGGTGACCCGCCGCCCGCTCTCGGCCTGGAAGTCGCCCTGGCCGATGTAGGCGTCGGGAAGGGGCACGCCGTACTCGGCGAGCGCCTCCCGGAACGCCCGCACCCGCTCACTGCCGGTGGTGGTGGCCGCGGGGCCCGCGATGATCGCGAGCCGCCGGTGCCCCAGCCCGTACAGGTGGGCGACGAGGTCCCGTACGGCGCTCTGGCCGTCCGCGCGGACCACGGGCACGTCGACGCCCGGGATCCACCGGTCGACGAACACCATCGGTGTCCCGCCGCGCGCCGCCTCCAGCATCAGCGGGGAACCGCCGTCGGTGGGGGAGACGAGCAGACCGTCGATACGGCGGTCGAGCAGGGTCCGTACGTGGTGGTCCTGCAGGTCCGGCCGCTCGTCGGCGTTGCCGATGATCACGCTGTAGCCCAGCGCGCGGGCCTCTTCCTCGACCGAGCGGGCCAGCTCCGTGAAGTACGGGTTGAGGACGTCGCTGATGACCAGGCCGAGGGTGCGGGTCTGGTCGGTGCGCAGGGACCGGGCGACGGCGTTCGGGCGGTAGCCCAGCGTCTCGACGGCGGCCAGCACACGGGTACGGGCGTCGGCGCTGACCGACGGGTGGTCGTTCAGGACACGGGACACCGTGGCGACGGAAACGCCCGCCGCGGCGGCCACGTCCTTGATGCTCGCCATCGCCGCTCCACCTCCTCGTGGAACTCGTGGAATCGATTACACGCACTGCGTAGAGAGGATTGGAAACGATTACACGGCGACTCGGCAAGGGGTCAGGAATGGCCGAAACCGAATCGTGACCGTGGCTCGTCGCCGGGGGCGGGTGCGTCGTGGCCGGGCGCGCAGGTCCCCCCGCGCCCCTTCGGGGACGCTGCCGTGAGGCGCCCCTCAAGGGGCGTGGGGAACCGCGCGACCAGCCTCCACCGGCCCGCGGCCGACGGTGTCCGTCAGCCGATGCGGGTCCCCGTGCCGCTGACCCGGACCCGCGGCTCGCCCGCACGCAGGGTCACCGTGAGTTCGCCGGGCCGGCCCAGATCCTCGCCCTGGTGCAGGGTGAGGACCGCGTCCTCGGGGACGAGGCCCAGCTCGCGGGCGTACGCGCCGAACGCGGCGGCCGCGGCACCGGTCGCCGGGTCCTCGACGACACCTCCGACCGGGAACGGGTCGCGGACGTGGAACACGGTGGCCGATTCCCGCCACACCAGCTGCACGGTGGTGAGGTCCAGCCGGTGCATCAGCGCTTCGAGGCGCGCGAAGTCGTACGCCAGGTCCGCGAGGCGGGATCGGGTCGCGGCCGCGAGCACGAGGTGACGGGCACCGGCGAAGGCGATCCGGGGCGGGAACGCCGGGTCCAGGTCGGCGGCCGGCCAGCCGAGCGCGGCGAGCGCCTCCGCGAGGTCGTCGCCGGCGATCTCCTCGACGTGCGGTTCGACGCTGGTGAGGGTCGCCGTGACCGTCCCGTCCCGCTCGGCCACCGTCACCGGCACGGTGCCGGCGCGGGTCGCGAACACCAGCTCGCCGGGGCCGATCCGCTCGGCGAGCGCGATCGCCGTCGCGATGGTGGCGTGCCCGCAGAACGGCACCTCCGCCTTCGGGCTGAAGTAGCGGACGGCGTACGACCGTTCCTCGTCGGACCGGGTCAGGAACGCGGACTCCGAGTACCCGAGGTCCGCGGCGATCGCCAGCATGGCGTCGTCGTCCAGACCGCGGGCGTCCAGGACGACACCGGCGGGGTTGCCGCCCTCCGCGCGGGCGGAGAAGGCGGTGTATCGCAGGACCTCGGGGCGCGGCGCGTTCGTCGTCATGACGGCCCAACGCGGCCCGGCGGCACGGCTATTCCGAGGAGCGACGGCGCCCGGCCACCCGCTCCGACGGCGGCTTTGCGCGTGCGTCGCGGCGGGGACGCCGGGGCCGTACCGCGGGACCGGAAGCAGGTGTGGATCTCGGCCTGCGGCGCGAGCCACGGACCGTCCCGGCTGCCCGCCGTTCTCGACGAGCTGCTCGGGCGGTACGGACCCGGCTGCCGGAGCCCGGGAGTTACATCTGCTTCGGGTTGAGGACCGCGAAGGTCGCGCCCTGCGGGTCGGCGACCACCGACATCCGGCCCGCCATCATCTCGAACGGCGGTGCCAGCACCGTGCCGTTCCGCTTGACCAGCGCGTCCACGGTCGAGTCCACGTCGTCCACCGCGAAGTAGGTCAGCCAGTGCGGCGGCACGCCCGGCCGTTCGTCCCCGAGTTCGGTGGCACCGCCGACACTCCGGCCGCCGACGTTCAGCGACCAGTAGGTCCCGTCGGCGCCCTCCATCGGCTGGATCTCGATGCCGAAGGACTCGCCGTAGAAGCCGGTGGCGGCGGGTACGTCGTTCGTGTTCAGCTCGTTCCAGATCAGCGCGCCCGGCTCGTTGACCACTCCGGCGCCGTGGAACGCGCCCGGCTGCCACACCCCGAACACCGCGCCCTGCTGGTCGGCCGCGATCAGCATCCGGCCGAGGTCGCCGACGTCCATCACCGGGGCGAGCAGGGTGCCGCCGGCCGAGACGATCGCGTCCTGGGTGGCCGGTGCGTCCGTGCTCGCCAGGTAGGTGGTCCACACGGTCGGCGGGTCCGGCTGGCCCTCGGGCGCCATGGCCGGACCGATGCCGGCCACCGGCTTGCCGTGCAGCGTGCAGACCGCGTACCCGCCGAACTCGCCCGGGCCGATCTCACCCTGCCAACCGAACAGGTCGCGGTAGAAGTCGAGCGCGGCCTGCTGGTCCTGCGCCATCAGATCGACCCAGCACGGTGTGCCGGTCGCGTACGGAGTGGTGATCTCGGGCATCTCAGGCTCTCCCTGCGCACGGAAAGTTTTCCCCGCCGCCCACCTTCACCGCCCGCGGGGCTTCCCGCCACCCGGGCCGACGCGGAAGGTACTTTCGGACGGCGGGCCCCACCAGCACCGGGCGTAGCACCTCTGCCTCTCCTACGCGGCGGCGACCTCGCACCACACGTACTTGCCGCGGTTGCCGAACCTCGACAGCGGCTGCCACCCCCACAGGTCCGAACAGGCCCGCACCAGCGCCAGCCCCCGGCCGTCCTCCACCTCGCCGGTCCGCTCCAGCGGCACCGGCGGCTCGGGCGGGCCGGGGTCCGCGTCCCACGCGCCGATCCGCAGCGTGCCGGGAGGCGACCAGCGCACCCGGAGCGCGGCGGGCCCCCTCGTGTGCCGTACGGCGTTGGAGACCAGCTCGGTGGCGAGGAGTTCGGCGACGTCGATCAGGTGGGCCGGTCCGTGCGCGGTGAGGATCAGTCTCAGTACGTGCCGGCTGACGGTGACGGCACGCAGGTCGTTGGGGATGCTGAGCGTGTACTCCCAGGCTTCGGACATGCGTCATCAACTCCGGTGAGGATGAGTGGGATCGGCGCAGGGTGGCGTTGCCGCGGCCGTCGTGGCAGGACGGGGCGGTGCACTTCCGCTGCGTGAGCGGTGCGTCACTGAAGGTAGACCTTAAAGTTTCGGTTGGGCAAGCCGATCGCGTAATCTGACCCTCGAACGAGTCGCACCGGCCGGTGCGTTGGAGCGGGGAGTGGCAGATGGGTACCAGGCGCGAGCCAACGGCCCGGCAGTTGCGCCTGGCGGCAGAGCTGCGCAGGCTTCGGGACGCGGCCGGCCTCACGGCTCGCGAGGCGGCCGCGTTGCTCGGAGTCAGCAACGTGCAGATCAGTCACATCGAAGCGGGCTTGTCCGGCGTGAGCGAGCAGCGATTGCGCCGCCTTGCTTCGCACTATGCCTGCGCGGACGAGGAGTTCATCACCGCCTTGGTGGCCATGGCGACGGATCGGACACGGGGGTGGTGGGAGGAATATCGGGGCCTGCTGCCTACGCCGTTCCTGGACCTCGCCGAGTTGGAACACCACGCCGCCTTCCTGCGTGACGTGGCGATCCTCTTCGTGCCCGGCCGGTTGCAGACGGCCGACTACGCTCGCGCGGTCTTCTCTTCCAGGCTGCCTGAACTCACCGATGACGAGACCGAGGTGCGTGTCCGGCACCGGATGGAGCGTCAACAGCAGGTCATCCTGCATGAGGTGGTCATTCACGAGGCGGCCCTGCGTATGAGAGTCGCTGATCGTGCTACGTCCAGGGCTCAGCTCGCCCGGCTGCTTGAGTTCTCGGAGGCACCGCACATCACCTTGCGTGTCGTCCCCTTCGACCTGGACGGCTTTGCCGGGGCGTCGAGCACGATGACCTACGCGGGTGGCCCCCTGTCCAAGTTGGACACGGTGGTGCGTGACGCTCCCCATGGCTCGGTGTTCATCGACTCCGAGGCTCAACTCAACACCTACCGAACAAGCTTCCGTAGAGTGGAGGCGGCGTCCCTCGATGCCGACAGGTCGCGTGACTTCATCCGCAAGCTGGCAGAGGAGCTGTGAGGCACGGTGGACAACTGGCGGAAGTCGTCCCACTCCGGCGAGGGTGACGGCAACAGCTGTGTGGAGATCGCCGACACCGACACCCATGTAGGTGTCCGCGACTCCAAAACCCCCGCCCGCGCCACCCTCACCTTCCCGGTCGCGGCCTTCGTCGCCTTCGTCGAGGCGGTGAAGGAGGGGGCCGTGCACCCCGGTCGTTGAACTCCCCGTTCACGCGGGCCGGGGACGGCGGCGGCCCTGTCGGTGCCCACGGGTACCGTCGGGACATGGCTCAGCAGACGGGGACCCCCACCGGCGAACAGCGGTTCGCCACCGTCGAAGGCGTGCTCGAACGGATCACCTACGCCAACGAGGAGAACGGCTACACGGTCGCCCGGGTCGACACCGGCAGAGGCGCCGGCGACCTCCTCACCGTCGTGGGCGCCCTGCTCGGCGCGCAGGTGGGCGAGTCGCTGCGGATGGAGGGCCGCTGGGGGTCGCATCCCCAGTACGGCAAGCAGTTCACCGTCGAGAACTACACGACCGTGCTGCCCGCCACCGTCCAGGGGATCCGGCGGTATCTGGGATCGGGGCTGGTCAAGGGGATCGGGCCGGTGTTCGCCGACCGGATCACCCAGCACTTCGGCACGGACACCCTCCGGATCATCGAGGAGGAGCCGAAGCGGCTGATCGAGGTGCCGGGTCTGGGACCGAAGCGGACGAAGAAGATCGCCGACGCCTGGGAGGAGCAGAAGGCGATCAAGGAGGTCATGCTCTTCCTCCAGACCGTCGAGGTGTCCACGTCCATCGCCGTGCGCATCTACAAGAAGTACGGCGACGCGTCGATCTCCGTCGTGAAGAACCAGCCCTACCGGCTCGCCGCCGACGTCTGGGGCATCGGGTTCCTCACCGCCGACAAGATCGCCCAGTCGGTGGGCATTCCGCACGACAGCCCGGAGCGGGTCAAGGCGGGGCTGCAGTACGCGCTGTCGCAGTCCGCCGACCAGGGACACTGCTACCTCCCCGAGGAGCGGCTGATCGCGGACGCGGTGAAACTCCTCCAGGTCGACACCGGGCTCGTCATCGACTGCCTCGCCGAGCTGGCCGCGCCGCCCGAGGACGGCGAGGACCCGGGTGTCGTGCGGGAGCGGCTGCCAGGACCCGCACCGGACGCCGAACCCGTCACCGCCGTCTACCTCGTCCCCTTCCACCGGGCCGAAGTCGCGCTGGCCTCCCAGCTGCTGCGGCTGCTGCGCACCGACGAGGACCGGATGCCGTCGTTCCGGGACGTCGCCTGGGACAAGGCGCTGGCCTGGCTGAAGGACAGGACCGGCGTCGACCTCGCCCCCGAGCAGGAGGCCGCCGTCAGACTGGCGCTGACCGAGAAGGTCGCGGTGCTGACCGGCGGTCCGGGCTGCGGCAAGTCGTTCACCGTCCGGTCGATCGTGGAGCTGGCGCGCGCCAGGCGGGCCAAGGTGGTCCTCGCGGCGCCCACCGGCCGGGCCGCCAAACGGCTCGCCGAGCTGACCGGCGCGGAGGCCTCCACCGTGCACCGCCTGCTGGAGCTGAAGCCCGGCGGCGACGCGGCCTACGACCGGGACCGTCCGCTGGACGCCGACCTGGTGGTGGTGGACGAGGCGTCGATGCTGGACCTCCTGCTCGCCAACAAACTGGTGAAGGCCGTACCGCCCGGCGCGCACCTGCTGTTCGTCGGGGACGTCGACCAGCTGCCCAGCGTGGGCGCGGGCGAGGTGCTGCGCGATCTGCTCGCCGAGGGCGGCCCGCTCCCGGCGGTCCGGCTCACCCGTGTCTTCCGGCAGGCGCAGCAGTCGGGGGTGGTGACCAACGCGCACCGGATCAACGCGGGACAGCATCCGGTCACCGACGGCATGAAGGACTTCTTCCTCTTCGTCGAGGACGAGACGGAGGAGGCCGGGCGGCTCACCGTCGACGTGGCCGCCCGCCGCATCCCGGCGAAGTTCGGGCTCGACCCGCGGCGGGACGTGCAGGTGCTCGCGCCCATGCACCGCGGGCCGGCGGGCGCGGGCGTGCTCAACGGCCTGCTCCAGCAGGCCGTCACGCCCGGACGGCCCGACCTCGCCGAGAAGCGGTTCGGCGGCCGGGTCTTCCGGGTCGGCGACAAGGTCACGCAGATCCGCAACAACTACGACAAGGGGAAGAACGGCGTCTTCAACGGCACCGTGGGCGTCGTCACCTCGCTCGACCCGGTCGAGCAGCGCCTCATGGTGCTGACCGACGAGGACGAGGAGGTCCCGTACGACTTCGACGAACTGGACGAACTCGCCCACGCGTACGCGGTGACCATCCACCGTTCACAGGGGAGTGAATATCCCGCGGTGGTGATCCCGGTCACCACGGGTGCGTGGATGATGCTCCAGCGGAACCTCCTGTACACGGCGGTCACCCGCGCCAGGCAACTGGTCGTGCTCGTCGGCTCGCGCAAGGCGATCGGCCAGGCGGTGCGGACGGTGTCGGCAGGCCGGCGCTGTACGGCACTGGACTTCCGGCTCCGCGGGGGCCATCACGAAAAATGATCGATCAAATGAGTCGTGAAGGTCACAGACCACTTCCACATAGCGAGACGAGGGGGCAGGATGAGCAGGTTGGCGGCACTGAGTGCCGTCGATGGGCCTAATGGTCGACCCCGAGTGCACTCTCCTGAGCCAAATGGGGGATGGTAGAGACAGTCAGGGCACCTCGAAGATGAGGCACTACGTCGGTGAGGGAAGACGTGAGCGACAACTCTGTAGTACTGCGGTACGGCGACGGCGAGTACACCTACCCGGTGGTCGACAGCACCGTCGGCGACAAGGGCTTCGACATCGGGAAGCTCCGCGCCCAGACCGGTCTGGTGACCCTGGACAGCGGATACGGCAACACCGCCGCGTACAAATCCGCCGTCACCTACCTCGACGGCGAGGCGGGCATCCTCCGGTATCGCGGCTACCCCATCGAGCAGCTGGCCGAGCGCTCCACCTTCCTGGAGGTGGCCTACCTGCTGATCAACGGTGAGCTGCCGACGGTGGACGAGCTCACCACGTTCAAGAACGAGATCACGCGGCACACCCTGCTGCACGAGGACGTCAAGAACTTCTACCGGGGCTTCCCGCGCGACGCCCACCCGATGGCCATGCTGTCGTCGGTCGTGTCGGCGCTGTCCACCTTCTACCAGGACAGCCACAACCCGTTCGACGCGAAGCAGCGCGACCTCTCCACCATCCGGCTGCTCGCCAAGCTTCCGACGATCGCCGCCTACGCGTACAAGAAGTCGGTCGGCCACCCGTTCGTCTACCCGCGCAACGACCTCTCCTACGTGGAGAACTTCCTGCGCATGACGTTCTCGGTGCCCGCGCAGGACTACGAGCTGGACCCGGTCGTCGTCTCGGCGCTGGACAAGCTGCTCATCCTGCACGCCGACCACGAGCAGAACTGCTCGACCTCGACGGTCCGTCTGGTCGGCTCCTCGCAGGCGAACATGTTCGCGTCGATCTCGGCCGGCATCTCCGCGCTGTGGGGCCCGCTGCACGGCGGCGCCAACCAGTCCGTGCTGGAGATGCTGGAGGGCATCCAGACCTCCGGCGGCGACGTCGACTCCTTCATCCGCAAGGTGAAGAACAAGGAGGACGGCGTCCGCCTGATGGGCTTCGGCCACCGGGTCTACAAGAACTTCGACCCGCGCGCCAAGATCATCAAGGCCGCCGCGCACGACGTCCTCTCCGCGCTGGGCAAGTCCGACGAGCTGCTGGACATCGCCCTCAAGCTGGAGGAGCACGCGCTCTCCGACGACTACTTCGTCTCGCGCAGCCTCTACCCGAACGTCGACTTCTACACCGGCCTGATCTACCGGGCCATGGGCTTCCCGACCGAGATGTTCACGGTCCTGTTCGCCCTCGGCCGGCTGCCGGGCTGGATCGCCCAGTGGCAGGAAATGATCAAGGAGCCGGGTTCCCGCATCGGCCGTCCGCGCCAGATCTACACGGGGGTCGTCGAGCGCGACTTCGTGCCGGTCGAGGAGCGCTGACACCAGCCGCTCAGCGGTCAGGGGGCGCCGGAAGGAACCGGTGCCCCCGCCATGGACGCGCGGCTCGCGCGCGGCCTCACGGCACAGCAGAAGGCGCCCTGGAGCGCCGGTCCCCCCACGGGCCGGCGACCAGGGCGCCTTCCCGTGTCCCGGTGCGGATTCCCCCCACGGGATCCGGCCGGGCGCTCGGTGCGGCAGCGCCTGAATTCGCTGCTTCGGGCACGGCGAGCAGAACTCGCCGTACGCCATGTCGAACTGCTGTGGTGCCAGTGATGCGGTGCGGTCTGCCGGGACGCGTACCGCACGGGAGGGCCGCTCAAAGCTTCCCGTCGTACGTGTCCCGGCAACGCATCTCTGAGGAAGTCCCCCAAGACATCCCCAGATGCCAGGTCAGCGCCCCCCAAGACGCTGGTCTGACATCGCCAACTTAGACCCTCGAACCCCTTCGATGGTTACGTTCGCATCACTGTGATCTGCGTCTCTTGCATATGTCCGTTAGATGCGCAAGAGCCCCGATACGGTGATCGGAGCTCAAGCGTAAGGATGATGCGCGAGCCTTGTGAAGAGCTTATGTGAGGTGCGCGTTGGACTCCAGGGGGACTTCCGTATCCGCTGCATCGAACCGGCGGTAACTTTCAGCGGAAGGTGCGCAGCCGCAGACTGTTGGTCACCACGAACACCGACGAGAAGGCCATGGCGGCCCCGGCGATCATCGGATTCAGCAGCCCGGCGGCGGCCAGCGGGAGCGCGGCCACGTTGTAGCCGAAGGCCCACACGAGGTTGCCCTTGATGGTGGCCAGCGTCCGCCGGGAGAGCCGGATCGCGTCCGCCGCCACCCGCAGGTCGCCGCGGACCAGCGTCAGGTCGCCCGCCTCGATCGCCGCGTCGCTCCCGGTGCCCATCGCGAGCCCGAGGTCGGCGGCGGCCAGGGCGGCCGCGTCGTTGACGCCGTCGCCGACCATGGCGACCGTGCGTCCCTCGCGCTGCAGCCGCCGTACGACGTCGACCTTGTCCTCGGGCAGCACCTCGGCGACGACCTCGTCGATCCCGGTCACCCGGGCGACCGCGTCGGCCACCGCGCGGTTGTCGCCGGTCAGCAGCACCGGCCGCAGTCCGAGGGCGCGCAGCTCGCGCACCGCCTCGGGGCTGGACTCCTTGACCGTGTCCGCGACGGCGAGGACACCGCGCGCCACGCCGTCCCAGCCGGCCAGCACGGCCGTACGGCCCTCCTCCTCGGCCCGGGAGCGGGCCGCGGCCAACTCCTCCGGGACGACGTCGAAGAGCCGTCCCACGGCCACCTCGCGGCCCTCCACCCGCCCGCGCACGCCCCGGCCGGGAACGTTCTCGAAGTGTTCGACCGTGGGCAGCGCCCCGACCCGCTCCTCTGCTCCCGCGGCGATCGCCCGCGCCACCGGATGCTCCGAGGCGTGTTCCAGGGCGCCCGCCAGCCGCAGCAGCTCGTCGCGGACGGTGCCGTCGGCGGTGTGCACCTCCTGGAGGCTCATCCGCCCGGTGGTCACCGTGCCGGTCTTGTCGAGGACGACGGTGTCGACCCGGCGCGTGGACTCCAGCACCTCCGGGCCCTTGATGAGGATGCCGAGCTGCGCACCGCGCCCGGTGCCGACCATGAGGGCGGTCGGCGTGGCCAGGCCCAGCGCGCACGGGCAGGCGATGATCAGCACGGCGACGGCGGCCGTGAACGCGGCGGCCGTGTCACCGGTGACGCCGAGCCAGACCCCGAAGGTGCCGAGCGCGATCAGGATGACGACGGGGACGAAGACGGCGGAGATCCGGTCGGCGAGCCGCTGCACCTCGGCCTTGCCGTTCTGCGCGTCCTCCACCAGCCGGGCCATCCGCGCGAGCTGGGTGTCGGCCCCGACCCGGCCGGCCTCGACGACCAGCCGCCCGCCCGCGTTGACGGTCGCGCCCGTGACGGCGTCGCCCACGCCGACGTCCACCGGCACCGACTCGCCGGTCAGCATCGACGCGTCCACCGCCGAGGCGCCCTCGACCACGGTCCCGTCGGTCGCGATCTTCTCGCCGGGCCGGACGACGAACCGGTCGCCGACCGCCAGCGACGCCACCGGGACCCGCACCTCGCGCCCGGCCCGCAGCACCGCCACGTCCTTGGCGCCCAGCTCCAGCAGTGCCCGCAGGGCCGCGCCCGCGCGCCGCTTGGAGCGGGCCTCCAGGTAGCGGCCGAGCAGGATCAGCGCGACGACCCCGGAGGCGACCTCCAGGTAGACCGAGGACGCGCCGCCCATGCCGCCGTCCGACCGGGAGACCGTGAACCGGAACGTCTCGTGCATGCCGGTCATGCCCGCGTGCCCGAAGAACAGCGCCCACAGCGACCAGCCGAACGCGGCCAGCGTGCCGACCGAGACCAGCGTGTCCATGGTGGCCGCGCCGTGCCGCGCGTTGGTCCAGGCGGCCCGGTGGAACGGCAGGCCGCCCCAGACGACGACCGGAGCGGCGAGCGTCAGGGACAGCCACTGCCAGTTGTCGAACTGCAGGGCCGGCACCATGGCGAGCACCACCACGGGAGCCGCCAGCAGGACGGAGACCAGCAGGCGCTCGCGCAGGGCGGCCGGCTCGGGATCCCGCCCGGCCCCGGGCCGCCGCTCCCGGTCCGGCTCCGGCTCCGGCGGCGCGGGTTCCGCCGCGGTGTACCCGGTCTTCTCGACCACGGCGATCAGGTCGGCGACCCGGACCCCCTCGGGGTAGCTGACCTTCGCCTTCTCGGTCGCGTAGTTCACGGCGGCGGTGACGCCGTCCATCCGGTTGAGCTTCCGCTCGACGCGCGCCGCGCACGAGGCGCAGGTCATCCCGCCGATGAGAAGCTCGACCTCGGCCGTCGGGCCGGTGGCCGGCTCGGCTATCCGGGTCTCTGCGGTGGTGGTGCTGGTCATGTCCGGACTCCAGACAACGGACCGGACCGTACGGATCCAGTATCAGCTGGTCGGCACGGCCCGGCGGAGAGATACGTTTCCGTCGTACGTACTGCTCGTGGTGCGGGTACCGCCTGCCGGGGCCTCGATGTCAGGCGCGGCCGACGAGTTCGAAGCCCGCCTCGTCGACGGCGGCGCGGACCGCCTCGTCGTCGAGCGGAGCCGCGGAGACGACCGTGACCTCGCCGCTGGACGCGACGGCCTTCACCGAGCTGACGCCGGGCAGCTCGGAGATCTCGGCGGAGACGGAACCCTCGCAGTGCCCGCAGCTCATGCCGGTCACCTGGTAGACGGCGGTCACGGAACCCGGGGTGTCGGTCTGAGCGGTCATGTCGTTCTCCTCGTGGAGGCGGGTGGGGCCGATGGGGCCCGCGAGGGAACCCCACTGTGGCCACACTATACCCCTAGGGGGTATTTTTCCAAGAGGTGTCGCGGCGCGCCAGCGAGCCGGCCCAGGCGACGCCGAGCAGCGACACGAGCACCAGCAGCCCCACCGAGAACAGTGTGAAGAGGTGCTCCTGCGCCGCGGTGGGACGCGAGAGGTACCCCTCGGCGAACAGCTGCCGGTCCGTCCCGGCACCCGCGAGCCGCCCCGCCAGCCAGAGCGCGACGCCGTGCGTGGAGTCCCACAGGGCGTGCAGCAGGGCGACGCCGAGGCAGGTGCCCACGACCGGTGCGGTGACGCGGAAGCGGCCGTTCGGGCGGCGGAAGGACAGCAGGACCCCGCCGGCGATCGCCGTCCACAGGCCGTGCCCGACGGGAGCCGGCACCCCGCGCAGGATCTCCGTCTCGATCAGCGTCCGCAGATCGACGCCCTCGGTGGAGACCGCCGCGTCGAAGGCGTGGCCGGCGCTCTCCATGGCTCCGAAGCCGAGGCCGACGGCCGCGCCGAGCACCAGTCCGGCCCGCATGCCCCGGATGCCCGGCATCCGGCGCAGCACGAGCACCAGCGCGCCGAGCTTCGCGGCCTCCTCGATCAGCCCGGCGCCCACGAACGTCCCCCAGGAGGGCCGGACCAGGGAGGACTCCATGAGGGAGGCGCCCAGCACCCCGAGCGTGCCGCCGGCCAGGAAGCAGCCGAGGACCGCGCTGACGCCGAGGTCGCGGCCGTGCCGTTCGTACGCCCACAGCACGAAGACGACCGGGACGAGGAAGCTGCCGAGCAGGACGAGCGTCGGCAGCGGCGCGGTGCTCCCCGTCGCGTACGTCACGACCGCGGTCAGGGCCCACAGGGCCAGCCCGCCGCCGAGGCCGCGCCGCCACAGGCCGGCGCGGATACGGGGGTACGGCGGGGGCGGCAGCTGCGGACTCGGAATGCGGGCCTGCGGCCGGCGGGGCGACGGAGAGTGGGTCACGGGCGGGCTCCCCCTGGGTGCTCCTGCGGGCGCGGCGCGGCGCCGGACGGATCGGGGCTGACGAACAGTACTGAGGCGATTACCCGCACTCTAGGCATATGCGCGAGATGTCGCAGTCCGGAGTGGGCGCGGGTACCCCGCCGGGCGCGGCGGGCCGGAAGCGGTGCTGTGCCGCGGCCGGCGGGCCGCTTAGCCTTCGCGCAGTCGTCGAGAGGAGCAGCCGCTCATGCGCGCAGTCGTCTTCGACCGCTACGGCGGTCCGGCCGAGGTACGGGAGGTGCCGGACCCGCGCCCGGCCCCGCACGGCGTGGTCGTCCGGGTCGAGGCCACCGGCCTGTGCCGCAGCGACTGGCACGGCTGGATGGGCCACGACCCCGACATCACGCTCCCGCACGTGCCCGGCCACGAACTCGCCGGCGTCGTCGAGGAGGCGGGCGCCGCGGTGACCGGCGCGCGGCCCGGCGACCGGGTCACCGTCCCGTTCGTCTGCGCCTGTGGCCGCTGCCCGTCCTGCGCCGCCGGCGACCAGCAGGTCTGCGAACGCCAGACCCAGCCCGGCTTCACGCACTGGGGCTCCTTCGCCCACTACGTGGCCCTCGACCACGCCGACGTGAACCTGGTGACCCTTCCCGACGACATGGCGTACACCACCGCCGCCGCCCTGGGCTGCCGCTTCGCGACGGCGTTCCGCGCGGTCGTGCAGCGCGGCCGGGTCGCGGCGGGCGAGTGGGTGTCGGTGTACGGCTGCGGCGGCGTCGGCCTGTCCGCGGTGATGATCGCGGCCGCGGCGGGCGCCCGGGTGGTCGCGGTCGACGTCTCACCCGGCGCCCTGGACCTGGCGCGGAGGTTCGGCGCCGCGCACGGCGTGGACGCGGCGGCCGACGACGACCCCGCGGCGGCGGTCCGCGAACTGACCGGCGGCGGCAGCCACCTCTCCCTGGACGCCCTCGGCTCGCCGTCCACCGCCGCCGCCTCGGTCGGCTCCCTGCGCCGCCGCGGCCGGCACGTCCAGGTGGGTCTGCTGCCGTCCCCGGACGGCACCACCCCCGTACCCCTGGCCCGCGCGCTCGCCCTGGAGCTGGAACTCCTCGGCAGCCACGGCATGGCGGCGCACGCCTACCCCGGCATGCTCGAACTGGTCCGCGCGGGCACCCTGCGCCCCGACCTCCTGGTGACCTCGACGATCACCCTGGACGCGGCCCCGCGGGCCCTGGCGGCGATGGGCGGGGCGCCGGGAGCGGGGGTGACGGTGATCGAGCCGTGGGCCTGAGCGCCCCGCCGGGCGTGGTTCAGTCCTCTCTGCGGTTTCTGTTGCCCGGCCGGGAGGCGACCCAGGCGCGGACCGTGTCGGCGTACCAGTAGGGCTTGCCTCCCTCGACGTGGTCGGGCGGCGGGAGCAGTCCGTGCTTGCGGTAGGAGCGGACCGTGTCGGGCTGCACCCGGATGTGTGCCGCGATCTCCTTGTAGGACCAGAGCCGTCGGTCGGTCATGAGATGCACCTCCCTGCGCGCGCCGCGGGGGCGACCGGAGGCGGTCGTCGGGGGAGCCGGGCGCTGCGCTTGGCGATCACCAAGCCTGTGCCCGGTGAACGACGGAGCGTGACGGTGGGCAAGCGGCTGTCGACCTGGTGTGACCGAGAGCCCGCGTAGGCGCGACATGTGTGACACAACGAGGGTGTTTGTGACAGAGCTGGAGCACGGCCGAGGGCAGGGCGACGGGCGGGGCGCGTTGACACGGGCGGGGGCGGTGTGACGGGCCGAGAGCGCGCGCCGCGGATCCGGGTGGCGGTAGTGTCTGGTCCGAATGTCCGGACAAACCATTGACACGACCTCCTGTCCAGGACTACAAACCGGGGGAGAGCCGTGACGAAGGGAAGCCGATGGCGTACGACCTGATCACCATGGGGCGGATCGGGGTGGATCTGTATCCGCTCCAGACCGGGGTCCCGCTCGCCCAGGTGTCGTCCTTCGGCAAGTTCCTCGGCGGGTCCGCGACCAACGTCGCCGTGGCCGCCGCCCGGCTGGGCCGGCGCACCGCCGTCATCAGCCGCACCGGCCAGGACGCCTTCGGCGCCTACCTGCACGAGGCGCTGCGCGGCTTCGGCGTCGACGACCGCTGGGTCACCGCGGTACCCGGACTCAACACCCCGGTGACCTTCTGCGAGGTCTTCCCGCCGGACGACTTCCCGCTCTACTTCTACCGGCAGCCCAAGGCCCCGGACCTGGAGATCGACGCCCACGACCTGGACCTCGACGCCGTCCGCGAGGCCCGCGTCTTCTGGGTGACCGGCACCGGCCTGAGTGAGGAGCCCAGCCGCACCGCGACCCTCGCGGCCCTCGCCCACCGCGCCAAGGCCGCCACCACCGTCTTCGACCTCGACTGGCGGCCGATGTTCTGGAGCGACCCGGAGGCGGCCCGCCCCTTCTACGCCGAGGCCCTCAAGCACACCACCGTCGCCGTCGGCAACCTCGACGAGGTCGAGGTGGCGACCGGCGTGCGCGAGCCGCGCGCCGCCGCCCAGGCCCTGCTGGACGCCGGGGTCGAGATCGCCGTCGTCAAGCAGGGACCCAAGGGCGTCCTGGCCGTCGGCCGCGACGGCGAGACGGCCGAGGTGCCGCCGCTGCCGGTGACCGTCCTCAACGGGCTCGGCGCCGGCGACGCCTTCGGCGGCTCCCTCTGCCACGGCCTGCTCGAAGGCTGGGACCTGGAGAGGACCATGCGGCACGCCAACGCGGCCGGCGCCATCGTCGCCTCCCGCCTGGAGTGCTCCTCCGCCATGCCGACCGGCGACGAGATCGCGGCCGCGCTCGCCGCCGGAGCGGTGCTGTGAGGGCCGGCCGGGTCGCGGGCGCGCACCACGACGGCACCGCCCCCGCCAAGCGGCCGGGCGTCGACGTCGCCGCCCTCGTCCACACCCGCACCCACCACCCCGAGGCCATCGCCGAGGCCGCGGCGCGCCGGGCCCGCCGCCCGCTCGTCGACGCGGACGGCAGGCTGATGATCGTCGCCGCCGACCACCCGGCCCGCGGCGCCCTCGGAGTCGGCGGCGACCGGCTCGCCATGGCCAACCGCGCCGAACTGCTGGAACGGCTCTGCCTGGCGCTGTCCCGGCCCGGCGTCGACGGCGTCCTCGCCACCGCCGACATCCTCGACGACCTGCTGCTGCTCGGCGTCCTCGACGGCAAGATCGTCATGGGGTCGATGAACCGCGGCGGGCTGCAGGGCGCCCGCTTCGAACTCGACGACCGGTTCACCGGCCACCGTGCCGAGGACATACAGCGCCTCGGGTTCGACGCCGGCAAGCTGCTGCTGCGGATCGACTACGACGACCCGGGCTCGCTGACCACCCTGGAGTCCACCGCGCGCGCCATCGACGACATGGCCGCGCGCCGGCTGCCCGTCTTCGTCGAGCCGTTCATCAGCGGCCGCACCGCCGAGGGCAAGGTCAGGAACGACCTGTCCGCGGAGGCGGTCACCCGCTCCATCGCCATCGCCTCGGGTCTCGGCGGGAGTTCGGCCTACACCTGGCTGAAGCTCCCGGTCACCGAGAACCCCGACGACATGGCCCAGGTCATGGAGACGTCCACGCTGCCCGCGGTCCTGCTGGGCGGCGAGGTCGGCGAGGACCAGGACGGCGCCTACGAGAAGTGGCGCAGCGCCCTGCGACTCCCCACCGTGCGCGGCCTGGTGGTCGGCCGCTCGCTGCTGTACCCGGCGGACGGCGACGTGGCCGCCGCCGTGGACACCGCCGTAGGACTGCTGTGAGGCCCTGATGACGACGAGCGAACTGCACCTGAGCAACGGTTCGACCGCGAACGCGCAGTACGTGCTCGACATCGACCCGAAGCGGGCCGGGTGGACGCACAGCAGTCTGCGGATCGTCGAACTGCCGTCTGGTGGAAGCCACTTGTTCACCACCGGGGACAGCGAGTGGATCGTGCTTCCGCTGCAAGGCGGTTGTACGGTGCGAACAGAGGGAACAGAGTTCCAGATCCTGGGCCGGGAGAGCGTGTTCGCCGGAGTCTCCGACTTCGTCTACGTGCCCCGGGACGCCCAGGTCCAGATCGCCTCCGGCGCGGGAGGCCGCTTCGCCCTGGCAGGAGCGAAGTGCGAGCGACGACTCCCCGCCCGCTACGGCCCCGCGCCGGAGGTCCCCGTCGAAGACCGCGGCAGCGGCACCGCCGCCCGGCAGGTGCGCAACTTCGCCTCCGCGGACGCGTTCGACTGCGACAAGCTCATCGCCGTGGAGGTGGTCACCCCGGGCGGCAACTGGTCCTCGTACCCGTCGCACAAGCACGACGAGTACCGGCCCGGCGAGGAGTCGGAGCTGGAGGAGATCTACTACTTCGAGATCGACGGCCCGAACGGTTTCGGCTATCAGCGCGTATTCCCCTCCCGTGAGGGCGGCACCGACGTCCTCGCCGAGGTCCGCTCCGGCGACGCCGTGCTCGTTCCCGACGGATGGCACGGCCCGTCGATCGCGCAGCCCGGGCACGACATGTACTACCTGAACGTCATGGCGGGGCCGGGTGAGACGCGGGAGTGGCGGATCTGCTTCCATCCGGCCCACGTAGAAAGCGCAGAGGGGTATCGATGACGATACGGCTCACCGTCGCGCAGGCGCTCGTCCGCTTCCTGGCCGCCCAGTACACCGAACGGGACGGCGAGCGCCGCCGCCTGATCGGCGCCACCTGGGGCGTCCTCGGCCACGGGAACGTGGCCGGACTCGGCCAGGCGCTGGTCGAGCACGCGGACGAGATGCCGTTCCACCAGGGCCGCAACGAACAGGCCATGGTGCACGCGGCCGTCGGCTACGCGCGTCAGTCGAACCGTCTCGCCACGCACGCCGTCACCACCTCCGTCGGCCCCGGCGCCACCAACCTGGTCACCGGCGCCGCCCTCGCCACCGTCAACCACCTCCCGGTCCTGCTGCTGCCCGGCGACGTCTTCGCCGCCCGGCCCGCCGACCCGGTCCTCCAGCAGCTCGAAGTCCCGCACGCCGCCGACGTGTCGGTCAACGACACCCTGCGCCCGGTCTCCCGGTTCTTCGACCGGATCACCCGCCCCGAACAGCTGATCCCCTCCGCCCTGGCCGCCATGCGGGTCCTCACCGACCCCGTCGAGACCGGCGCGGTGACGCTCGCGCTGCCGCAGGACGTCCAGGCCGAGGCGTACGACTGGCCCGGGGAGTTCTTCGGGGAGCGGGTCTGGACGGTGCGGCGGCCCGCCGCCGACCCGGTCGAACTCGCCGCCGCCGTACGGGCGGTCAGGCAGGCCAGGCGCCCCCTGGTCGTCGCGGGCGGCGGGGTCCACCACAGCCGCGCCGAGGCCGTCCTCGCCGAGTTCGCCGAGGCCACCCGCATACCGGTCGCCTCCACCCAGGCCGGCAAGGGCTCGCTGCGCTGGGACCACCCGCAGGACGTCGGCGGCATCGGCCACACCGGCACCGCCACCGCCGACGAACTCGCCCGCACCGCCGACCTGGTGATCGGTGTCGGCACCCGGTACACCGACTTCACCACGGCCTCCGGGACCCTCTTCGAGAACCCGGACGTCCGATTCCTCAACCTCAACATCGCCTCCTACGACGGCCACAAGCTCGCCGGCCTGCCGCTGATCGCCGACGCCCGCGGCGGCCTGACCGGGCTGACCGCGGCGCTGGCGCCGCACGGCCACCGCGTCGCCGACTCCTACGTCGCCGAGTACACCGAGGACAAGGAGCGCTGGGAACAGCGCGTCGACGCCTGCTACGAGGCCGACGAGCCGGACGCCCGGCCGACCCAGCCGCAGGTGCTCGGCGCCCTGGACGCGCTCGTCGACGAGAGCGACATCCTGGTCAACGCGGCCGGCTCGCTCCCCGGCGACCTGCACCGCATGTGGCGGACCCGGTCACGGGACCAGTACCACCTGGAGTACGGCTACTCCTGCATGGGCTACGAGATCCCGGCCGCCATCGGGGTGAAACTCGCCGCGCCCGAGCGGAACGTCTGGGCGCTGGTCGGCGACGGCACGTATCTCATGATGCCGACGGAGATCGTGACCGCCGTGCAGGAGGGGATCGCCATCAAGGTGCTGCTGGTGCAGAACCACGGCTACGCCTCCATCGGCGGCCTCTCGGAGTCCGTGGGCGCGGAGCGGTTCGGCACCGCCTACCGCCTCCCCGCCGCCGACGGCACCCTGACCGGCGCCCCGCTCCCCGTCGACCTGGCCGCCAACGCGGCCAGCCTCGGCATGCGCGTCCTGCGCGCCAGGACCGTCGACGACCTGCGCTCGGCGCTCGCCGAGGCGCGGGCGGCCGACACTCCCACATGTGTCTACGTGGAGACCGAAACGGCCGACACTGTGTCGGGCCCGCCTCCCGCGCAGGCCTGGTGGGATGTACCCGTGGCCGCGACCGCGACCCGATCGTCCGCGGTCAAGGCACGTGAGCTGTACGAACGGCACGTCTCGACCCGACGCCGCCATCTGTGAAGGAGTAACCGGTCATGACGAAGATCGTCAACCACTGGATCGGCGGCAAGACCGTCGAAGGCGCGTCGGGCACGTACGGGCCGGTCACCGACCCGGCGACCGGCGCCGTCACCACCAAGGTCGCGTTCGCCTCGGTCGACGAGGTCGACGCGGCGGTCCAGGCCGCCAAGGAGGCCTATGCGACCTGGGGCCAGTCCTCGCTGGCCAAGCGCACCGAGATCCTCTTCCGCTTCCGCGCCCTGCTGGACGCCAACCGGGACGCGATCGCCGAGCTGATCACCGCCGAGCACGGCAAGGTGCACTCGGACGCGCTCGGCGAGGTCGCCCGAGGCCTGGAGATCGTCGACCTGGCCTGCGGCATCAACGTGCAGCTGAAGGGCGAGCTGTCGACGCAGGTCGCCAGCCGCGTGGACGTCTCCTCGATCCGCCAGCCGCTCGGCGTCGTCGCGGGCATCACGCCGTTCAACTTCCCGGCGATGGTCCCGATGTGGATGTTCCCGATCGCCATCGCGACCGGCAACACCTTCGTCCTCAAGCCGTCCGAGAAGGACCCGTCCGCCTCGATCAAGATCGCCGAGCTGCTGGCCGAGGCCGGGCTGCCGGACGGCGTCTTCAACGTCGTGCACGGCGACAAGGTGGCCGTGGACCGGCTCCTGGAGCACCCGGACGTCAAGGCCGTCTCCTTCGTCGGCTCGACCCCGATCGCCCGCTACATCCACACCACCGCCGCCGCGAACCACAAGCGCGTGCAGGCCCTCGGCGGCGCCAAGAACCACATGCTGGTGCTGCCCGACGCCGACCTGGACGCGGCCGCCGACGCGGCCGTCTCCGCCGCCTACGGCTCGGCGGGCGAGCGCTGCATGGCCATCTCGGCCGTCGTCGCGGTCGGCTCGGTCGGTGACGAGCTGGTGGCGAAGATCCGCGAGCGCGCCGAGAAGATCAAGATCGGTCCCGGCAACGACCCGGCCTCCGAGATGGGCCCGCTCATCACGGCCGCCCACCGCGACAAGGTGGCCTCCTACGTCTCCGGCGCCGCCGCCGAGGGCTGCGAGGTGGTCCTCGACGGCACCGGCCACACCGTGGAGGGCTTCGAGGACGGCCACTGGATCGGCATCTCGCTCCTCGACAAGGTGCCGACGTCCGCGAAGGCCTACCAGGACGAGATCTTCGGCCCGGTGCTGTGCGTGCTGCGCGTGGACACCTACGAGGAGGGCGTGGCCCTCATCAACGCCTCGCCGTTCGGCAACGGCACCGCGATCTTCACCCGGGACGGCGGCGCCGCCCGCCGCTTCCAGCTGGAGATCGAGGCCGGCATGGTCGGCGTGAACGTCCCGATCCCGGTCCCCGTCGGCTACCACAGCTTCGGCGGCTGGAAGGACTCGCTCTTCGGCGACCACCACGTCTACGGCAACGACGGCACGCACTTCTACACCCGCGGCAAGGTCGTCACGACCCGCTGGCCGGACCCGTCCGAGGCCCCGGCCGGTGTCGACCTGGGCTTCCCGCGCAACCACTGAGGGTGACCGACCCACCCCGTCGGGGCCGTCCGGATACCGGACGGCCCCGACTTTTTTTGCCGATGGTGCTGCGGTTCCCGTCTGCACGGGATGAAATGGATGACTTAAGTCCCGTCGATACCTTGCCTTGGAAAGCAAGGTCATGGGATCGGCAGGCTTGTTGATTGGTCGATTCGCTGGCTCGGACCTGCGAAAGCGATGTGACACCGGTCGCTTTACGAGTGCGGAATCCGAAGGTTAACGGCCATTGACGCAGCGGTTTTCGTCGGGGTTCCATGCAGCACAGCCCAACCGCCGGAGGCATCCGCAACGACGCGATCGGAACCGCCGCATGACCGACACGCTCCGCCCCGTCGAGACCGCCCTCCCCGAGGTGTCCGACGGCCCCAAGACGCTCAAGCGCTCCATCGGCGTGGTCGGCGGCACCCTCCTTACCCTCTCCTGCGTCACTCCGGCCTCCACGCTCTTCGTGGTCGTGCCCGACCTCTTCGGCTCCCTCGGCACCGCCACCGCCCTGACGATCGCCATCGGCTCCCTCCTCTGCATCGCCGTGGCGTTCTGTTACTCCGAACTGGGCACCCTCATCCCGAGCGCGGGCGGCGAGTACGCGATGGTCTCCACCATGGCGGGCCGCCTGGCGGGCTGGCTGGTCTTCGTCCTCTCCCTCCTCGTCGTGATGATCGTGCCTCCCGTGATCGCCATGGGCACGGCCGACTACCTGGCCCCGATCGTCCACCTGGATCCGGCCATGACCGGCGCCGGCGTGATGCTCCTCGCGACCCTCGCGGGCCTGCTGGACCTGCGCGCCAACGCCTGGATCACCGGCATCTTCCTGGTCCTCGAGGTCATCGCGGCGGGCGTGGTGGCCGTGCTCGGCTTCTCCCACAGCCACCGCGGCGCCGGCAGCCTCACCTCGATGCAGGTCGCGGACTCCGGCGGCCACACCACCACCGTCACCGCGATGCTGGTCGTCTCCGGCCTCGCCATCGCCCTCTTCGTCACCCAGGGCTTCTCCACGGCGGTCTACCTCTCCGAGGAACTGGAGAACCCGCGCCGCAACGTCGCCCGGACGGTCCTGGCCACCCTCGCGATCTCCACGGTGATCATCCTGGTGCCGGTGGCGGCCATCACCATGGGCGCCTCCGACATCAAGGAGCTGACCGGCGGCGACATCAGCTCCATGGTCACCGCCTGGTCCAACTCCGCGGTCGGCACCTTCGTCAGCCTCTGCGTGGCGCTCGCGATCATCAACGCGGGCATCGTCATGGTCATCCAGAACTCCCGCGTCCTGTTCGCCTCGGCCCGCGACAAGGCCTGGCCGAGCCCGGTCAACACGGCCCTGTCCCGGCTCGGCCGCTTCGGCTCGCCCTGGGTGGCCACCCTCGCCGTCGGCGTCCCCGGCGCCCTGCTCTGCTTCGTCAACCTGGACACCCTGTACGGCGTGACGGGCGTGTCGGTGACCGGCATGTACCTCCTGGTCGCCGTCGCCGCCCTGCTCGCCCGCCGCGGCGCCCACCGGCACACCCCGGCCTGGCGCATGCCCCTGTGGCCCGCGATGCCGGTCCTGCTGATCGTCGTCCTCGCCTACATCCTCACCCAGCAGGAGACCGCCTACCTCCTGTGGACCGGCGGCATCACGGCGGCGGCCACCCTCTACTGGGCCCTCTACCTCCGCCCCCGCAAGGCCACCCACTGGGTGGTCTCGATCCCGGACGACGTCCGCCCCTGACAAGGCCGACCACAGCGCCCGCCAGGGCGCGGCGAACTGCGCGACAACCCACGACGCCGCCCAACCGTCGGCACGACCCCTCACTCCGAACCCGGAGGCCGCCGCAGTCGGCCCAAGGGGCGCGGGGAACTGCGCGACAAGCCACGACGGCGCGCAACTGTCGGCACGACCCCTCGCTCCGAACCCGGAGGCCGCCGCAGTCGGCCCAAGGGGCGCGGGGAACTGCGCGACAAGCCACGACGGCGCGGAACTGTCGGCACGACCCCTCGCTCCGAACCGGGAGGGCGCCGCACTCACGCCGGGCGGCGCAGTCGGCCCAAGGGGCGCGGGGAACTGCGCGACAAGCCACGACGGCGCGCAACCGTCCGCTCGGACCCGGACCCGGACCCGGCCTCCGAGAGGCCCCGCATACCGCACCCGAAGTACGCGACGCCACCCCCGTACTCCTAGGGGATGGCCAGGGGTTCACCCCAGCGTCGGCATCGCACACCGCCCCGGCCCCGTACCGTTGAAGGCATGGATCTTCGACCCCCCGGCCCACGAGCCCTGCTCCGGCGGCCGCGACGGCTACTGGCCGCCGCGGCCGCCGTCGTCGTGCTCGCCGGTGCCGGAACGTGGACGGCCGTCGCCTCCGACGACCCGCCCCCGGTGCACCGGTCCGACAAGCTCATGGCCGTCGACGGAGTACGGCTGGACACCTCCTTCTTCACCACCCCCGGCACCGGCCGCCGCCCCGCCGTCCTGCTCGCGCACGGCTTCGGCGGCTCCAAGGCCGACACCCGCGAGGAGGCGGAGGACCTCGCCCGCCACGGCTACGCGGTCCTCACCTGGTCCGCCCGCGGCTTCGGCAGGTCGACCGGCCGGATCGGCCTGAACGACCCGAAGGGCGAGGTCGCCGACGTCTCCCGGCTCCTCGACTGGCTGGCCGCGCAGCCCCAGGTCCGCCTCGACGGCCCCGGCGACCCCCGCGTCGGCATCGCCGGCGGCTCCTACGGCGGCGCGATCTCCCTGCTGGCCGCCGGCCACGACCGGCGCGTGGACGCCATCGCCCCGTCGATCACCTACTGGAACCTCGCCGACGCCCTGTTCCCGAACGGCGTCTTCAAGAAGCTGTGGGCCGGGATCTTCTTCAACACCGGCGGCGGCTGCGCCAGGTTCGAACCCGAACTGTGCGCGATGTACGACCGGGTCGCCGAGACCGGCCGGCCGGACGCGGCCGCCGTCGAACTCCTGGAGGAACGTTCGCCCTCGGCGGTCGGCGGCAGCATCAAGGTGCCCACCCTCCTCTTCCAGGGCCAGACCGACTCCCTCTTCACCCTCGCCCAGTCCGACGCCGCCGCCAAGGCCATCCGGGCGAACGGCGCCCCCGTCGACGTCGACTGGATCGCCGGCGGACACGACGGCGGCGACCTGGAGACCGGCCGCGTCGAGGGGCGCATCACCTCCTGGTTCGACCGCTACCTGAAGGGCGACGAGGCCACCGGCACCGGACCCGCCTTCCGGATCACCCGCACCGGAGGCGTCGACTCCACCGACGGCACCGCCCAGCTGCGCGGCGCCACCTCGGACACCTACCCCGGCCTGGCCGACGACCCGAGGTCCATCGCCCTGACGGGCGGCACGCAGCGCGTCGAGAATCCCGCGGGCGCCACCCCGCCCGCCGTCTCCGCCCTGCCCGGCCTCGGCGCCGCCGGCGGTCTCGCCCAGCTCTCCTCCCTCGGCCTCGGCGTCTCCCTGGACTTCCCCGGCCAGTACGCCCACTTCGACTCCCCACCGGTCGCCGACACCGTGCAGATCACCGGCTCACCCACCGCCACCGTCCACGTCACCTCGACGAGCGACGACGCCGTGCTCTTCGGCAAGGTGTACGACGTCGGCCCGGACGGCACCCGCAAGGTGCTGCCCGCCCAACTGGTCACCCCCGTCCGCGTCGAGGGGGCCAAGCACGGCAAGGACGTCACGATCACCCTTCCGGCCATCGACCACGAGGTGCAGAAGGGCCACCGCCTGAGCCTGGTCCTCGCCTCCACCGACCTCGGCTACGCCTCCCCGGCCGCCCCGGCGGTCTACACCGTCTCCCTCAGGGGCGCCCTCGCCGTACCGACCGCGCCCGAGGTCGACACGGCCGCCGCCGCCCTGCCCGGCTGGGTGTGGTGGCTGCCGCCGGCCGGAGCGCTCGCCGCCCTGGTCCTGCTGCTCACCGGCCGCCGCCGCACCGCCACCCCGGCCCCCGACCCCGCGCTCGCCGCGGTCCCGCTGCAGATCACCGGCCTGAGCAAGCGCTACGCCGGCTCCACCGACCGGTACGCGGTCCGCGAGCTGTCCTTCCGCGTCGAGAAGGGCCAGGTCCTCGGCCTGCTCGGCCCGAACGGCGCGGGCAAGACCACCACCCTGCGCATGCTGATGGGCCTGATCACACCGGACGACGGCGAGATCCGGGTCTTCGGCCACGCGATCCGCCCCGGCGCCCCGGTCCTCTCCCGGGTCGGCGCCTTCGTGGAGGGCGCCGGCTTCCTGCCGCACCTGACCGGCCGCGAGAACCTGGAGCTGTACTGGCGGGCCACCGGCCGCCCGGTCTCCGACGCCCACTTGGGGGAGGCCCTGGAGATCGCGGGCCTCGGCGACGCCCTGGCCCGCGCGGTCCGTACCTACTCGCAGGGCATGCGCCAGCGCCTCGCCATCGCCCAGGCCATGCTCGGCCTGCCGGACCTGCTCATCCTCGACGAGCCGACCAACGGCCTCGACCCGCCGCAGATCCGCGAGATGCGCGAGGTGATGATCCGCTATGCCGCCGCGGGCCGCACGGTGATCGTCTCCAGCCATCTCCTCGCCGAGGTCGAGCAGTCCTGCACCCACCTCGTGGTGATGGACCGCGGCCGGCTGATCCAGGCAGGTCCGGTCGCGGAGATCGTCGGCTCCGGCGACACCCTGCTCGTCGGCACCGGCGTGCCCGTGGAGGAGCCGGTGGTGGAGAAGGTGGCCGCGCTGCCCGGCGTCGCCTCGGTCACCCGCGCGGACGACGGACTCCTGGTCCGCATGGAGCCCGGCGGCAGCGCACCCCGGCTGGTCGCCGAACTCGTCCGGCTCGACGTGCCGGTGGCGTCGGTGGGCCCCCACCGCCGTCTGGAGGACGCCTTCCTCACCCTGATCGGAGGTTCCGCATGAGCACGCTCACCGAGGTCGCCTCCGGCTATCAGGCGGGCCGCACCCTGCCGCTGCGCGTCGAACTGGTCCGCCAGCTCAAGCGCCGCCGCACGCTGGTGATGGGCGCGATCCTCGCCGCGCTGCCGTTCGTGCTGCTGATCGCCTTCGCGGTCGGCGGCCGGCCGGACGGGCGCGACGGCCGGGTCACCCTGCTGGACACGGCCACCGCCTCCGGCGCCAACTTCGCCGCCGTCAACCTGTTCGTGTCGGCGGGCTTCCTGCTGGTCATCCCGGTCGCCCTGTTCTGCGGGGACACGGTGGCCTCGGAGGCCGGCTGGTCGTCCCTGCGCTACCTGCTCGCCGCGCCCGTGCCCAGGGCCCGGCTGCTCTGGTCCAAGCTGGTCGTCGCCCTCGGCCTCAGCCTGGCCGCGATGATCGTGCTGCCGCTGGTCGCGCTGGCCGTCGGCACCACCGCCTACGGCTGGGGCCCGCTGCAGATCCCCACCGGCGGTGAACTCGGCACCGGCACCGCGGCGCAGCGCCTCGCGATCGTGGTGGCGTACGTCTTCCTGTCCCAACTGGTCACCGCGGGCCTCGCGTTCTGGCTCTCCACCAGGACGGACGCACCCCTCGGCGCGGTCGGCGGCGCGGTCGGCCTGACCATCGTCGGCAACGTCCTCGACCAGGTGACGGCGCTCGGCGACTGGCGCGACTTCCTGCCCGCGCACTGGCAGTACGCCTGGGCCGACGCCGTACAGCCGCATCCCGAGTGGTCCGGCATGATCCAGGGCACCGCGATCTCAGTGACGTACGCCCTGGTCCTGTTCGCCCTGGCCTTCCGGGGTTTCGCCCGCAAGGACGTGGTCTCCTAGGACGGGTCGCGAACGTCCCGTCTGCCGCGCGACGCCGTGCCCGCTCCCCCTGCCTGAAGGGCGTGGGAGGTGCCCCTGCTCGCCGCACCGGGCGAAAGCCCAGGTACATCCCGTACGAGGACTTCCGCCCGGCCCCCGGTCTTCGGCCCGGGGGACCCCCAGAGCACGCAACCGCCGCCGCGCGGCCCGCCCTCCGGGCGAACGACGGGACGTTCGCGATACGCCCTGGATCACCGGAGGATCTCCCTCCGGCCTCGAAACCCCTGGTCCGTGGCCGGTTCGCAATCCATCCGCAACACTTCGTACCGCACGTTCCGCCTCCCTGCGCCGTCACAGTCGACACACGCCACAAGGCCGGCAAGGAGCCTTGGACCGGCACAGGGGGCACACATGACGGACCGGCACCGGACCCGGCGGCGCGGCGCGACCGCGCTGCTCGCCCTGACCACCGCGGGCGCGCTGCTGCTGACCGCCTGCGCGGCGGACGACGGCACCCGCTCCGCCACCGACGCGAGAGGCGGCACCGGCCTCCCGGCCCCGGCGCCCGACCGGCCGCGGCACGAGGACTCGGCGACCGCCCCGTCCTCCGACCGCCTCTCCACCTTCGCCCTGGACGTGGACACCGCGTCCTACGGCTACGCCCGCCGCACCCTCGCCGACGGCGCGCGGCCCGACCCCTCGACGGTGCGCGCCGAGGAGTTCGTCAACAGCTTCCGCCAGGACTACCCGACGCCCGAGGGCGACGGCTTCACGGTCACGGTGGACGGCGCCCGCACCGGCGAACCCGACTGGTCGCTGGTCCGGGTCGGCCTCGCCACCCGCCCGGCCGGCGCCACCGCGAAACGCCCGCCCGCCGCCCTCACCTTCGTCATCGACGTCTCCGGCTCCATGGACGAGCCGGGCCGCCTGGACCTCGCCAAGAAGTCACTGGACACGATGACCGACCGGCTGCGCGACGACGACTCGGTCGCCGTCGTCACCTTCAGCGAACACGCCGAGACGGTACTGCCGATGACCCGCCTGGCCGGTCACCGCGGCACCGTGCACCGCGCCGTCGACGGCCTCTTGGCCCTCTACTCCACCAACCTCGGCGAAGGCCTGGAGACCGGCTACGCCACCGCCGTCCGCGGCCTGCGACGGGGCGCCACCAACCGCGTCGTGCTGATCTCCGACGCCCTCGCCAACGACGGCGAGACCGACGCCGACGCGCTGCTCGAACGGATCGCGGGCGATCGCCGCGAGTACGGCATCACGCTGTTCGGCGTCGGCGTGGGCAGCGACTACGGGGACGCGCTCATGGAACGCCTCGCCGACCACGGCGACGGCCACACCACGTACGTCTCCGACACCGCGACCGCCGACCGGGTCTTCTGCGAGCAACTCCCGGCCAACATCGACCTGGTGGCCCGCGACGCCAAGGCCCAGGTGGCCTTCGACCCGCACACGGTCGCCGACTTCCGCCTGATCGGCTACCAGGACCGCCAGGTCGCCGACGAGGACTTCCGCGACGACCGGGTGGACGGCGGCGAGGTGGGGCCGGGCCACACGGTGACGGCCCTCTACGCGGTCCGCACCCGGCCGGGCGCGAAAGGCCACCTGGCGACCGCCACGGTCCGCTGGCTCGACCCCAGGACCCGGGACCCGCACGAGAACACGGGCGCCATGGAGGCCGGCGCCCTGCACGACGACATCCGGTCCGCCTCCCCGCGCTTCCAGGTGACGGCGCTGGCGGCCTACTTCGCGGACGCGCTGGCGGACGGCGCGTACGGCATCCCGGGAGCACCGAGCCTGGCGACCCTGCGGTCGAGGGCGTCGGCGCTGGCCAGGACGACCGAGGACAAGGACGTGGTGGGCCTGGCCACGGCCGTCCGGGAGGCGGGACTCTCCGGCGCCGCGGACTGACCCGCCCGGCACGGGACGCCGGAGGCGCCCAGAACCGTCCGATCCGTTGACGCGTCGTTACTTCTGAGTAAGTTGACGGCCCATGGGCGTACGAAGCGACCTCGGACGAGCACGCCGGCGTACCGACCTGGCCGCCCGCGGCCGGGTCGACGTCGTCAGGGACGGGACCGGCGCCGTACGGGAGGTGCGCACCGAACGTCTCGCCGCGCCCCTGACCGCCGGCTCCCTCGCCGACCTTCCCTTCGCCAACGCGGCCGAGGAGCCCGGCGCCACGGCCGTGCGGCGCGCCGGCGGCCCGGTCACCGCCGCGGCCTTCGCCGCCGAGGTGACCGCCGTGGCCAAGGGCCTGATCGCCGCCGGCCTGGAACCCGGCGGCCGGGTGGCCCTGATGTCCCGCACCCGCTACGAGTGGACCGTCCTCGACTTCGCCGTCTGGGCGGCGGGCGGCGTGAGCGTCCCGGTCTACCCCACCTCCTCCGCCGCACAGGTGGAGTGGATCGTCCGGGACTCCGGCGCCCGGCACGTCGTCACCGAGACCCCGGAGAACACCGCGACCGTCGCCGCGGGCACCGCCGGGCATCCCGGGCGGCCGCGGGTCTGGGAACTCGACGCGGGCGGGCTCGCCGAACTCACCGCGCTCGGCGCGGACATCGCCGACGAGGAGGTGGCCGCACGCCGCGCCGCCCTCGGCCCCGCGTCGGTCGCCACGCTCTGCTACACCTCCGGGACCACCGGCAGGCCCAAGGGCTGCGTCCTGACCCACGCCAACCTGCACGCCGAGGCCGCCAACACGGTCGAGCTGCTGTACCCGGTCTTCCGGGCTGCCACCGGGCAGGCCGCGGCCACCCTGCTGTTCCTCCCGCTCGCCCACATCCTGGGCCGCTCGCTGCAGATCGCCTGCCTGATGGGCCGGATCGAGATGGGCCACTTCCCGAGCGTGAAGCCGGACGAACTGCGGCCCGCCCTCAAGGAGTTCCGGCCGACGTTCCTGGTCGGCGTGCCCTACCTCTTCGAGAAGATCCACGACACCGGGCGGGCGACGGCCGAGAGGATCGGCCGGGCCGCCTCCTTCGACCGGGCCGAACGCGTCGGCGTGCGCTTCGCCGAGGCCTGCCTGAACAAGGCCCTCGGCACCGGAAAGGGCCCGGGACCCGGCCTGTACGCCGCCTGGGCCCTTTACGACCTGCTGGTCTACCGCCGTATCCGCAGGGAACTCGGCGGCCGGACGCGCTACGCCGTCAGCGGCGGCTCCCCGCTCGACCGGAACCTCACCCTGTTCTTCCAGGCGGCCGGGATCGTCGTCTACGAGGGCTACGGCCTCACCGAGACCAGCGCGGCCGCCACCATCGTGCCCCCGCTGGCGCCCCGACCCGGGACGGTCGGCCTGCCGATCCCGGGAACCGCCGTCCGCATCGCCGACGACGGCGAGGTCCTGGTCAAGGGGCCCGTGGTCTTCGGTTCGTACTGGAACGACCCGGCCGCCACCGCCGAAGCGCTCCCCGACGACGGCTGGTTCGCGACCGGCGACCTCGGCGCGCTCGACGCCGACGGCTACCTCACCATCACCGGCCGCAAGAAGGACATCCTGGTCACCTCCGGCGGCAAGAACGTCTCCCCGGCCGTCCTGGAGGACCGGCTGCGCAGCCGCGCGCCGGTCGGGCAGTGCCTGGTGGTCGGCGACAGCCGGCCCTTCGTCGCCGCGCTGATCACCCTGGACGCCGAGGCCCTCGCCCACTGGCGGTCCGTACGGAGGCTGCCGCCGGACACCCCGCTCGCCGCGCTGGTGCGCGACGCCCGGCTGCGGGCCGAGGTGCAGAAGGCGGTCGACCACGCCAACGCGGCCGTCTCCCGCGCCGAGTCGATCCGGGCCTTCGCCCTGGTCGAGGGCGACTTCACCGAGGACAACGGCCTGCTCACCCCGTCCCTCAAGGTCAAGCGGCACGCGGTGGCAGCCCGCTACGCCGAGGAGATCGAGGCGCTGTACCGGACGTGAGCCGCGGGGCACGGAAAAGGCGGCGGGCCACCGGGAGAACCCGGTGGCCCGCCGCCCGCGGAACCGCTCGACTACTGGTTGCCGGTGCCGTTCGCCGACAGGGCCGAGATGTCGTCCAGGATGTGCGACAGCGGCTCGTCGCCCTTGGCCTGGGTGGAGTTCTCGGCGCACTGCTGGTTCTGCGGCGCGGACAGGACCGGCACGTCCTGGAGCACGCCGACGGCGGCGGCGCCGACCAGGCCCTGGAGGTTCGCCTTGACCGGGAGACCGACGCACGGCTTGTTCAGCGTGCCCTGGACCAGCGAGAGCTGCGGGCTCTGGTCGCCGAACGTGGCCGAGTTGCCGAACTCCGACTTGGCGGCGTTGCCACTGGCCGACGTGGTGCCGTTGTCGTTGCCGGTGGCCATGGCCTGCGGCGCGGCCGTGGCGGCGAAACCGGCGACGGTGGCGGCGACGGCCGCGGTTGCCCACAGCTTCTTCATGTTCGATCCCTTTCGAAAGGCGGACTCCGGGGAGGAGCTGCGTGATCGTCAACGGCCGGAACCCTGCCGGGGTTGCGCGCTTTGCCCCCTTCGGAGTAGCGCAGTCCGATTAGGCGAAGAGCGCCCCGCCGGCCCGGACGCGCCGGAGGACGACGCAGGCCGGCGGGGAGCCCGAAAGGACTCCCCGCCGGCCGAGAGCCCCCGTTCGGGGGCCCGGAACGCGTGCGGACTACTTGTTGCCGGTGCCGTTCGCGGACAGCGCCGAGATGTCGTCCAGGATGTGCGACAGCGGCTCGTCGCCCTTGGCCTGGGTGGAGTTCTCGACGCACTGCTGGTTCTGCGGCGCGGAGAGGATCGGCACGTCCTGCAGGACGCCGACGGCGGCCAGACCGACCAGACCCTGGGCGTTCAGCTTCGCCGGGAGGCCGATGCAGGGCTTGTTGAAGGAGCCCTGGATCAGCGCCAGCTGCGGGCTCATGTTGCCGTACGTGGCGGAGTTGCCGAACGCCTGGGAGGCGCCGTTGCCACTGAACGAGGTGGTGCCGTGGTCGTTGCCGGTGGCCAGGGCCGGCGAGGCGGCGACGGCGGTGGCACCGGCCGCGGAGGCGGCGACGGCGGCGACGGCCAGAACCTTCTTGATCACTTGCGATTCCCTTCAGGAAAAACCCCGTCCACCGGAGCCCACTGGTCAACTCCCCGCGAGCCGATTGGTTGCTCGGATTCACTCCGATGGCTCACACCGCGTACATTCCCGGCGCCGCCGCGCTGCCGCCTGACCGCACGGGATTTCCGGGACGGCGACCGGTCCGATCGGGTGACGTGCCGCCCCGCCGCCGCAACCATTCCCGGCGCGGACGGTTGATGCGGGGCAGGAACGTGCGTCTTGCGCACGGAGCCAGGAAAGGAAAGCGAAATGCTGAAGAAGGCAATGGCCGCGGCGGCGGTCGCCGCGTCCGTCGTAGGTGTGTCGGCGGCGGCAGCCCCCCAGGCGCTTGCCACCGGCAACGACCACGGCACCTCCTCCGCCAGTGGCAACGGCGCCACGGAGCAGTTCGGCAACTCGGTGACCAAGGGCAAGATGAGCCCGCAGGCCACCCTGGTGCAGGGCTCGCTCAACAAGCTCTGCGTCGGTCTGCCCGCGAAGGCGAACCTTCAGGGGATCCTCGGCGTCATCGCCGCCGTCGGCGTGGCCCAGGACGTGCCGGTCCTGTCGGCACCGCAGAACCAGCAGTGCGCCGAGAACTCCACCCAGGCCAAGGGCGACGAGCCGGTGTCGCATGTCCTGGACGACATCTCGGCCCTGTCGGCGAACGGCGTCGCCAACCAGTGACCCCGGTCTCCTGAAATCCGCCCGTTCGGCGTGTGAATGCGCGCCGAACGGGCGGATTTCGCTGTTCCCGGCTTATTCCGCCGGGAAGGCGTTCGAGTGAATTAGCCGGCGGCGCGCGTTCCGTAGTTTCTTCGGACGCCTATTTCTCGTTCTACAGTCTGCCGGTCATGATGCGAGCCTTCATGCTGTGCTCGCTCGGTTTCGGCCGTCACACGGGCATGACCGCAGAGAAGGGAAATTTCATGAAGAAGACCGCTGCTGTCGCTGCCGGTGCGATCCTGGCCCTGGCCGGTGCCGCCCCGGCCTTCGCGGACTCGGGTGCCGAGGGCGCGGCCGTCGCTTCCCCGGGCGTTCTCTCCGGCAACGTGATCCAGGTTCCGGTCCACGTCCCGGTCAACGTCTGCGGCAACACCGTCGACGTCATCGCGCTGCTGAACCCCGCGTTCGGCAACGCCTGCGCCAACGGCTGACGTCGTCCGCGCAGCGCACCAGCCGTCCGGCTGTGTCATGGCCGGCCTCGGACCGTCGATCTTTCGTATCCACGCTCCGAGGCCGGCCTTTCCACTTCTGAACAGGGAGACAACTAGATTGCGACAGACCCTCGGCAGGGGAATGGTCGTGGCCGCCGCGGCGACCGGCATTCTGTCCCTGTACACCGGTACCGCGCTCGCCGACACGGACGCGACCGGGTCCGCGAGCGGTGCACCGGGTGCCGTGTCCGGCAACGTCGTGCAGGCGCCGGTGGACGTGCCGGTCAACCTGTGCGGCAACTCGGTCGACGTGGCCGCCGCCCTGAACCCGGCCCTCGGCGACTCCTGCGCCAACACCCCGGCTACCGGTGAGCCCATGGGTGACCGCGCGAGCGTCCCGGCTTCCGGTGAGCCCATGGGTGACCGCGCGAGCGTCCCGGCTTCCGGTGAGCCCACGGGCGACCGCGCCAACACCCCGGCTACCGGTGAGCCCATGGGTGACCGCGCGAGCGTCCCGGCCTCCGGTGAGCCCACCGACGCCCGCGCGAACACCCCGGCCTCCGGCGAACCCACCGACGCCCGCGCGCACGACACCTCCTACGGCGACTCCGCCTACGGCGCCCCGGGCGACGACGGCGCGGCCTACGGCAGCACGGGCTGCGCCGCGGGATACGGCGCCGAAGGCGCACCCACGACCGCCCCGCCCGCCTACGGCGAGGAGACCCCACCCCCCTGCGAGGAGACCACGCCCCCGCCGAGCCCGACGCCGCCGCCCACCCGGACGCCGCCGCCGAGCCCCACGCCGCCGCCGACCTGGACCCCGCCGCCCTCCCCGCCGGCTCCGACCCCGCCGCCGAGCCTGCCGCACACCGGCGGCGACCGTACGGCCATGACCGTGGCCTCGGCCGCCAGCGCCGCGCTGATCGCCGCCGGCACCATGCTGTTCCGCCGCGGCCGGGCCGCGTCCCGCCGCTCCTAGGAGCCGGTGCCGGGTCCCGGACGCCAGGTCCGGGACCCGGCACTCAGGGCGTCCTCGGTGGCCGCCTCGAAGCCGCCGGTCCGGGGCGTGATCCGGGTGACCGCGCGCTCGTCGACGGGCGGGGCCGCGTCGCGGGCGGACCACCGCCCGTACCCGGCGAACACGTCCAGCGGGATCGGCCGTCCGTGCCGGGCCTCCACACCCCGGCCCGCGCAGTACACGTCCAGTCGCCGGCACGCCTCGGGATCGGCCGGGGCGCAGTCCCACGGCTCGGACTTGAGGAACATCCCGCGCGGCACGGGGTCACGCCAGGACGCCGTCGGGCGGCCGAAGACGCGGACGTTCAGCCCCACGGCCGCGGCGTGCGCCGCGCTGGACAGGACGTACGGGCCCGTGCCCACCACCAGCGGGTCGTCCATCAGCTGCTGCCCGCCTTCTCGTCGTCGCAGCGGTCGGAGGGACCGGGCAGGCCGGTCGTGCCGGAGACCCCGGTCAGCTCCTCGCCGCGGGCCACCGGACGGCGCTCGTCGGCCGGCTGCCCGGCCTGGCGGACCACGACGGGGACGGCCCGGGGGACCGGGGTCCGGCCGGGGCGCAGCCGGCCGAGCAGCCGGCCCGCCACGTGCCGGCCCCACAGCGCCCACATCGCCAGACCGGGACCCCGGTCGTCCGGCGCGTTCCAGGCCAGCTCGCGCCCGCGCGGGGCCGGCCGCAGCGCGCTCAGCGGGGCGTAGTTCTCCACCACGAACGACCGCCCGGCCAGCGGCGCACCGGCGGCCGTCGGACGGTGGGTCAGATCCAGGTGCAGGGCCCGTACGACGTCCAGGCCCGCGCTGTCCGTGAAGAGCCGGAACTGCGCGCCGGGCCGCGGGTTGAAGTCGAGGAGGTGGTAGCGGCCGGTGTCGCCGCAGCGCCGGAAGTCCAGATCGAAGATCCCCCGGAAGCTGAGTTCGCCGGTGAGCCGCTCGGCCAGTCCCTGGACCTGCGGGTTGGGCGTCCACACGCCGACCGCCGTCAGGCCCGCCCCGCGCGGCCAGGACCGCTGCTTGCGGCCCGGCCCGCCCGCGCGCACCACACCGGTGCGGTCGGTGTACCCGTGGAAGAACCAGTCGCGGTCCGGGCCCGGCGGCAGGAACTCCTGCAACAGCAGCCTGCTGCCCGCCTCGTCGGTCCGCCGGAACAGGTCCCGCGCCTCGCGCGCCGAGCGCACCACGACCGTGCTGCGCAGCCCGGACCCGGCCGGGACCAGCCACGGCCGGCTCCACTTGGCGACCACCGGGAGCCCGAGCCGCCAGACGGCCGTGGCCGCCTGCTCGGCGCTGTCCGGGACCAGCGTGCGCGGGTGCGGGATCCCGGCCGCCGCGCACACCTCTGCCAGCTCGGCCTTGTCGGCGACCCGCTCGGGCAGCCCGACGGGCTGCCGCGGCAGCAGGTAGACGGGCGCCAGGTCCTCGCGGAACCGGCCGACCGCGACCGCGCTCGCGTCGTCCATCGGGATCAGCACCGCGGGCCGCGCGATCCCCGCCGCCACCCGGCGCAGCACCGCCACGATCTCCGCGGCGGACGAACCCGGCGCCGGCGGCGGATGCAGCTGCCGTACGAAACGGGACCTGCCGACCGGGCTGCCGGTGGAGTCGGCGACCAGATGGACGTCCACACCGGCCCTGCCGAGCGAGCGCACCGCCCCGAGGGTGCCGTGGTGAAAGGGATTCCGGTCGATCCGCAGCACAACCGCGGGGACCCGGACGTCTAGCAGCGACACGGACCATTTCCTTAGCGTCGGTTCACCCGTGCGGGCCTTCGGCGCACCCGAACGCCTCAGCCGCACTGGCGGAATTCATATTGATATGACTGAGTGTCAGTAACTGGTACTTCCTCAGCGAATGTGCGAGCGGACGAGCAGAACGGACGAGAACTGGTGGAGAAAGGAGCAGGCATGGCTCCACGGCAGCGAAGGCAGCCGAGGTCCCGGTCGCACCGGCGGGCCGTGGTCGGCGCGGTGGCGGCGGTCGTCGTCGCCTCGGCGACCCTGGCGACCGGTCCGGGATTCGCCGCGGGCGCGGAGGTGGCCCTGGCCACGGACCCGACGCCGGCTCCGACGCCCACGACCTCCGTCCCGGCGTCCGCGGCCCCGATGCCGGCGGCGGTGAGCCCCGCGGCCGCCGGGACGACGCCGGCCACGCCCGCACCCGCGCCCGCCGTCCCGGCGCCGCCCGCCTTCGGTGCCTTCCTGGACTCCGGGCCGCTGGGCGTGGCCCGGATGACACAGCTGAGCGGCTGGCTCGGCGGAACCGAGCTGAAGGTCGCGCACACGTATCTTCCCGGAAACCGCTGGTCCGACATCGAGGGCGCGCCCGGCTTCCTGGACGTCTGGGCGCACTGGCGGCGCGAGAAGGACGACCGGACCCTCGTCCTCAACGTGCCCATGCAGGAGCGCAACGAGGACCACATCGGGGACGCCGAGGTCCGGACGCTGCTGGCGCGCGGCGCCGCCGGAGAGTTCGACCGGCACTTCCGGGCGCTGGCCGAACGGCTGGTCGAGCTGGAGGTGCCGGACACGGTCGTCGTGCTCGGCTGGGAGATGAACGGCACCACCTACACCCACCGCTGCGGACCCGACCCGGCGGCCTGGCGGACCTACTGGAAAAGGATCGTCACCACCATGCGTGCGGTGCCGGGCCAGAAATTCCGGTTCGACTTCACGCCGAGCCGGGGCCGTGACGCGGTCCCGTGGACGCAGTGCTATCCCGGTGACGACACGGTCGACATCGTCGGCATGGATTCCTACGACCAGCCCGCCGGTGTCTCCTTCGACGAACAGGTCCGGGAGCCCTACGGACTCCAGGACCACGTCGATTTCGCGAAGGCCCACGGAAAACCCGTGTCCTATCCGGAATGGGGTCTCTTCCGCAATGGTGACAACGCCGAGTACATGCGGCGGATGCTCGCCTGGATGGACGAGCACCGGCCGCTGTACAACACGGTGACCGACTACTGCCCGCACGGGGTCTGGCAGTGCGCCGACAACCCGCGCTCGTCGCGGGTGTACCGCACGGCCCTCTCCGGCCGGACCGACGGCGCGACCTCGACGCCGGCGCCCACCCCGGCCGCCCCGAGCCCGGATCCGACGCCGTCCGCCACGCCCCCCGCGGGCACCACGCCCCCGGCCGGCTGCGCGCCGATGGACCTGGGCGACTGGATCGAGTACTGGCTCGGCGGGAAGCTCTGCGTCCGCCTCGACTGGTGGTCGCGCACGCGGGACCAGGACACGCCGTCCTAGTCCTGCCGCCGCTCCTGCCACCGGCGCCGCACCTCCTTGACCCGCTGGCGGGCGGCGGCGTCGCACAGCGCCGCCGTCAGCAGCGGCGCGGTGCGGCGCCGGGCCAGCAGCAGCCGCTGGTTGGCGACCGGCCGGGGCCGCCAGTGGTGCTTGTACGGCTCGTCGCCGCGCAGCAGGCTCAGCGCACCCCGCTCGCCGGTCCCGGTGTGCTGGGTGCAGGCGTCGAGCAGCATCACCGCCACGTCCGCCTTGCGCTCCCGCAGCCCCGGATGCACCCCGTACAGGTAGCCGCCGGCCAGGCTCGGCGACAGCAGGGTCAGATCGACGCCGACCACCTCGCCGTCCAGCCGGAACTCGGTGACCACCGCGTTCCCGGAGCGCACCATCGGCCCCACCGAGCGCACCAGATGCTCCCGGAACCGCGGCTGGAGGTGTTCCGTCGTCACCTTCCGGCCCTCCCACTGGAGCCGGTGCAGATCGAGGAGCCGGCCGAGCGCGGTGTCCACGTCCCCGGGCGCCACGACGTCCCTGCGCACCCCGAGCGAGCCCAGCTTGCGCAGCTTGGCGCGGACCCGCTGGGCCTGCTTCGAGGGCAGCCGCGCCACCAGCTCGTCCATGTCCACCGCGGGCAGCTCCAGGCACAGCGAGTCGGCGACCGTGCGGCACGGCCCCCGCCAGCGCTCCCGCACCCGCTCGACCGCGGCGCCCGGACGCACCTCGCGGAAGTCGATCAGCGCCGTCCGGGCCGCTCGGGCCAGTTCCCCGGTGAGGGCGCCCGCGGCCCGGCCGTCGTCGCCGTCGGGGAGCAGGACGTCCGTGTAGTCGGAGATCGCCCCGCCGAGCGGCACCAGCGTGGGCAGCGGCCGGTGCGCCAGCATCAGCGGGGCCGCGCCGACCAGGTCACCGCCGTGCCGCACCAGGACCAGGCGCAGCCGGCCCGGCACGCCGTAGGAGCGCCACCAGGAGTGCAGCCAGGCGTGGCTCTGGAACGGGGTGGCCGCGCCGCACCGCCGGTACAGGCGCTCCCAGGCCGGGGCCAGCTCGGCGAAGACGTCCTCGTCGGTGACGAGTTCGGCGGTGTGCGCGGCGAGCGTCGGGGGAGCCGTCGTCGTCACAGCTGTCCGTGCACGTCGGCGGCGACGGTCGGGCCGGGCACGGAGGCCTGCGGGACGGGTTCCTCCGTGCGGCGCCGGGGCCGCACCAGCAGCGTGAGACCGGCCAGCAGTCCGCCCGCGCTCGCGCCCACCAGACCGGTCACCTTCGCGGACGCCGAGGTCGGCGCGACCGGCTTCGGCGCCCGGGAGAACTGGAGGAGTTCGACGTGGGTGTCGCCCTTGCTGTCGTTGGCGTGCTGGGTGAGCGACCGGGCCACCGCGTTCGCCATGTCGGCGGCCTGCATGGGGTGCGGCGAGGTGGCCGACACGGCGACCATCGGCGCGTCCGGCGAGGTCTCCGTCTGCACGTTCCTGCGCAGCGTGTCCACCGGCACCCCAGCCCACACCTGGGCGTCCCCGAGCACCGCGAGCTGGGTCGCGACCCGGCCGTAGGCCTGCGCGAAGCCCTGCGCGGTGGCGGTGTCGGACTTGTCGGTGGGGACGGCGATGACGTAGCTGGTCGCGGTGTAGCTGGCCGGCGTGAGCACGCCGTAGGCACCGCCCAGCAGCCCGCCGGCCACCACCCCGGCCGCCAGCAGCGACCAGGGCGGGACCGCGCGGGCGCGGGCGAACGGGCGGGGTGCCCTGCTGTTGTTCTCGGTCATGGCGTGCTGACTCCCTGAGGGACGGTGGCGAGTGCGGCCGCGTAGACGTCCATGAGCTGGGCGGCGCTGCGGGTGATGCAGTAGTGACGGGCGGCCTCCGGCGCGGTGCGCGGGCCGGACCCGGCGGCGCGGGCGGCGGCCAGCGCCGCGGCGTAGGCGCCGGCACCGCCCGCGATCCGGCGGGCGGCCGGGGCGGCGGCGGGCGGCAGGTCCTCGACGGCCGGGCAGGAGCTGTAGAGGACGGGCAGCCCCGCGGCCAGCGCCTCGATCACCGCGAGCCCGAAGGACTCCTCGGCGCTGGGCGAGGCCAGCACGTCCATCGCGGAGGTGAGGGCGGGCAGGTCGGGTTCGGCCGGATCGTCGCAGACGTAGGGCCGTTCACCGGCGAACACGACCCGGCCGGTGACCCCGGCCCGCGCGGCGGCACGGCGCAGGGCCTCCTCCTCCGCGCCGCCGCCGACCAGCAGCAGCCGGCAGTCCGGCGGGAGTTCGGCCAGGGCCCGGATCAGGACGTCGAACCGTTTGCCGGGCGCCAGCCGCCCGATGCCGCCCACCACGAAGGCGTCCCGCGGGATCCCGAGCCGGGCCCGGGCGCGCTGCCGCCGCTCGGGATCGAAGCGGAACCGCTCCAGGTCGATGCCGTTGGGCACGACCTCGATCCGCGGCCCCGGCACGCCCCACCCGCGCAGCCGCTCGGCGACGGTGGGGGAGACGGCGACCGTGGAGCGGCCGAGCCGTTCACCCGCGAGGTACAGCGCCCGTACCCCGGCGGTCAGCCGCCGTCCCTCCAGCTGGGTGTCGCCGAGCGAGTGCTCGGTGGCGACGACGGCCCGCACGCCCGCCAGCCGCGCGGCGATCCGCCCGTAGAGGCAGGCCCGGTACAGATGCGTGTGGACGAGGTCGTAGCGGCCCCGGCGGATGAGCCGGACCAGCCGGGGCAGCGCCGCCAGGTCACGGTTGCCGGCCATCCCCAGGTCGGTCACCCGCACCCCGTCGGCGGCCAGGGCGCGCGCGACCGGCCCCGCGTTGGTGAGCGTGACGACGTCGCAGGAGACGGGGAGGTGACGCAGCAGCAGCCGCAGCTGCTGCTCGGCCCCGCCGGTCCCCAGGCCCGTGATGACGTGCAGAGCCCTCATTCACAGCCCCTGGACCGGACGGCGGCGCAGCCGGTGCAGCCGGTACTTCAGGAAGAGCCGCAGGGCCCGGTCGTTCTGCCCGACGTGCACCCGGGGCAGGGTGTGGACGCCGTTCAGGTCGCCGGGGTCGATGGCGCAGGCGTAGCCGTAGCCGGCCTCCCGCACGGCGTCGACGACACGGTGGTCGACGGCGCCGTAGGGGTAGCAGAAGCCCTCCACCGGGGCCTGGATCAGGCTCTCCAGGACGGCCCGGCTGTCGGCGGTCTCGGACCTCAGGGTCTCCGTGTCGGCCTTCGTCAGGTCGACGTGGGTGAGTCCGTGCGAGCCGATCTCCACACCGGCCCTCGCCGCGCGCCGGACCCCGTCGACGGTGAGCAGCGGCTTGCGCGGGCCGAGCGAGTCCCAGCGGTTGTCGCTGCCGAGCCGTCCGGGCAGCACGAACAGGGTGGCGCCGCAGCCCCAGCGGTCCAGCAGCGGCAGGGCGTGGTCGAGGAAGTCGGCGTAGCCGTCGTCGAAGGTGAGCCCGACCAGCCGACGCCCGTCGCCCCGGGCCCGGGCGGCGAGCAGTTCACCGACCGACACCCCGCGCAGCCCGTGCCGGCGCAGCCAGCTCAGCTGCCCGGCCAGGCGGTCGGGGGTGACGGTGACCCGGTACGGGTCGTCCGAACAGTCACCCACGGAGTGGTACATGGCGACCCAGGGAACCGGGCCCGTCAGGTGTCCGACCTTCTCGGCGGACTCAATGGAAGACGGCATGCGCGAGCCTTCTGGTGAGGGTGCCTACGGAACGGAGTGCGGGTGCGAAGCCCTGGGCGTCCAGAGCCCAGCCGAGCAGGACGAAGGCCACGGTCACCGCCGTGGCGCCGGCCAGCAGACCGACGAACGGGTCCGCGGGCTGTGCGGCCACGAAGGTGCCGACGACCGTGGCGATCACGGCGGCCCGGACCGGCCGGCTCAGCTCGGCCAGTACCCGCCGGGTGCGGATCGGGACGCTGCGCGGGCCCATGCCGCACAGCAGGAGGACGGCGGTGACGGTGATGCCGGTGGCGTTGGCGGCGGCGATGCCGGTGACGCCGTACCGGCCCACCGTCATGGCGCCGATCCAGGACGTCACGACGATCCCGGCGGCCATGGCGCCGACCGGGTACCAGGTGGCGCGACCGGCCGAGAAGTAGGAGCGCACCAGCACCCCGACCATGGTCTGGCCGAGCAGCCCGACCGCGTAGACCCGCATCACCCCGGCGGTGGCCGCGGTGTCCGCCGCGGTGAACGCGCCGCGCTGGAACAGCAGATGGATGAGTTGCGGTGCGCACGCGACGACCACGGCGGTGCCGAGCAGGACGACGCTCGCGGCCACCGACAGATCCCGCTCCACCCGGCGCCGGGCCCGCTCGGTGTCGCCCTCGGCCAGCGCCCGGGCCACCACCGGGAAGGTGACCGTGCACAGCATCATCGACATCGACATCGGGATCTGCGCGACCTTCTGCGCGTAGTTGAGGTGCGAGATCGCCCCGGAGTGCAGGTGCGAGGCGAGGAAGCGCTCGATGAGCACCTGCGACTGCCGGCACAGCGCGAACAGCAGCACGGTGGCCATCAGGGCGATGTCCAGCGGCTGCGCCTCGGCGACCGGCGCGCCGGCGGTCTCCCCGGCCCTGCGCCGCACCTGCCGCAGCAGCGACGGAACCTGCACGGCGACCATCAGCAGACCGCCGGCCGCCACCCCGAGCGCCGCCGACCGCACGCCCCAGCGGCCGCCGACGGCGAACATCGCGGCGATGATGCCGGCGTTGTAGGCGACGTAGATCGCGGCCGGTGCGAGGAACCGCCGGTGCGCGCGGAGCGCGGCGCTGCAGTACCCGGCCAGCCCGAAGGTCAGCACGCAGGTGGCCGTCAGCCGGGTGCAGTCGACGGCGAGCCCGGGGTCGTCCAGGCCGGGCGCCAGCACCTCGACGAGCTGCGGTGCGCCCCCGATGAGGAGGGCGCCGACGGCCGCGAAGGCCAGGGCGAGCCGCGGCAGGGTGCCGGCGACAAGCGCCCGCACGGGATCGCCGGGAGCCCCCTGCGCCCGCCGGGCCAGCGCCAGGCTGAACGCGGGGATCAGCGCGAACGCCAGCCCGTCCTCGATGAGCAGGGTCGCGGCGAACTCGGGAACGGTCCAGGCGACGAGGAAGGCGTCGGTGTCCTGCCCGGCCCCGAAGAGCCGGGCCAGCGACTGGTCGCGGACGAGCCCGAGGAACGAGCCGACGACGGAGAGGGAGGCGGTGACGAGCGCGGCCTTGGCGAGCACCCCGCGCGAGGACGGGGCGGCGTCGGCGGCGCGGGGCTCCGGCGTCCTCGGCTCCGCCTCGGGAGCCCGGTCGGCGGCGCCCGCCGACTCGCTGTCGACACGTGACCCGGGCACGCCCGAGGTCCTGGAAGGCGTGACCGTCATGCCGAGGGCTCCGCCCCCGCCAGTGCCCACCAGGCCACCGCCCCGAACACCACCGCCGTCAGCACGGTGGAGGGTCCTCCGATGTCGGCGTACGCGAAGTCCACGAGCTGCCAGACCAGCAGCCCGCACCCCACCAGCGCACAGTCAAGACCGGCACCGCCGCGGGCCCGCCACCACCCGCGCAGCCCGCACACCAGCAGCGCCAGCCAGCCGCCCGCCAGCGCCAGCGCCCCGACCAGTCCCTGCTCGCTGAGCACCAGCAGATACATGTTGTGCGGGGACAGCAGCGGCTGCTTGCGGAACGCGGCGCCCGCGCCCTCGGTGTCGCTGCCGGAGGACAGCGCCAGCGAGGCGTGCCCGTCCCGGTAGGCCGGGAAGTTCTTCAGCCCGACGCCCATGACCGGGTGTTCGCGCCACACGCCCGCCGCCGAGGCCCACAGCGTGTAGCGGTCCACCACCGACTGGTCCGGCGCGTCGGTCACCTGCCCGATGCTGCTGAGGCGCTCCTGGAGCATGGCCGTACCGACGCCGAAGCCGCCGACCAGCACCACGCCCGCGGCGACCGCGACCGCCGCCACCTTCAGCGCCCGCCGCAGCCCGGCCAGCGCCAGCTGAACACCGCAGGTGAGCACGGTCGCGATCCAGGCGCCGCGGCTGAAGGACAGGGCCAGCGGCAGGAGCAGGCCGAGCGCGCACCCGGCCGCGACCATCCGCTGCCGTACAGGGGAGCGGCCCAGCGCCAGACCGAGCGCGCAGACCAGGCCGAACGACACCACGGTCGCCATGCCCATCACGTCCTGCGGTCCGAACGTGCCGACCGCGCGGATCTCCTCGCCCTGGTACGACGCCCCGGTCCCGGTGAGGTACTGGTGCACCCCGACGGCGCCCTGCCATCCGGCGAGCCCGACGAACGACCAGGCCAGCAGCCGGAAGTCGGCACGGTCCCGGATCAGCAGCAGCACGGCCGCGGGCACCAGGACGAAGACCTGGAGGTAGCGGCCGAGGCCGGTCAGCGCGGCTCCCGGCGAGGACGCGCCGGCCGCGGCGAGCGCGAGGCCCACCACCGGCATGCCCAGCACCACCGCGGCCGTCGCCGACAGCGGCCGGTGGCGCTCCCGTACCGCCCGTACCGCCGCGTACAGCACCACCAGGGCGGACACCGCGTCCGCGGGTCCGGCCCCGCTCTCGTCGCCGGACGGGGTGAGCGGCAGCGCGAGGACCGCGAGCACGGCGGCCGCGGCGAGGACCGGCCGCAGCCGCGGCGGCCCGGCCGCGGAGAGTGCGAAGCTCATCGTCAGCTCCCCGTCGAACGCACGAGGGCCGCCGCGGTGCGCAGCAGGATGCAGACGTCCTGCCACAGCGACCAGTTGTCGATGTAGGCGTTGTCGAAGCGGGCCCGGTCCTCGATGGAGGTGTCGCCGCGCAGCCCGTGGATCTGGGCGAGTCCGGTGATGCCGGTCTGCATCCGGTGACGGGCCGCGTAACCCGGGTGGCTCTGACTGAACTGGCCTACGAAATAAGGCCGTTCGGGTCGCGGGCCGACCAGGCTCATGTCGCCGCGGAGCACGTTCCACAGCTGGAGCAGCTCGTCCAGGGAGGTCTGGCGCAGGAACCGGCAGAACGGGCTCATCTCGCGTTCGCCGGCCACGCTCCAGCGCGTCGCCGCCTCGTGCGCGTCGACCGGCCGGTGGGTACGCAGCTTGAGCAGGGTGAACGGGCGCCCGCCGCGGCCGATGCGCTCCTGCCGGAAGACCACACCGGGCCCGTCGGTCAGGCGCAGGACCGCCGCGCACACCAGCAGCAGCGGACTGACCAGGACGAGCGCGGTCCCGGACACCACGATGTCGAGGACCCGCTTGCCGACGCTGCCGCGCCGCCGCGAGCGCATCTCCAGCCGACGGCAGGAGAACCCGGCGAGCTGGTCGCGCATCTCGTAGGCCGGGGAGTCCGCGTCGACCTCCCAGACCGCGCAGCCCGACTCGGCCAGCGCCCGCAGCAGCGGGCCCTGTTCGGTGCGGACGGCGGGGTGCACGGTGAGGACGGCCCGGACCCCGTTCTGGATGAGGGCCCGCTCGACCTCCTCACCGGTGGTCAGCACCGGCAGGCCTTCCGTGCCCTCGGGCCGCTCGGCGACGACACCGACCGGCCGTACCCCGAAGGCGGGGTGGCGCAGCACGGCGGCGGCGACCCGCTGGGCGGTGGCGGCGGGGCCGATGACCAGCGCGGCGCGCGGATGGCGCAGCAGGGTCAGACGGCGGCGCCAGTGCACCAGACCGCGGCCTGCGCAGGCCGCCGCCGCGTGCAGCGCGCAGCCCAGCAGCAGGGTGCGGGCGGGCAGCGCGCGGTCCGGGTCCCAGGCGGCGACTGCGGCCGCCAGGCCCAGCCAGACGACGGCGATCCGGCCGCATACCGCCGGGAGTTCGTCCAGGACCCCGGCCACCCGGCCGCCCGGCTGCGGGCGCAGCAGTATCGCCCCGGACACCAGGAGGCAGACCAGCACCGGCCGGCGCACGGCCTCGTCGAGGGCGACGGCGCCGAGCAGCGCGGCGCACAGGTCGGCGGCCAGCAGCGGCACCGGGGAGGCGGTCCGCGCGGGCGGGCGGCCCAGCGGGAACCGGAAGCCTCCCGCGATGCGGGCCGGCAGGACCGAGACGGGCGAGAGTCCGTGTTCCCGTGGCTGCGGGCCGGGGGAGGGGACGGTGCTTTCCGCGGTCACGAGTGGATGGGCTCCCTGCGCTCGGAGGACACGGGCGGGCGTTCGCCGAGGAGTTCGCGGTACAGCTCCGCGACCGCCTCCGCCGTGCGCCGCACGTCGTGCGTGGACTGGACGTGCCGGCGCCCCCGTTCGCCGAGCGCCGAGCGCAGCTCCGGATCGAGCAGCAGGCCGGCGACGGCGTCGGCCAGCGCGCCCGGCTGCCCCGGCGGGACCAGGCAGGGCCCGCGGTGTCCGGGCGGCAGGCTCTCGCGGGCGCCGTCGACGTCGGTGAGGAGCACCGGCCGGCCGCAGGCCATCGCCTCCAGCGGGGCCAGTGCCATGCCCTCCCAGCGCGACGGCAGCACCACCAGGTCGGCGGCCCGGTACCAGGGGCGGACGTCGGCGGCGGCGCCGGCGAACTCGACGGACTCCGGGGCGATCCGGCGCAGCGCGTCGTGGTCCGGTCCGTCGCCGACCAGCACCAGCCGTGCGTCCGGCACCCGGCGCAGCACGTCGGGCCAGGCCCGCAGCAGGACGTCCTGGCCCTTCTGCGGGCACAGTCGGCCGACGCAGACCACCAGGGGACCGGGCCCGGAGCGGGCCGGGGCGTCCGGGAGGCCGGGGGTGAAGCGGCCGGTGTCGATGCCGTTGGGGACGACCGCGTACCGGGCGCGGATTCCGGCGCGCACGCCGGTCGCCCGTTCCGCCTCGCTGACGCACACCACCCGGTGCGCCCAGCGCGCGCCCCACCGTTCCCACCGCAGCGCCAGCGCGGCCGTGGTCCCGCCGACCGCCTCGAAGGACCAGGCGTGCGGCTGGAACAGGGTCGGGACGCGGCCGCGCAGGGCCAGCCTGGCCGCCAGGCCGGCCTTGGCGCTGTGCGCGTGCACCACGTCCGGCCGCACCCCGCGGACCAGCCGGCCGAGCCGTCGTACCTCGTCCGGGAGACCCGTGCCCGGGGACCGGGCGGCCCGCCATTCGTGCACCTCGGCGCCCAGCGTGCGCGCGGCGTCGGCCAGTTCACCTCCCGGACAGGCCACCGCGACCCGCAGACCTGCCGTGAGCTGGGCCTTCGTCAGGTCCAGGATCACTCGGGCCACCCCGCCCTCGACGGGTTGCGCCAGGTGCAGGACCCGTCGTCGAGGGTCGGTTGCTGATCGGTGCATACGCGGAATTCCTCAACTCACGGGGGGCGCTCGGGACTGCGGGCGGGAACGCGCCGCACTACTGCACGTCCACGGCGGCGAAGAGCGCGCCCGCCCACGCCGCATCGCGCTGGGAAACGAGCCTGAAGGTCGGCTGGTCACCGCCCCCGCACGAGAGCGGTACCGAGATCGAACACATCCGGTTCGTGGCCGAGCGGGTTGGCGTACGCGGGCTCACGCCGGGCGCGTACCGGGCCTGGTTCGTTGATCGTGGAGTTGAGTACGCCGTCCGCCGGACCGGCGGTGCCGGCGAACGGGGTGGGGGCACGGCAGGCGACGGAGCACGTGAGCGCGTCACCCGGGCCGCCCCGGTCGCCGTTGTAGGCCACCGGGCCCGTCCGGCGGGGGGCGCCACGCGGGACGCGTAGCCCGTTCAGCCCTGTGCCGGTCGCCCCGTCGGGTGAGCCGGGGCCGTCCCGGAGGGCCGGAGCGCGCGGCGACGGCTTCGCCGGGGCCCGGACGGCGTCCGCACCGCTCTCCGTCCGGTGGCGCACGGCGCGGGCGGGGCGGAGAGTCCCGTAGCGGCCGCGGGCTCCGGCGACGAGTACCCGCGCGCCGCCGCCGGCCCTCCGGACCGCGGCCGGGGCGGGCGCGCTCACCGATACGCGGCGCAGCGGCGGGCCCAGGAGATTGCGCATGACCGGCTTCGCCCTTTCGGGAAGGGAGGGGAGGCGGAGGTGTGCGAGGTGCCGCCTATACGGGTAGGTCGGGAGATTCGCAACTGTAATCGCTAACCGCACTAATCAGTCGAAACCGGGCATGTGTGTCGGATTGGTGAAGGGGGCCTTCCGGGAGATCACTCGTTCGGCGGCACAACCCGAGCCGGTCCAGCGCGTTGACACGGCGCTGGGCATCCGCCCGGATGTTTTTCTCGATTTCAAGGAGCACCTCCATGTCGCGTATCGCGAAGGGCCTGGTCCTGTCCACCGCCGCCGTCGCGGCCGTCGCCGGCGGCGCCGGTGCGGCCGCTGCCGACAGCGGCGCGAACGGCGCCGCCGCCCACTCCCCGGGCGTGCTGTCTGGCAACGTGATCCAGGTTCCGGTCCACGTTCCGGTCAACGTCTGCGGCAACACCATCGACGTGATCGGCCTGCTCAACCCGGCCTTCGGCAACACCTGCGTCAACGACTGACGCCGCGGCATCCCCTTGTGGCCGGGCGGGCGGCCCCCCCCCCCCCGGGGGGCCGGGCGCGGCTCGAGGTTGGCGGGGGGGCCCCGCCGCACCCCCCCGCCGCCGGGGGGGCCGGGTACGCC